>CAIMMO010000265.1 GCA_903842595.1 uncultured Alphaproteobacteria bacterium
ATTGAGATAGACGCAGGTCAGCATGGCGAACACGTAGGCCTGGAGGAACGCCACCAGGAATTCCAGCGCAGTCACACCAACGATCAAGGGCATCACGAGCAGACCCCCCATCAGCATGCCGATGCCGCCAAGGGCGACAGCGAGCGACGGGATGAAGCCGGCGAAGACTTTGAGCGCCACGTGGCCACCAAGCATGTTCGCGAACAAGCGCATGCCGAGGCTGATCGGGCGTGACAGGAACGATATGATTTCGATCGGGGTGACGATCAGGAGCAGCACGAATGGCACGCCTGAGGGCACGAAAATCTTGAAGAAGCCGAGGCCTTTCTTCATCAGGCCCACGACGATCACGAGGCCGATGGTGAAGATGGCCATGAAGCCGGTGACGGCGATGTGGCTGGTGGTGGTGAAGAAGTAAGGGAACATGCCGATGATGTTCGCGATGAAGATAAACGCGAACAGCGTGAAGACCAGCGGGATGAAGGGCTTGCCCGGCGCGTGGTTCACGTCCTTCACGATTCCGGCGATGAAGCCGTACCAGATCTCGGCCAGCGACTGCACGCGGTTCGGCACCGTCGACATCTTCGATGTGGCGAGCGCCAGGAAACCGATCACGAGCAGAACGCCCACGACCATCCAGAACGCGGAGTTCGTGAACGAAAGGTCATAACCGCCAATGTTCAGATCGAACCACTTGCCGATCTGGAACTGGTGCATCGGGTCGGTGGCAATTCTCATTCGCCTGCGCCTTCGCCCTTGTTGCTCTCAATGGCCCCGGCCTGATTGGCCTTGCTTGCGGTCGCCACGACATTCCGGACGCCGGCCACGAAACCCAGCATGAGGCATGAAACCAGCCCCCAGGGTGTCCACCCGAAGAGCGCGTCCAGTCCCCATCCCAGGATGGCTCCCACGATGACAGCGGCCGCAAAGTCCGACGCCATGCGGAAACCGAGACCCATTCCCTTGCTCGTCGCCATATACTTGGGACGTTCCCGCGCATCGATCTCTGCCTGGGCCCTGGCGATCCGTTGATTCAGATCGTCCTGGCTCATGTCAGAGGTCCGCGTGGGAGGGGAAAAGTCCGGCCCTGCGTGCGTCGAACCCCCGCAAATCCAAGTTGAAACCCGGGGTTTCGGCGCGGGCGAAGCTATAGGGGCGACCCTGAGTCCCGTCAAGCAAATGTCACGTGCGAATTGGACCGCAACCACCTGATTCTTAGAGCTTTTCGCAATGGCGAAAACGCCGCAGCCGGATCAGGCAGAGAGGGTAGCCAAAAACCGCGTTTGGCGTGCCGGCCTCGGCCCGGTCCAGCCTTTACGCCGCTGCGAGACGTTCTGCGGCCTGGAGATCGACCGATACAAGTTTCGAGACACCCCGTTCCTGCATGGTGACGCCGAACAGTCGATCCATGCGGGACATCGTGACTGCGTTGTGGGTGATGATCACGAAGCGCGTCTGCGTGCGTGCGCGCATTTCCTCCAGCAGGCGACAGAAGCGATCGACATTTGCGTCATCGAGCGGGGCATCGACTTCATCCAGCACGCAAATGGGGGCGGGGCGGGAGAGGAAGACGGCAAAGATGAGCGCCGTGGCGGTCAGCGCCTGTTCGCCGCCCGACATCAGGGACAATTGGCCAAGCCGCTTACCCGGCGGCGAGGCGTAGATTTCGAGGCCGGCATCCAGCGGATCGTCGGATTCGGTCAGGCGCAGTTCGGCGTGGCCGCCGCCGAACAAGGCTGTGAACAGAGAGCCAAAGTGACTGTTCACGAGCTGGAAGGCGTCCAGCAGGCGCTGACGGCCATCCATGTTCAACGCATCGATGCCTTCGCGGAGCTTGGCAATGGCGGCAGCGAGGTCATCGCGCTCCTCGATCTGGAAACCCATGCGCTTCGATATCTCGCTAAGCTGTTCGTCAGCCTCCATATTCACCGCGCCGAGTTGGTCACGCTCGCGGCGCAGCTGGCCGAGGCGCGTGTCCAGAACGTGGGCGTCGGCGCTGGCTTCTTCCGGCTCCGGCGCATCAGCATCGCCGTGCTCCGCGCGTGCGGCGCGTGAGGCTGCGAGGATTGCAGAGACGCGGCCTTCGAGTTCGTCGAGTTCCTGGTCGAACGCGGCGCGGACCTGTTCAGCGATCTCGGCCTCGCGGCGGACGGCGGCTTCCAGGCGAGATTCGGCGCGGACGAGCGCTTCGCGTGCTGTCGAGGCGCCATCGCGCGCGGCGCGGGCGGCGATCTCTGTCTCGCGCAGGCCGGCTCCGGCCTCAGCGAGCGCATCGGCAGCCGTGCGGCGAGCGGCGTCTGCGGTTTCGGCATTGGTCGCGAGTTCGTCGAGCTTGCGCTGGATCGCGGCCGGTTGCTCGCGCGCATGGTCGAAGGCGACGCGCGCATCGGCCAGCTCGCGCGCCATGGCGGAGAGGCGTGTTGACGCCTCGGTCCCGCGCACGCGCCATTCGTCGCGGTCATGCGTAAGCGAGACACGCTGGGCCGCGGCGCGTTCGGCATCGCGGAGGAAAGCATCGAGCGCTGCGGCGGCCATGCGCTCGGCATCGCGGCCGGTGCGGATCTGATCGGAGAGCCTGACCAGGATCTCGCGGTCATGGTCGGACGGCGCGGCGGCAAGCGAAGCGCGGGCGAGGCTGAGCGCTTGCGCTGCGCCGTCACGCTCCGCGGCGAGACGCGCAGCAGTTTCGCGCAGGGATGCGCCGCGCAGCGACAGACGTTCGACATCCTGTTCGGCGCGGATTGCGGCTTCATGTGCCTGTGCTGCGGTCCTCGCAAGGTCAGGCGCTTGGCGGCGTGCGGCCATCAGCGTCATCTCAGCGTCGGTGAGTTGCTTCGAGGCCTGCGCGCGCGCGTGGGCGGCAGCGTCGCGCGCGGCGTGCGCGGCAGCGATTTCCGGCTGCAGGGCCTGCCGGCGGGCGCGTTGTTCGAGCTTTTCTGCCGACGTCAGCGGTGCATCGGCCGTGCGCACGAAGCCGTCCCAGCGCCACAGATCGCCCTCGCGGCTGACGAGGCTCTGGCCGGTCTTGAGGTGCGTGACGAGATCAGCGCCAGTTGCGCGATCGACGAGGCCACACTGGGTAAGGCGCGGGTAGAGTTCGGCCGGAGCTTCGACCAACTGGGAGAGCGCCCTCGCGCCCGCCGGCAGGGCATTGGCGGCCTCGCCATGGCGGCCCGACCAGTGGACCGGCGATGCGATATCCGTTGGCGCGTCGAGATCATCGTCGAGCGCTGCAGCGATGGCGCGCTCGAGCCCAGGCGCCCGCACGCCATCCATGACCGGCGGCGAAGTGGTGGCGCTCAGCTGGCGCAGCAGGCGGTCGAGGCCTTTCAGTTCGGATTCGAGTTCGCCGACCTTGCGCTCGGCTGCCAGCAGCGGCGGCGTCAGGCGGGCTTCGACTGCGCGCGCCTCGTCCACCGCGCGTAGCGCCGCGTTGAGCGCCGATTGGGCCGCCTGCGCTTTTTTCTCCACATCGGCGTGGCGTGCGCGTGCATCCTTCAGCGCAGCCTCCATCTTCGCAGGGTCGCCGATGGAGGCGAGTTCGATCTCGACCTTCTGCAGTTCATTCGCCAGCCGCGCATGGCGCTCGTCCTCGCGGCGCACAGCGGCTTGTGCGGCGGCGGCTTCTGCGTCCGCCTTGGCAAGCGCGGTGCGGCGCTGGTCGGCTTGCTGCTCGAATGTCTGTAGCGCGCCCATCGCTGCGTCGACGGCAGCGGCAAGTTCGGCCTCGCGCGCGGCCTTTGCAGCGGCATCATCCGGGGGCAGTGCTGCCAGGAGCTGCGTTGCCCGTTCAGCGCGGGCAGCGGCGTCGTCGCGTTGCACCGTCTCGCGCGTCGAGTCTTCCAGCAGGCGCGTGATGTCGCGTTCGAGACGCGTCGAGAGATCCTTCGCGGCGTCGCGCTCGGCCTCGATGCGTGCAAGCTGCAGCTTGATCACGCCGAGCCGGCCGGCAGCGTCGGCCTCAGCTGCGCGCAGCGGCTCTATTGTTGCGCGTGCTTCCAGTTCTTCCGTTGAAGCGCGGGCAACCGTTGAGATAGTCTTCTGTTCTTCGCTCTTCGCAGCGTCGAGCGCCTTTCGCGCCTGCTGCGTTTCGATAACCGCGCCGCGCCAGCGGGCAGCGCCGAGGCGTGCTTCGAGCGCGGCGATCTCCTCGGAAAGTGCGCGGTACTTGCGCGCCTTGCTGGCCTGGCGCTTCAACGCATTTGCCTGCCGCTCCACTTCGGCCATGATGTCGGCGAGCTTGGCGAGGTTTTCGTCCGCCGCCTTGAGCTTCAGCTCCGCCTCATGGCGGCGGGCGGCAAGGCCGCCAATGCCAGCAGCCTCCTCGAGGATGCGGCGGCGGTTCTGCGGCTTTGCGCCGATCAGCTCGCTGATCTGGCCCTGCCTGACGAGTGCCGGCGAGTTGGCGCCGGTGGACGCGTCGGCAAAGAGTAGCTGCACATCCTTGGCGCGCACGGTGCGGCCATTGATCTTGTAGGAGGAGCCCGCCCCGCGCCGAAGCATGCGCCTGATTTCGATCAAGTCTTCGTCGTTGAACTCAGCCGGGGCACCGCGATCGCGGTTGTCGAGCTGGAGCACGACCTCCGCCATTTCGCGGGCGGGCCGCGCGTCTGTGCCCGAGAAGATGAGATCGTCCATCTCCCCGCCGCGCATGGCGCGCGCCGAGGTCGCGCCCATTGCCCAGCGCAGCGCTTCGAGCAGGTTAGACTTTCCGCAGCCATTCGGGCCGACAATGCCTGTAAGGCCCTCTTCGATCGGCACATCCACCGGATCGACGAAGGACTTGAAGCCAGCAATCTTGAGGCCGATCAGGTGCAAGCCGGATTCCCGTTTGGCCCCGTCAATATGGGCTTTCAGCCCGCTTAGAGACGGGCTGCACCGGGGTCAATGCCAGTCGCCAGCGGGGCGATGGCTGCGCTATTGCGGTGCCGGCGCAGGGGTGGCGCCCGCTTTGACCAGTTCCGCGTCGATCGCGGCGGAAATCGCTTCCAGCGATTCCGGCTCGATCTTCACGCCGTTGATGACAAAGCTCGGTGTGCCGGTGATCGTCGCCGGCATGTCGGCAAGCGCCGAGTTCGTGGCCTCGAGGATTGCCGGGTCGTCGATACAGGTTGAAACGGCATCGGGCGAGAGATCGAATTTCGCGCCGATGGCGTTCAGCTGCTTCTTCATGTCCTCGGGCGAGGCGGCGTTGAACAGCGCCTCCTGCTCGTCGAACATCACATCGATCGCCTCGAAGAAGCGATCCTCGCCGGCGCAGCGTGCGATCGCCGCGCCGGCAAGTGACAGCGGCGCAGGCGCAGTCGGCAGCACATACCAGGCGAGCTTCACCTTGCCGGTGTCGATGTATCTCGCCTTCAGCTCGGGGAAGATTTCCTCGTGAAAGGCGCGGCAGTGCCCGCAGGTCGTCGACGCATATTCAGCCAATTCCACGGGCGCGTCGGGATCGCCCAGCACCGGCTTGCCGAGGAAGGGCGAGATGGGAGCCTTGGTGTAGGCGTCGATTTCGGCTGCTGGCGTGCAGGCGGCCAGCATCAAGGCTGCCGATGCGAGAGCGAGGTGGGCGTTCTTCATCCTATTGCGCCGGCGGTGTCGAAGCGGGTGCGGCGGGCGTTGCCGGCGTAGTGGTGGGCGTGGCCTCGGCCGGTGGTGCTTCGATATCCGTCGGGATCGGTTTGCCGGCCAGTTTCGCCTCGATGGCGGCGACCATGTATTCCCAGCCGCGATTTTCCACCTTCTCGCCATTGAGGAAGAAAGTCGGCGTGCCGCTGATCTTCATTTTGGGGTCGGGGTTCAGAAATGCATCGTCATGCGATTTCTTGATCGAGGCGCGCAGTTCCGGCTGGTGGTCGATGCAGGTGCGCATCTCATCCAGCGTAATGCCGTTGGCGGCGGCAACCTCGGCCAGCACGGGAAGCGCCTTGCCTTCGCGCGCCGCATCGAGAAGGTCGGCCTGCGCGGTGAAGATGGCGTCGATCATGGTGTGGAATTTCTCGGGGCCCTCGCAGCGTGCGACCGAGGCCAGCACCAGGCCGAAGCCATCGGTTGCCTTGCCGTCCGGCCCGGCTTCTAGAGGATAGTCTCGGTAGATGTAGCGGACCTTGCCGGTGTCGATGTAGGTCGCCTTGAGCCGCGGGAAGATCTGTTTCGCAAAGTCCCTGCAGACATGGCAGGTCAACGCCGCGTACTCGACGATTTCGAGGGGCGCGTCCGCGCTGCCGATCGGCACGTCGCCGATCACGGGCGTCACCGGCACCGGCGTAAAGTTCGAGACGGGCTTTGCTGGCTCGCCGCCGCAGGCTGCAAGCATGGCCGCTGCGGCGAGGGCGCTTGTGAAGGCTAGCGGGCGAAGGGCGAAAGCGCGGATCATCGGGCGTTCCTCGATTTATTGCGCGGTTGTGGCCAAACTGCAGGGGCGGGTCAACTTGGCGTCCGTCA
Source organism: uncultured Alphaproteobacteria bacterium (assembly GCA_903842595.1). Classification (GTDB taxonomy): domain Bacteria; phylum Pseudomonadota; class Alphaproteobacteria; order Caulobacterales; family Hyphomonadaceae; genus UBA7672. The sequence goes on from CAIMMO010000265.1 coordinate 6,439, forward strand.
CAAACCCATGTTTCGTGAATGCGTTATCGCTTGCGAAGGCCGGTCAGAACAGCTTCGGCAAGGCCCGACAGCGCCATCCGGACATCCTTGTCCTTCACCGGCGCCAGTTCCCGCACCAGCGCCGCACGCTGTTCGGGCGTGAGGGGGCGGGCGATGACAAGAGACAGTTGCTTGGGCGGCGCGGTCTGGATGATCTTGAGCGACGTGATCTTAGAGCCCGAGGCGATGTTCACCCGCTCCAGGATGTGCTCCTTCGAATGCTGGATGATGGGTGCCGCCGCAGAGGGCGCGCGCAGGTGAAGCACACTGCCGCCCTTGGTGCGGGACACACGCACCGGCTCGGTGATGGCGGCGAGCCGCAGCCCCACAATCTCGGGCCAGCGCGATTTCAGGGTTTCCGGCGCTGGTCCCGCATCCTTCAGGATCGGCCGCAGCGCCTTCTGCAGCGCAAAACCCATCGGCTTTGCAGGGCGATAGACAGGCACGGCATGGGCGGTCGCAAGGCGTTCTTCCGCCGCCCGCTCCCTTTCCAGTTCATCCCAGTCGATGGACATGGCCATACCTTGCCAGTTTTCACGTTTCGTCGGAATGCCCCGTTGCACTTTGGTCCGGAGACGAATGACCGCTAACAGCACCAGGAAGTTGCTCACAGCGGTGGATCGCTGGTACCGGCGCCATGCGCGGGTGCTGCCTTGGCGCGTCGGGCCGGCGGAGCGTGACGCAGGCTTTAGGCCCGATCCGTATCGCGTCTGGCTCAGCGAGGTGATGCTGCAGCAGACCACAATCCCCCACGCTACGCCGTATTTCGAGCGTTTCGTGGCGCGCTGGCCGGCGGTCGGAGCGCTGGCAGAGGCAAGCTGGGAGGATGTCTCGGCGGCATGGGCCGGGCTCGGGTATTACAGCCGCGCGCGCAACCTGCATGCCTGTGCAAAAGCCGTCGCCGCGTGTGGAAGCTTTCCACAGGACGCGACGAGCCTTCGTGAACTGCCGGGCGTCGGCCCGTACACCGCCGCAGCCATCGCTTCGATCGTATTTGACGAGCGCATCGCGCCGGTCGATGGCAATATCGAGCGTGTCGTCTCACGCCTGTGGGCCATTCCATCCGATCGAACCGAGGCAGGCTGGCGCGCTGCCAAAGTCGTGATCGCAACGCGTGCGCAGGAGCTGGCCGTCGCGTTGCCGAAGGGCGGACGCGCAGGCGACCTGGCGCAGGCGCTGATGGACCTCGGCGCAACGATCTGCACGCCAAAGAAACCGAACTGCCTGACATGTCCGCTCAACGTCATGTGCGCCGCGCGCGCCGAAGGCGCTCCCGAGCGCTACCCGATAAAGGCGGAGAAGCGCGCTGTGCCGACGCGATACGGCTCGGCCTTTGTCCTGACGCGCGGACGTCAGATCATGCTGGTGCGGCGTCCGCCAGCGGGATTGCTCGGCGGGATGATGATGCCGCCAACGAGCGCTTGGACGGAACACAAGCTGCCTGACCCGCTGGCGGGCGCTCCCGGCGAGTTCGCCTGGGAGCATGTCGGCGAGATCCGTCATGTCTTCACGCACTTTGCCCTGAGACTGGATGTCTGGCGCGCCGCTGCGCCTGCGCGCGCGAAAACGGCGGGCGAATGGATGGCGAGCGACAGCGCGCTTGCGGCGATGCCGACAGTCGGTCGGAAAGCTGTCGCTCTGGCGATCCGATAAGGCTTAGTGCGGAGCGGGAGCCGGTGTCGCCGGAGCAGCGCCAGGCGCGGGCGCTGTGCCATCTGCAGGCGCGGGCGTGGCGCCATCGACCGGCGGCGCGGCGCCGTCGACCGGAGCGGCGTCATCCGCGGGTGCGGCCGGAAGCGGGGCAGGGAGCGGAATGCTCTCGCCACCCAGCGTGCGCAGGTATGCGATGAGGTTCATCCGGTCCTCAAGACCGGTCACGCGGCTATTGATCCCGGCAAAGTTCATGATCGTGGCCGAGGCAAAGCCCTTCGGACGCTCGAGGAAAAGATTGAGGTTCTCGTAGGTCCAGGCGCCTTCGTGTTCAGAGAGAGAGCCTTCGCCGGCTGAGTATTTGAACCCAGCCACCGATGCGATGTCGCGGTCGAGCACGCCATACAGCGGCGGGCCCTGCAGGATTGCGCCACCGGGGTCGAAGTTGTGGCACTGGACGCACTTCTTGTGCTGCTCTTCGCCTTTGGCAATGTCAGCGGCGGCCAGCAGCAAGCCGTAGTCGACGGGCCCCTCAACCGCTTCTTCTGCGACGGTCTCGGTCGGCACGTCGACGGCATAGGCCGCACCTTCGTGCTTGGTCGTATGAAACAGCGAATGCGACGCCTCATTGATCCCGATCAGGGCGAGGCCGGTTCCGAGCACGCAGAACGCGATCTTGTTGAAGCCCAGATCACTCATGGGTTGGCCCTGCTCCAGTCCCTAGCGGACGCATGAACGGGCTCGATTCGAGCCCGCGCGCGCGAGGCTTTCTTGCATTTCAGCGCCAAGGCGGCAACCAGAGAGAGCCCGGCGAAATGACGCATAGTCCAGGCCGCTTTGCGCCAGCTAACCCCCTATTTCCGTTGCCATGTTCTGGGCGACACAGGCATACAGACCCATGAGCAAGATCGCCTTCCAGGGGGAGCTGGGCGCCAACTCCCATATCGCGTGCCACGAGGTCTATCCGGATCTCGAGCCGATGCCGTGCCCGACCTTCGAGGATGTGTTCCAGGCGGCGGCCTCAGGCGAGGCGCAACTCGCCATGATCCCTGTGGAGAACTCCATTGCGGGCAGGGTGGCGGACATCCACCATCTGCTCCCCACCTCGCCACTGCAGATCATTGCCGAGCACTTCATGCCGATCCGCTTCCAGCTGATGGGCCTGAAAGGCTCATCGCTCCAGCAGATCAAGGCCGCTCACAGCCACATCATGGGGCTGGGGCAATGCCGGAATTTCCTGCGGGCGCGGGGCATTCTCGCCCGCACCAGCTCCGACACAGCCGGCGCTGCCCGGGAGGTCCGCGACCTTGGCGACCCGACGCAGGCAGCGATCGCCCCGCGCCTCGCTGCGGAGGTCTACGGCCTCGATATCCTGGCCGAGAACATCGAGGATGCAGCCCACAACACCACGCGCTTCGTCATCATGAGCCGCGAGGCGAGCATGCCTGACAGGGGCGATGGGAAGGGGTGGGTCACGGCTTTCGTCTTCCGTGTCCGGAACGTGCCGTCTGCGCTTTACAAGGCGATGGGCGGGTTTGCGACCAACGGCGTCAACATGACCAAGCTCGAAAGCTACCAGATTGGCGGCTCGTTCTCGGCGACCCAGTTCTATGCGGAGGTCGAGGGCCATCCGGACGATGCCCCGCTGCAACGCGCGCTTGAGGAGTTGGGGTTCTTCTCGACGCAGGTTCGCCACCTCGGCGTGTTTGCCGCCCACCCCTACCGCACACGCGCAGCATCGTTCGGCTGAGCCGGTAGCTAACTTACAAAGCCCAATCCCGGCCCAACCCGCGTCACATTTGGACGTTGGTGTGCGGCGTTGAAGCAAGGCGCTGCGACACGCCTCCGGGCCGAGACCCCCTGAAATCAGGACGAATTCGGGTTGTCAAAGTATTCGATATGTATTCGTTCATGATGCTCAAGACGAAGACACCTTCCGGACACAATTTCTAACATCGACGAAGCCAAGAAGACCTGGTGTTGCCAAGTAGTCACCCGGCGGGATTTAATCTCCGACTGCAGCGGAACTGGCTCGCGCCATAACCACTTAAGCTGCATATCGACCCGGCTGGGTGGATAGATGGCCGGCGACGGACGCCTTCTTCAGGTGGACGGCGCGGCCAGGACTGAAACCAGAGCTGGGTCTTACCGCCGGGATCACGCAATCCCCTCGGAACCCCGCTCCAGACAAACTGGAGTCTTCCCCATGAAACTGAAAATCGCTCTCGCCGCTGCGTCCATGCTTGTCGCGCCGGCCTTCATGACCGCCAACGCCCAGCAATCGGGCGTCTACGTTTCCGGCGGCTACACCTACTTCGACGGAGATGGCGGCGCTCAACTTGGCGGGATCACTGGCCGCGTCGGCGTTAACTTCACCCCGAACTTCGCCATCGAAGGCGAGGGCACGTTCGGCGTGACCGACGATTCGGGCACAGAGCTCGACAGCCAGTTCGGCGCCTATGTCGTCGGCAAGCTGCCGATCAACCCGCAGTTCGACGTGTTCGGCCGCGTGGGCGTCGCCCGTATCGAAACCTCGCCGGGTGGCGATGAAGACGGTCTCGCCTACGGGGCCGGCGCGCAGTGGAACCTGACATCGCAAGACGGCATCCGCGGCGACTGGACCCGTAACGACTTCGACGCCGGCGATGTGGACGCGTTCTCGCTGTCCTACGTCCGCAGCTTCTAGTCTGACTGCCCTCAGCAGGGCGCAGGTCTGAAACGAGACACCCCGTGGTCGCCCCACGGGGTGTTTTCGCTTGAGCCGCCGTGCAAGGATCGGTGCGGGAGGCATGCATGCCCGAGATTCGCATCACCCTGCTCGATCCTGCAGACGCAGTCGGGCTTCAACGCTGCTACGCCATCTATCGCGACGCGATCCTCAAATCCGAACAGCGCCCCGAAGCAGAATTCAAGGCTCTGTTCTTCAGGCCTGACTATCGCTTCCTCGTCGCTCGGATGGATGAGCAGATTGTCGGCGTCGCGGTGTCCTGGGCGCCGGAGCAGGCGGACTTCTGGCTATTCGAGTACGCCGCTGTCGCTCCTGAAGTGCGCGGCATGCAGATCGGCTCGCACCTCCTGCAGGCAAGCGTGGCGATCATTGGTCCGCAGCGCGTAACTCTGGTCGAGGTCGACGCCGACATGGGCTTGGACGAACAGGCGCGCTGCATGCGTTTCTACCAGCGTCTCGGCGCCCGCCGCCTGCGCGGCCTCAACTACATCCTGCCGCTGGATGCGTTCGGCACACCGCGGCCCTTGATCATGCTTGCGCTCACGCATCCAAGCGTCGGCGGCGTCTCGGTGATGATCCTGGAAGACTGGCTGCGGCGCATCTACCACGAGGTCTACGGCAAGGGCCTCGACGATCCGCGCCTCGCGAAGATGATCGATCCGCTGCCGGACCAGATTCAGTTTGACCCGATTTAACCGCGCTCCAGCCATGCCTTGATGACGTGGTGGGCAATCGCAAACGCAGGTGGGGCGAAGGCGTCCGGATTTGTCCCCGCCATCATCGACCGCGCTTCTTGCCGGGTGAACCACTTCGCGGCTTCGATCTCCGTGGCGTCGATATTTATCGTGTCCCCGTCTGCCTCAAGGATCAGCCCGATCATCAGCGAGGACGGGAAGGGCCAGGGCTGGCAGAACAGGTAGTCGGCACGTGTCGTGCAGCGCACGCCAGCCTCTTCGAAGATCTCGCGCGCTGCCGCCTGCTCGATCGTCTCGCCGGGTTCGACGAAGCCGGCAAGGCACGACCAGAAGCCCGGCCGCCAGGCAGCCTGACGGCCAAGCAGGCACCTGTCATTATGTGTCGCCAGCATGATCGCGACCGGATCGACCCGCGGGAAATGTTCCGCGCCGCAATCCTCGCACTTCCGCTTCCACCCCGCGTCTTCGACCATGGTGCGCGTCCCGCAATTAGCGCAGAAGCCGTGCCGTCGATGCCATTCAAACAGCGCCCGCGCTGTCGCGGCAGCGCCTCCCTCGAACGGCGAGAAGGCCGAAGCTGCCGCGCGAAAATCCTCGAACACACCCAGTCCGGCGATCGGCGAACTATCGAGGCTGAACGAGGCGGGCAGCTCCAGCGCAAACACCGGCGAGCCCTTAACCGTCTCGCCAAGAAACAGACGCTGCGCCTTGGGGCTCAACATCGCCGCCTGCGCGCCAAGCCACAGGATAGGCCGCCCCGGCGCCAGGCGGGCGCCGATTTGCATCGGCCCCGATGGAGGCGCCGAACCTTCGACCAACGGCATGCCTTCGCGCATCAACAGGATCTGCGCGCTGTCGGACGCGATCGCGTCATCCAGCCACGTCTTGTCACGCCGGTGATGGGCGGCGCGGTCAAGCCCTGTCGGAACCAGCGGTATGTCGGCGGCGGCGCGTGACAGGGGCTCTTGCAAGGGGGGCACTAAAGCTTCCTGATATTGCCTCGGAAGCGCTCTATTGCACGCCGCTGCGCCAGCACGCCATAGGCGCCCAGCGTCAGCACGGTCAGCAGCTTGCGTCCCGCACCGCTCAGGCGCTGCACCGGCCTGCCATGCCCATCGGTCGGGCCCACATAGGCGCTCGCCTGCATCAGGGGTGCATGCACGGGATCGACCGTTTCGCGAATCATCGCGCCGATCGCAGCATCGAGCCGGCGCTCTTTCTCCTCGAACGATTCAGCGGGAGGCGGGGGCGGAGGGGCAGGAACCGCCAGCTTGCCGGCAAGCCGCGCCAGCAGGTCCGCCAACTCCTCGACCCGCGTCATGGGCTCGGGATGCGCCTCGACCCAGTTGCGGTCGGCCAGCAGATGCAGATAGCCGCCCTTGGGCTGGCCCTGCTCGATCAGGAACGGAACGACAGGCTTGCCGAGCGAATCCGCCAGCGCTGCCTGCCGCCGCATATGGTCGGTCCGATTGCATTCCTCAGAGAAGAGCACGGCGACAAGTTCGGCTTCCCGAATGGCTGTATCGACCTCGGCCTCGCTGCTGACCTCCGCCGGCAGCTTGGCGTCATACCAGACTGAAACCCCGCGCTCATCGAGATTGCGCGCCAGATATGCCGCCAGCTCCCGGTCGCCTCGTGCGAAAGAGATGAAGACGTCATGGCTCATGCCGGCAGTGCTCCGTGTTCAGCCTGGAGGGCGGACCGCACGGGCGCCCCCGGTCTGACAGGAGATAATTCCATGACCAGCAAAGGCGTCCCCCGACGACTCATTCACCTCGAACATTGCAGGGTGGCGCCTGACTTCCTATAAGGAAAGTGCAGGCTGGTCGCGGACGGGCGGTTCGCCAACCCGGTCAGGTCCGGAAGGAAGCAGCCGTAACGAGTTTAGCTCGGGTCGTGGCCAGCCTGCACCTCACGCCATCTCATTCCACAGCAGATTCCAGAGGTTGGCTCCGCTAGGTTGGCGATTCGGCTGCTTGTGGGCCATATAGAACCCATGGCCTCGAAGAAGCCTCCGAAACCGCCCGAAGATGGGCCTGTGGATGATGTTGCGGAACCCCGCGACACGCTTACCGCGTCCATGTTCGGCGATGATGTTCCGCTCGGCCCGCCCGCCTACCAGGTACTGGCCCGCAAATACCGCCCGACCCGGTTCGAGGACCTTGTCGGGCAGGAGGCCATGGTCCGCACGCTCACCAATGCGTTCAGGACCGGCCGCATCGCGCACGCCTTCATGCTCACCGGCGTCCGCGGCGTCGGCAAGACGACCACAGCGCGCCTGCTGGCGAGGGCGCTGAACTACGAAACAGCCGAGGTCCACCAACCGTCGATGCAGCTTGACCCGCCAGGCGTGCACTGTGCAGCCATCATGGAAGGCCGTCACCCCGACGTGCTCGAACTCGACGCTGCCTCCAACACCGGCATCGACAACATGCGCGACCTGCTGACCGGCGCGCGCTACGCGCCTGTCAATGCGCGCTACAAGGTCTACATCATCGACGAAGTGCACATGCTCTCGACTGCAGCATTCAACGCGCTGCTGAAGACGCTGGAAGAGCCGCCGCCACATGTGAAGTTCATCTTTGCGACGACCGAGATCCGGAAAGTCCCCGTCACCGTCCTGTCGCGTTGCCAGCGATTCAACCTGCAGCGCTTCTCGCCTGAAGCGCTCGCCGATCATCTCGGCAAAATCAGTGCGAAGGAGGGAGCCAACGTCGCGCCCGAGGCTCTCGCGCTGATCGCGCGCGCCGCCGAAGGCTCGGCGCGCGACGGCCTTTCAATTCTCGATCAGGCCATCGTCCAGGGGGGTGGCGACACCGGGGGTAAGCAGGTAACCGCGGACCAGGTCCGCGACATGCTCGGCCTCGCCGACCGTTCGCGCGTGCTCGACCTGATGGACCGCATCATTGCTGCCGATCACAAGTCCGCACTCAATGAGGCGACCGCGCTTCTCGATCAGGGCGCCGATGCGCCGGTGCTGATCAAGGACCTGATGGATGTGGTCGTCGAAGTCTCACGCGCACAGGCCCTGAAGGATGGCTACGTTTTTTCTGGCCCGTCCGAATGGGGCAAGCGCACCATCGCGATGGCGGGGCAGGTCTCGCCCGCGCAGTCCGCCCGCATGTGGCGGCTGCTCCTGCAAGGCTTCGAAGATTGCGCTCGCGCGCCCGATCCGCCGTCCGCTGCGCAGATGGTGGTGTTGCGACTTGCCGCGGTCACTGGCCTCCCGTCTCCTGAAGACGCGGCGCGCATGCTAGCGGGCGGGGCCGCCGTGCCCGGCCCAAAGTCCCAGCCTGAACCGTCCCGCGCGCCCGAGCGCGCCGACGCCCCCACCGCCACGGCCCTCCCGCCGCCACCGGCCAGGCCGGTTGCTATGGCCCCACCATCTCACGTCGACGATCATGGCGAGGTTGTCCGTCTCTCATCCCTCCGCGAGATCGTCGCGGAACTCGACGCCCGCCGCGAGATTGCGCTCAAATACGAGATCGAGCGCTTTGTGCGCCCGGCAGAGATCGATTTCGGTCACTTTCGCTACACAGCAGCGCCGAACGCGCCGAATAATCTCTCACAGCGCATCAAGGACTGGCTCGAAGAGGTCACCGGCGTCGAATGGGACGTGCTGCAGTCCACCGACGGCTCGGCCGAAAGCGTCAAGGAACGCCGCACACGCCGCGGCACCGAAAAGCTGCAGTCCGCCGCGGCCATCCCGCGCATCGCCGAGGCGCTACGGCTTTTTCCTGGCGCCCAGGTGCTGCGTGTTGACGAGGCAGAGCAGGCCGACGACCTTGATGATCTGGCCCCGCAGCACAACGTCATACATGTCGATTTCGGCCTGCGTGAGCGCGCCGAGGAAATGATCCCCGATCCCGATGAGCGTGAGGACGACGAATGAAAGACCTGTCCGACATCATGCGCCAGGCGCAGCAAATGCAGCAGCGCCTGCAGGAAGCGCAGGAGCGCATGGACCAGATCACGGCCGAGGGCTCCTCGGGCGGCGGCATGGTCAAGGTGACCCTGAAGGGTAAGGGCGAACTGCATGCGCTCGCAATCGATCCAACCATCATGAACCCGGGCGACAGGGAAATGGTGGAAGACCTCGTCAAGGCCGCGCACTCTGACGCCCGCCGCAAGCTGGATGATGCAATGGCCGACGCCATGAAGCAGGCGACCGGCGGCCTCGGCGGTATGCTCCCCGGCTTCAAGCTGCCGTTTTGAGCGGCGCTGCGGGACAGCCGATGGGGTGGGCAGGCTGGATCAAGCAAGGGATCGTGTTCCTCGCAGCGATCGTTACAGTGTGGTTATCCGGCGTCGTGCCTGTGCTCATACTGAAACCGGCCGCCTATGCCGGCCTGACGCCGATGCAGGTGCTTGCGCAGATGGGCGCTGTCGATGTCTCGGGCCTCGTGCGTGCCTGGCCGATCTTCATTGCGCTCGCAATCTGCCAGGCGCTTACATTTCACTATGTGAGAAAATGGAGCACGCCGATCTACCTCGCCGGCGTGTTCGCGCTCGGCTTGCTGATGGCGTGGCGTTACTGGACCACCTACGCCTGACCCTGGCTGTCAGGCCTGCGGCTTCCGGTTCTTGAGGCGCTCCACGGCTGCGGAGCCCTCCACTTTCGGCATCCGTGTCGGGCTTAGATGCGGGGTCGGTTTGGGCGCCGCTTTCTTCGGCGCGGGCCGGATACGTCTGAAGATTCGCCACGCCAGCACCCCAAACAGCACTGCCGCGCCGCCGAAGAAGGCTACTGGCCCCCAGACCGGATGCACGGCGATCTCGAAGACGAAGTTCAGCCCGCCCGGCGTAAAAGCCAGCACCAGCACGACAACCGGAATGGCGACGGCCAGGACAGCGAGAATGATTTCGTGCGGCTTCAGATCCATGGCTTCACGGTAAGCGCTGGAGGCGGAAGAGGGAAGTTCAGCAATGCGTGAACGACAGCACTACTTCACTGCGCTCACGCCCAGGTGTTTCTCCAGGAACTCCGCTTCCTTGCGCGAATAGAACAGCCGGTTCTTCAGCTTGCGCCAGCCATGGCCCTCGTCCGGAATGCGGATGAACTCAGCCTCAACGCCGTTCTTGCGAAGCGTGGTCACCATGATCTCGGTCTCCGCTATGTCGATGCGCGGGTCCATCACGCCGTGCGAGTAGAGCGTCGGCACGCGGATTTTGTCCGCGATGGTGATCGGCGAGATCTCCGTGTAGAATTTCTTCCATTCCGGATCTGCGATGTCCCCATACTCGATCAGGTCTGACGCCTTCAGCCCTGGCGAGGCGACCTCCAGTCCCGTCACCCAGTTTCCGACGCCGAACAGCGACACGCCCGCCTTGAATGCATCAGGATAGGCGCTCGTCACCGCATTCACCATGTAGCCGCCATACGACCCGCCAGCCACTGCCGCACGATCCGCATCCACCCTGCCGTCCTGCTTGAGGTAGGCGAGCATGTCGACGAGATCGCGCACGCTGTCGAGCCGCTTCTTCTGATCGTCGAGCGTGACATAGGTGCGGCCAAAGCCCGTCGATCCGCGCACGTTCGGCGCAAACACAGCGATGCCGCGGTCGACATAGTATTGCGCATTGGCATCGAAATTCGCCACCGACTGGCCGGTCGGTCCACCATGCACGTCGAACAGCACCGGCGGTTTGCCGCCGCCCTTCACCGAGCCCGCATCCGGCAAGTAGAGCAGACCCTGCAGCTGCACCCCATCCTGCGCCTTCATCCGCACCGAAACCGGTTTCACGAGACGCCGCGCGTCGAGGCCGGCAAGGTTGCCCGCGAAGGCCGTCGTCGCCTTGCCCGTGGCAAGGTCCAGCACAACGATGTCGCCCGGCGTGTTGTGTGTGCTCACATTGATCGCCATCTTCGCGTTGCCAAGGTCGCAAGAGAGGCCGAACACGCCGTCCGGCAGCGGCGGCAGGGCAAGCGCCTTCTGTGTCGCGCGTTCCTCCACATGCAGCTTGAAAAACCCGTCCTCATTGGTGGACCATGCCAGCCATTTTCCGCCCGCTCCGCAAAGGCTGACGTTCTGGATGTCGAATGGCGCCTCCTTCACGACGCTCACCGCGCCCGAGGCTATGTCGAAGTATGAGAGCGCCGCGAACTCGCGCCCTTCATTGCTGGCGAAGTAGAATCCCTTGCTGTCCGGCGTCCATGCAAAGCCGCCATCGCCGTGGTTGGCGCGCACGTCCGGCGCCGCGATCGTCTTCATCGTCTTGCCGGTGACATCCAGCAACATCAGCTTGTCGGAGTCCTCGCCGACGCCCTCGGTCACAACTGCGGATTTTCCATCAGGCGAGATCGACCGCACGTATGTGCCGAGCTTGCCCTGCGCCAGCAGGCTCGGCGGTCCCTCCGGCGAGGCCGTGTAGATGTCGAAGTCCGTCCCGTTCCGCTCAGGCGAGGCATAAAGCAAGGACTGCCCGTCAGGCAGGAAGCCGCCGAAGACGCGGAAAGCGCCATCCGTTGCCGCAATAAGCTCCTGCTCTGCCGCGCCATCCACGGTGACGAGACCGTAGCTCTCCTGCTCGTTGCCGTTATTGTCCGCGCCATACAGGATCGACGTTGAATCCGGCGACCATTCGAAGAAGGTGATGCCGTTGCCAAAGGTCAACTGCCGCGGCTGTCCGCCCTCGGCTGGAACAACCCATAGCTGCGGCAGGCCGGTGATGCGCCAGCTGAACGCGATATTCACTCCGTTCGGAGAGATTTCTGCACCGCCGGCGCCCATTGCCAGGATATAGCGCGCGATATCCGCCGGATCGTCTCCCGCGCGGCCGACAGTCAGCGGCCCGTCCGCTGGCTCTATCGCCTGGATCGACATGTCCGCGCCTTTGGCACCGCCATAGGTGGCCGCCTTCCCGTCAGTGTTGGCGACCGGCGCCGGCGCTTGGACGCTGCAAGCAGCGAATACCGATACAGATGCAAGCAGAAGCGCAATACGGATCATGACGTATCTCCCAGAACACGCCGCAAGCTATCCGTTCCGCATGCGATTGCCATAGCGGTGGGAGCCAACCCACGCATTTGCCCAAGCCATGCGCGTCGACTGCGCATCGCTGCAGATCCCGGGTCACCGCTTTTCGGCGCGGCCCGGCACGCTCACCAGCGCAGCGCGCGAGACCCGACGATTGCGCCTGTGATGACGGTGAACGCAATGCCGAGCGAGTACCACACCGCCACAAAAGAAGCAGTGTTCTCGTCGCAGTGGAGCCCATAGATCGTTGCCGATGCGCCGCCAGCAAGCAGGCCGGCCGCTGCGCCCGTAAGTGCAGTCCGGGTTGGGGCGAAGCGAAGCATCGTCGAGTAAAGCATTGGGTGGGCGTTGAAGCTCTGCAGGCCTCTAGGCAGCAGCAGCAGGAAGAACAACGCGTTTATCCAGTGCGCTATGCGCACGATCCTCGTATGGCGATAGACGATCTCGCTCGTGGGCTGCGCGGTCATGGATGTGCTCAAGGATGGCGTGCGCCGGGACGCTCGGTTGCGTCGGAGGGAGGTCAGCCGGGCGTTCGGACGGACAGCGTCAGTTGCCGGCCGGCTTCATCGCATCAGCTGCCATCGGATCTTCTGATGCAGGAGAGCAGGCGGCGACCGAGAGCGCCAGCGCTGCGGCGGGGATTGAAGCGAAGAGGGTGCGGGAGGTCATAGGAAGTCCTTTGTGTCTGTGCCGCGGCACGTGGTTGAAGACGAAGTCAGCAGCAGGCCCTTGAACAAAGCGATGCTGGGCCCGCCTGACACACCCTGCACGAGGATGGCGGTGCGGCAGGCGGGGTCTGTCGCCGCCGGAAGGACGTAGGTTGCAGCCTTGCCGTTCCATCCACCGATGCGGACCAGTTCGTGGACGACATTGCGGTGGGGAAGGGTAAGGCCGCCATTCTCACCTGCCTGGATCGGCACTTGGGCTGTGCGCGGATCGTAGCGGACGAGCCAGATATCGGCGCCGCCGGCCGGCGCCGACGCGGCGGCGGCGACAGTCAGCCTGGCGCCGGAGAGGGTCACGGCCGGCGCGTTGGCGGACAGCTTCGCGCCGTCAACCGCCCGCATGAGCTCCGCGCGTTTATTGCCCAGGATGTCGATCTGGCCGTTGATGACCACCTGCGGAGTGGCAACGAAGTGGCGCTTGAGGCCCCCATTCGTGTAGTCGTACTGAAGCTGCGTGTTTTCGCGCGAGGCGAACGTGTCCTTCCAGCCGAGGCGGTCCCAGTAGATCACGCCGAAGCTGAGGACGAGGAGCTCGGGGCGATCCGTCAGCGTCAAGATGTTTTCGTTGGCCGGCGGGCAGGATGAACAGCCCTGGCTCTGATAGAGCGCGACAACTGTCGGCGGCCCAGCCGAGGCGCTGTTCGAAAACGCCGCTGCGATCGCAAGGGTGAAGCCGACGGCTGCCACGATTGGCAGGGCAAACAGGCGTCTGGAGCTGAATGCAGGCATTGTACCCTCTCGCGCCACAGTGGCGCGTTCAAAGGGTCATTCGCGCGGCTCGGCCAAGCGGTTACAGGCACGGCGAAGATTGTTTGCCGTGTGCTGTGCTGGGGCGGCGCCCCCATGAACGCAAAACGGCCGCTGCTTCCAGCGGCCGTTCCGGTGTCGCTTCTGTTCCAGTCTAGCGTGTGCCGTTCGCAGTGTTGGCCGGCGTCGGCAGCGGTTGCGAGACGGTGGGATTTCCGCCCAGCGCCGCATGCAGGATGATCCATTGTTCCAGGCGGGCGCGGTTGTTGGCGATAAGGTTGGCTTCCGCCACCTCGGCGTTGTCGCGCACTGTGAACAGGTTGAGCAGGCTTTCCGAGCCTTCCTGGTATTTCAGCTCGCCGAGGCGGAGCACTTCCTGCGCTGCGCCCGAAGCCTTCTGCAGCGCGACGTTGCGCGATCCCAGCGTGTTGAACTGGTCGATCGAGGCGACGATGTCGCCATAGGCGTTTATGATCGTCTGGCCGTAACGCTCAAGCGCCTGCCGCTCCTGCGAGGAAGCGATCTTGATGCGGGCGTCTATGGCGCCGCCGTCGAAGATATTTTGCGCCAGCGAGATGCCGATCGAGAGCGCGAGATCATCGAAGCTGAACAGGTCCGACGCCGTGTTGAGCGTTGTATTCTGCAATCCGGCCGTGAGGTTGGCATCGAGCTGAGGCCAAGGCCCGAGCTCGGCTATGCGCGTGTTGGCGAAAGTCTGGACCATCGCAAGTTCTGCGGCGACAACATCCGGGCGCGAGCGCACGGTCAGTTCGGGCAGGCCAAGCGGCGGCGTCGCCGGTGGCTGTGGCAGCGCGCCGCCAAGCGTCAGCTTGTTCTGCGGGAAACGGCCAAGTGCGATTTCGAGCGCGCGGACCGCTGAACGGAGCGAAGCTTCGGATGCGAGGATGGAGTCCTCGGCCTGGGCAAGGCGTGATTCACCCAGCACCAGTTCGTCGCGTGCGATCGAGCCTGCGTCGAAGCGGGTCTGCGTAATGCGGAAGGTCTGGCGCTGGCGGTCGAGCGAGCGGCGGTCGAGTTCGAGCTGCTGCTGCTGTTCGATCACGGTGAAGTAGGCGCGCGCTACCTGGGCTGCGATCTGGCGGCGGGTCTGCTCGTAGGTGGCTTCCGTGGAGCGGAGGCCTGCGGACGAGGCCTGGATGGACGCCGAGAGGTCGCCCATGATGTCGACGTCATAGCGACCGGTAAGCGCGAACGAGTAGCCGACATCGCTGGCGCTCGCGTTCAGAGCGCCGCCATCGCTGGCACTCGCGCCGATGCTGGCGCCGAGCTGAGGGAACAGGCGCGAGCGCGTCTGCTGCAAGGAGGCTTCCGACTGGCGGACGGATTCGATCGCCGCGCGCAGCGTGCGGTTGTTCTCGAGCGCCTCCTGTACGAAGGCAATCAGTTGAGCGTCCTGGAAGACGCTGTAGTCGGCGACGGCTGCGGCTGGATCGCCCGTCATCGGCGCAACGGTCCAGTCGGCCGGCATGCCAGCGCGCTTCACGGCCATCGCCTCGAAGGCTGGCTCTGCGATGGGGAGGTGGCCGCAGCCGGAGAGGAGGGCCGCGAGGGCGCCCACGGACACGCCGCGGGTCATCTTGTTGTCAATCATGTCTCAGCGCCTGGATTGGGTCGAGTTGAGCTGCACGGCGGGCAGGGAAAAAACCGAAGATCACACCAACTGAGGCCGCCGCCCCCAGTGCAGTCGCGATGATAACGGGGGAGACCATCATCGGCGCGTTGGCAATCTGCGCATACGCGAAGACGCCGCCCCATCCTAGCGCCATCCCGATCAACCCTCCGAGGGTGCAGAGCGCAATGGCTTCGAAGAGGAACTGGAGAAGAATGTCGCCGCCCCGCGCGCCGATGGCCATGCGCAGGCCGATCTCGCGGGTTCGCTCTGTAACAGAGACAAGCATGATATTCATGACACCAACGCCGCCGACGATCAGGGACACCGCGGCTGTAAATGCGAGCAGCATGCTCATCGTCTCGGCCGCGGCGGCCCTCTGCTTTATCATGTCGGCAAAGTTAACAACCGCGAAATTATCGGAGTCCCCCGGCGTGATCTTGCGTCTTTCGCGCATCAGGGCGGTCACTTCTTCCTGCGCCTGCATGACGTCATAACCGTCCTGAACCAGTAGCTGGATGCGCGAAACATGGCGGGAAACCCAGCGATTACCGCCGGTAATCCGATTACGGACCATGCTGAGGGGCGCGATCATGGTGTCGTCCCGGTCCATGCCCATGCCCCCACCGCCGGACTGGCCTTTGGACTCGAGGATGCCGATGATCTCGATCGGGACGCTATTCACGCGGATGCGCTCGCCGATCGCGCGGCCGCCCGGAAACAGGTTGGCAGCCGCTGTCTTGCCCAGAACGGCGACTGCCGCGCCGCCCTGGACTTCCTGCACCGTGAACTCACGGCCTTCGCTGACGCGCCAGTTGTTGACCTCGAAGAAGCCGGCGTCGCCGCCCTGGATATTCGTCACCCAGTTCGCCTCTTCGGAGACCGCGTTCGCCTGTTGGGAGAGTACGCCGGTGGCGGCGACGACGAATGGAAGTTCGCCGATTCCGACGACGTCGGATTCTGCGAATGGCCTGCCGGAGCCGCCGCCCTGGTTACGGCCGCCACGATTCATGTTGCCGGGCTGGAGGTTGAGAACGTTGGCGCCAACACTGGAAATCTGCGCCTCGATCTGGGCCTTTGCTCCCTCACCAATGGACATCATGACCATGACGGACGCCACGCCAATGATGATGCCGAGCATTGTCAGAAGGCTGCGCATGGGATTGGAAAACAGCGCTTCCGTTGCCGAGGATGTAGCGACGCCAACCTTCATGTCCGGCCTCCCGCCGCTTGCCTTGGCTCAGTCGCTCGTTCCAGGTCGGGGTTCGCGCTGTCGGATTCAATCCTGCCGTCCCTGAAATGAATCTGGCGGCTTGCGTATCCGGCCACTTCGTTCTCGTGGGTGATGACGACGACCGTGATGCCCTGACGATTAAGGTCCTGCATCAGGTGCATGATCTCGTCGGTGGTCTTGGTGTCGAGGGCGCCGGTCGGCTCATCAGCCAGCAGGATCCTGGGGCGGTTGGACAGAGCGCGGGCGATGGCGACGCGCTGCTGCTGGCCGCCCGACAGCTGCATCGGCCGGTGGTCCATCCGTGTGCCGAGGCCGACGAGTTCGAGACATTCCTTCGCGCGGGCGTCAATATCGCCGACATCCTTGCGCGCATAGCGCAGAGGAAGGCGCACATTCTGGAACGCATCCTGCCTGGCCAGCAGGTTGAACTGCTGAAAAACGAACCCGAGCGTTTCGTTGCGCAGGTCCGCGAGTTCATCGCGCGACATCTCCGACAGCGCTCGGCCGTTGATCCACATCTCACCGGATGTAGGCCGATCCAGAGCGCCGATGAGGTTCATGAGCGACGACTTGCCTGAGCCTGACGGACCCATGATGGCGACGAACTCTCCCGCGTGGATGTCCAGATCGACGCCGTCGAGAGCGCGCACTTCCTGATCGCCCATCCGGTAGATCTTCGATAGATTCCGGCAGGAGATGATTGGCCTGACTTCCGTCATCGTGTTCAGGACCGCGCTTCTGTCTGGTTGGCGGCCTTGTCGGCCGCACTGGCTCGAACCACGAAGACGTCGCCTTCGGCGGCCCCGCGGATGATCTGTGCGTTCTCGCCATCCGAAAGTCCGATGACCAGGTTCGCGCGTTCGAGTTCGCCTTCCGCGCTGAGCTTGTAGACGGTGACACGCTTCTGCGACTGCATCTCCGAGCGCAGCTTGGCAACTGCGTCATACTCCTCAGCATTCAGGTTCCGGCGAAAGACAGATTCCTGCGTCTGCTGCATCTTGGCGAAGCGTTCGGAGCTGGCCTGCTGTTGCTGGATGCTGGGGGGCGGGCCGAAGCCGCCGCCACCGACAATGGTGGCGCCGCCCGCTGGACGGCCGCCGGAGGCGCCGCCGATGGAGGCCATGGCCTTCTGCATTTCGGCGCGCATCTCGTCCATGATCTTCTGGGCGCGCGCATCGTCGATGCCGGCTATTTTCAGAATTTCCTGGAATTGCTGTCCGCCGCCCGGTCCGCCGCGCCCACCTCCGCCAGCACCGGCTCCTGGAGGACCGCCCGGGCCGGGGGCGCGTTGCCCACCCTGGCCGCTGGCCTCGTCCTCTGCGCGGAATGCGTCGGTGATTTCCTTCGGGAGCTGCGGCTTGGTGGCGTCCTGGTCTATGCGCAGGACATCGGAGACACGATCGGCAGTGATCTCCACGTTGGCCGTCATTCCCGGAAGTAGCCGCCCATTCGGGTTCCGCGCGTTGACCACGACAGTGTACGTCACGACGTTGGCGGACTCCGCGCCGAGCTGGCGTACCTGCACGACCGAACCCTGGAAACGTTCGCCGGGAAACGCGTCCACGGTGAAGACTACCGGGTCGCCATTGTCGATGCCGCCAATGTCTGACTCGACGACATTGGCCTCTATCTCGATCTGCGACAGGTCGGCGGCGACGGTAAAGAACTTGGCGACAGTCTGCGAGGACTGCACGGTCTGCCCGACTTCGACTGCGCGACTGAGAATGACCCCGTCGATTGGTGAGCGGATCTTGGTGCGCTCGAGCTTGGTGAGGGAGTCCTGCACGGTCGCGCGAGCGGTTTCTAGACCTGCGAGGGCCGACTTCAGCGAGACCTCTTCCGTTTGCAAGGCAAGCCGCGCGTTCTCGTAAGCCTGCTCCGCCTGTTCCATCGCTTGTGTCGAGGTGGCGCCCTCAGCGTACAGGACCTTGGTGCGCTCGAACGTCTTGGTCTGGATGTCGAGGTCCAGCTTGGCGCGCGCAATGGAGGCGCGTGAGTTGTCGACGGATGCCTGCGACTGCTGCATGCGCGCACGGTTCTGGTCGAGCGTGTTCTGGAAGGTTTCGGGATCGACCTGGGCGAGGACCTGGTTCTTCTTAACCGTGTCGTTGAAGTCGACATAGATCGCGGTGATCCTGCCGGATACTTCGGAACCGACGTCGACCTTTTCGCGGGGTTGCACGGCCCCCGACGCGGTGACGACTCGTGAGACGTCGCCCTTGTCGACCTTCACGGTCTCGTAGGCGTATGTGCCCGGTGCCGCTGAGGCGCCGCCGCCAAGAAGCAGGGCGCCGCCTCCGATTGCTGCGACGACCCCGCCTGCAATCCCGATCATAAGTTTCTTGTTCATCTCTGGCTTTCCGGACGTTCGCAACGGGACTTGAGGCGCGATCTTGAGACCAATGTCGACCTTCATACGCGGGTTTAAGTGAACTCGGACTGCTAATCCGTCGAGGTGTCACGGAAATTTCAGCCTGGTAACAGGGTGTCGCAAGGCCATCTTTCCATGCCTTTTGGCCGCAACGGTCGTTGTTGACCTGACCGTGTTTGACGCGCGCCTTCCGTAGGGGATAATGCCCGCCAGGCGCGAGTGTTGGCGACGGACGGGCGTAAGCATGACTGGACTGGACACACGCCGGAACGCCCCATGCTTGTGCTGAAGGATGTATCGCGCGCCGTCGCCGGCAGGTTGTCGTTCCACGGTGTCTCGCTCGCGATCGCCGCGGGCAGGCCGACGGCGATTCTGGGGCTTTCGACTGCCGAACGCGCAGCCTTCGGACGTCTCGTTTCGGGCGTGGACCGGCCACAAGCAGGCGATATCCGGCTTGGCGGGGAGGATGTCGCGAAGGCGCGAAGCGCCAGAGGCCGCGTGCTGCGCGTGGATCCGCCGGGGTTGGCGGCCTCCGGACGACAGATTGGCAAGTTGGGACGCGAGGTTCTCGCCCTGGCAGGACTATCCGGGCAGGCCGATGCGAAGCTGGCAAACCTGTCAGGCGCGCAGCGGATGAAGCTGGCGCTGGCGCATGCGGCGCTTGCGCGACCGCCGCTGCTGATCGTGGATGCACCAACTGCGCAGCTGTCGCCAGAGGCTGGCGATGATCTGCTACTGGCGCTGCCTGGATTGCTCGCGCCGGCAACCGGCGTCGTCCTCCTGCTGTCGGCTAGCGCAGGGGAAGCTCTGGCGCTCAATGGCGACACAGCTGTTTTCGCCGGGGGCCGGCTGATCCAGTCTGGCGGGGTGGGTGAAGTAGCGGCCCATCCCGTGAACCTCGCCAGCGCGATCGCCACCTCATGGCCGCAGCTAAACACGCTCGCGCTGATGGCGCGCGATGGACGCTGGCTGCTGGCGGACGGTTCGCGCCTGCAATTGCCCGAAAGCGTGGCCCTGCCTGCCGAAGGCGCCTGCACGCTGGCCTTTCATCCCGAGGACGTGACGCTGGAGCGTGCGAGCCCCGGCTGCCTGCGATTCGTGGTGCGGGTGGCAGGGCCTGTGCGTGGCGGCTACCTGCCTGTAACGTTTGCGGGAGCAACCTGGATGTGTCCGCTGGCGGTTGCGGCCCCGCATGAGGGCGCGCTGCTGAATGCGTTCGTCGACCGGTCGCGGGTGATGATGTTCGATGCGGACGGCAAGGCGCTGACCTGACTGCCCTTCCGTTAGGCGCCGCCATGGTTTTACGTTCGCTGCCGCTTCAAAGCGAGACGAACTTGTCCTGAGCAGTATGGAGGAAACGCGACGGCGGGAACCAACACTGATGAATCTTCTGCCTTTCGCGCTGGTCGCGTATCTCGTCATGCAGTTCGGAATCGCGTTCTTCGCGTCGCGATTCACCAAGGTGGAAGCCGACTACTTCGTCGCCGGGCACAAGCTTGGCGTCTTTGCCGTGGCGATGTCGGTGTTCGCGACGTGGTTCGGCGCAGAAGCGGTTGTCGGAGCTTCAGGCTCCATCGCGGAGCAGGGACTATCGGCAAGCAGCGCAGACCCGTTCGGCTATACGCTCTGTCTCCTGGCGATGGCGACCTTCATCGCCGCCAAGATGCGCGAAGCTGGCGTGATGACATTCGTCGATTTCTTCCGGCAGCGCTTTGGGCCTGCGGCTGACACGCTTCAGCCTTGCTTGGCATTCCAGGCTCGCTGTTCTGGGCGTCTGCCCAGCTGCTGGCGCTGGGCTATGTCGTGTCCGAGGTGACGACGCTTGACCTCGCAACATGCCTCGCCATCGCGACGGTCGTGATCGTTGCCTACGCGGCGATAGGCGGGCTCTTCAGGGACGTGATCACCGACATCGTGCAGGGCAGCATCCTGATTTCCGGATTGGTGGTATTGCTGATCGCGGTACTGGCGAGCAATGATTTCTCGTTCGCCAACATCGTGCCAGAGCAGCTGTCGTTCGTCGCGCTCGACGACACGGGCGCACCCGTGAGCCTGCTGGCGACGCTGAACACCTGGATGATCCCCGTTGTTGGCTCTCTGGTGGTGCAGGAGGCGATCTCCCGCTTTCTCGGAGCGACCTCGGTGTCTGTGGCGCGTACGGGATGCTGCCTGGCGGCAGGATTGTATCTGGTGATCGGTTCGATTCCGGTGGTCATTGGTCTCCTGGGCGCTGCGGCGGGGTTCGTGCCGGACGGCTGGTCCGACCAGTTCCTGCCGCAACTGGCGCAACAGCATCTCGACCCGGGGCTCTATGTGATCGTGTTGGGCGCGCTGGTGTCTGCCAACCCGTCGACAGTGGATACGACATTGCTGGCGATCTCGGCGATTGCGACGCGTAACCTGGTGGAGCCGATGGCGCCCAACCTGTCGCAGGAGAGCGGCGTGCGGGTGGGCCGGGTGATCACGGCCCTGACCGGCATCGCAGCGTTCGCCACGGCGGCGTCCGGCGAGAGCATTCAGGGGCTCGTGGTGATCGCCTCTTCCTTCGGCTCGGCCGGCATCGTTGTGGCCCTCATGTTCGGTTTGCACTCGACGCTGGGCGACGAGCGCGCAGTCGTTGCGGCGCTGCTGACCGGGCTGGCGATGAGCTTCTTCGGCAACGGCGTCGTGTCGTGGGGCTACAGCCTGTTCGCGGGAGAGGAAGCGGCGGCGGCGCTTCCCTGGTTATTCCAGGCCAATGACGAGAGCAGCTATGTGCTGGCCCTACTCGCGGCGCTCGTGGCGTATTTGGGCGTGGCGCTGGTCACGGCGCGGGGCGCGCGGCCGGTGGCGGCGGAGTGATTGCAGGCAGATCAGTCCTCATCTGCATACGGATCAGGCCCACCGTCCGCGATCCATTCATCGATCCTCGCGGTCAGAACCGGCAGTGGAACCGAGCCGAGTTGCAGCACAGTGTCATGGAAATGGCGGATGTCGAACTTCGGCCCAAGCGCAGCTTCGGCCTTTGCACGCGCTTCGACGATGGCCATTTCGCCAAGATAGTAGCTCAGTGCCTGGCCGGGCCAGGAGATGTAACGGTCTACCTCCGTGGTAACTTCGTGTGATGCGAGGGCCGTGTTGTCGAGCATGAACTTGATTGCCTCTTCACGCGTCCAGCCTTTCGCATGCACGCCAGTGTCGACGACGAGGCGGGCGGCGCGCCACATCTGGTAGCTTAGCATGCCGAAGACTTCGTAGGGCGTCTCGTAGATGCCCATCTCCTCGCCAAGCAGTTCCGTGTAGAGCGCCCAGCCCTCGCCATAGGCCGAGATGTAGCTGCGGCGGCGGAAGTCGGGCTGGCCGGTCTGTTCCTCAGCGAGCGGGATCTGGAAGGAGTGTCCAGGCGCGCTTTCGTGGAGCGTGAGGGCGGGCAGCGAGTAGAGCGCGCGCGAGGGCAGGTTGTAGGTGTTGAGAAGATAGCCGCCTGAGCCGCCGCGGCCGGCGGTGTAGAAGGGCGCGATGTCGTCCGGCACGGGGCGGATGGCGAAGCGCGCGCGGGGCAGGCGGCCGAAATACAGGTGTGCCTTGCCGTCGAATGACTTCGCGATCCACGCAGCGCGGTTGAGCAGTTCCTGCGGTGTCTTCGCGTAGAATTGCGCATCGGTACGAAGAAAGGCGAGGAATTCCGGGAGCGTGCCGGTGAAGCCCGCGAGGGTCTTCTGCTCCTCCATGCGGGCGCGGATGCGGGCAACTTCCCTCATGCCGATCTGATGGATCTCGTCTGCGGCTAGATCGAGCGTGGTGAACTCGCGGATCTGAGCGCTGTAGTAGGCCTCGCCATCGGGTAGGCTGGTTGCGGCAAGCTTTGTGGTGGTGCGTGGGAAGTATTCTGTCGTGTAGTAGGCGTGGACCTTGGCGTAGGCGGGGAAGACTTTTTCCGCGATGACCTTGCTCGCTTCGGCCTGCAGCTCGGCGCGAGTCTCGCCGGGGATCGATTGGGGCAGGCTCCTGAAGGGCTCATAGAATGCGGACTGCTCAGGCGTCTTCTCGCCATAGGCGGCGGTAATCGAGCGGTCGCGGCCTTCGAGCGTGACACGGGGCGGGGTGAATCCGCGGGCGAGGCCGAGCTTCATGTTGGCGATCTCGTCATCGAAATAGCGCGGCGTGTCGGCAAGGCGCGCGATGTAGGCGCGTGCCTGCGCCGCATTAAGGAAAGCGCGCGGGGCTGAGCTGGCGACGCTGGTCCAGAATGTGGTGTCGGCGTTGAGGGGCTTTTCGTGCTCGCGGAACTGGATGCGCAGGATGTTGATGGCGATCTGCTCGCGATAGATTCCGTAGTTGATCCGCTGCTCCTGAGAGAGTGTGGCGGGATCGATGGCGTCCAGGCGCTGCATGACATCCTGCCAATAGGTGAGGCGTGTGGCCTGCGTGGCGGGATCAACGCGCGGCCATGTGGTGAGCCCCGGGGCGCCGCTGGTGTCGTCTTCCTGGCCGTCGGTCGGGTCGATGGTTTTGCGCCAGTCCCATTCGGCTTCATAGATCGCGCGGAATCGCTGGTCGGCAGCGGTTTCAGGGCTCTCGGCAGGACGCGTTGCGCAGGCGGCGAGACCGGCTAAGGCGAGGGCCAGGAATACACGTCTCATTTATGTCCCCTTGGGTCAGAGGGAGCGTTCGCTGGCGTTCCGCAACTCGTCAATCCCACAGACTGCCGGCAGAGGCGTGCACGGCCTCGGCGCCTTCGCTGAGCGCGCGGGCCGTTCCTGCTGCGCGCACGAGGGTGTCGCCGGCAAAGAAGGAGGCGAGGACGAGCGAGCTGGTGTCGTCTTTGCTGTCGCGCGCGGCGTGAGCGGAGCGGCAGAGGAGGTAGCCGCCGACGACGTCGCCTGCGAGTTTGAGATAGGTTGTGGCGGCGGCGAGGGCCTTGTCGCGGTTCGTGCTCATCTCGGCGAGCATATAGTCGGTGGCGCTTTCGAGCGCGTCGGCGCCCTGGTCGAGGACCACGCCGAGATAGCCAAAGCTCGAGTCGTTGATGCGGGCGAGTTCTTCTGCGTGGCCGCGGATTTCGGCAAGCATCGCGCGCATTGCTGCGCCGCCATCCATGGAGAGCTTGCGGCCGGCGAGGTCGATCGCCTGGATGCCGTTGGTGCCTTCGTAGATCGGCGTGATGCGGGCATCAAGATAGAACTGCGCGGCATCAGTCTCGTCCATGAAGCCCATGCCGCCGTGTATCTGCACGCCGAGATTGGTGACGTCGATTGCGCGGTCGGTGGACCATGCCTTGGCGAGCGGGGTGAGCAGGTCTTCGCGCGCCCTGGCCTGCTTGCGCGCGGCTTCGTCCGGGTGGTGTTCGGCGATGTCGGCTGCAGCGCCGCAGGCGTAGCAGATGGCGCGGGCGGCCTGCACGTTGGCGGCCATCGTCATGAGCATGCGCTGCACGTCAGGATGGCGGATGATGGGGACGGCGCCCCTCTCGCCGGCAACGGAGCCCTGTTTGCGATCCTTCGCGTAGGCTACGCTGGCCTGCAGCGCTGCTTCGCCGACGGCGACACCCTCGAGTCCGACATTGAGGCGCGCGGAGTTCATCATCGTGAACATCGCGGCGAGGCCCTTGTTCTCTTCGCCGACCAACCAGCCCTTGGCGCCGCTGTACTCCATCACACAGGTGGGCGAGGCGTGGATGCCCATCTTGTGCTCGAGGCCGATGCACTTGAACGCGTTGCGGTCGCCCAGCGAGCCATCCGGATTCACGAGGAATTTCGGCGCGACGAAGAGCGAGATTCCCTTTGAGCCGGCCGGAGCATCAGGCAGGCGCGCGAGCACCAGCTGGATGATGTTCTCCGTCATGTCGTGGTCGCCCCACGTGATGTATATCTTCTGGCCCGAGATACCGTACGAACCATCGCCGTTCGGCGTGGCCTTCGTTATCAGCGCGCCGACATCTGAGCCGGCCTGCGGCTCAGTCAGGTTCATCGCGCCGGTCCACGCGCCGGAGATAAGCTTGGGCAGATACATCTGCTGCAGTTCGGGTGACCCGTGTGCGAGCAGCGCCTCGATGGCGCCGAAGGAGAGAAGCGGGCACAAGCCGAATGACATGTTGGCGCCGTGGATCATCTCGAATACGGCGAGCGCGAGTGGCTTGGGCAGGCCCTGTCCGCCGAACGCCTCCGGGAAGGCGAGGCCCATCCATCCGCCGTCGACAAACTGGCGATAGGCGTCAGCGAGTCCAGGGGCGGCTATGACGCCGTTGTCGCCAAGCTTCGCGCCAGTCTTGTGACCGATGGGATTGAGCGGGGCGAGCACGTCGCGTGCGAGCTTGTTCGCCTCGTCCAGGATGGGCGCGACGAGATCGGGATCAAAACTGGGGAAGGCGCCGGTGGCGGCCAATTCATCCAGCCGCGCGATGCGGGCGAGGGTGTGGGTGATTTGGGAGATTGGAGCGTTGTAGGGCATGGTGACTCTGGTCCGCCGGACGCCTGCCCGGAACCAGCCCCGTGTGCAGCCGGAGACCAACGCCAGTCAACCGTATAGACGGCCAGAGCGACCATCCGCAGAAGAGCGGATAACCTTAATGTCGTTTTCGAAGCCCTTAAGCGGTGTGAAACACCACGTCCTGGGTTCGCCGTCCCCTTCGAGCCGATCTTCAAAGCCGCTGTTGGAATGGAATCTGGCGTTAACCCCCAGTTCTTTGATGAGCTCGCGACACTCGCCAGGAACGGAGGCTCGATAGCGTTTTCGTTCATGGGGCAGCGACCCTGAACAAACATGCGCCAATACCTTGGTGGCGAGCGAAGCCTCGCGTGACAACAGCCTGGCCGGTGGAGGTCCAAGCCCGGCCTGCCTTGCGATCTCGTAGGGCAGGTGCGATTCGCACGACCGCCAAGCATCGCCATCCCAGCCATACGAGCCGTAACGCTGCGCCTCCGCGACGAGCTGCTCGAGATTCATGATCTCCTGCCTTAGGCCATCGCGACCTTTTCGCCTGCTACCCGGTCAGGGGCGCGGCGGCCCAGAGAACTACCGCATCAGGTTGAAGTCCTTGCCGTCCACGGTGATGGCGAGGGCTTTCCATTCGTTGGCGCGCTCGCTGTGCGGCTGGGCGTTGACGGTGACGGTCTTGCCGACTTTCAGCGCTTCCTTCTGCAGGCCGCGGTCGACCATGCGTTGCAGAGGGGAAAGCCAGACTTCCTGTTTCTTCCCGGCGACGGTGACGAAGAGGACGGCGTGGGGCTGTTCCCATTTCAGCTCGGAAATCGTGCCGGTGACTTTCTGTTGTTTCGCTGAGTCATAGGCGTCCCACCCATGGTGGGCGAAGGCTGTCCCGGTGATGGCGGCTGTCGAAAGGGCCGCGGCGAGAGCGATCGCAACGATACGCATGGCGTCATCCTCCTTGCTGTGCTGGCGGCGTCAACTCCGGCGCCGCGAGCATGGTGCAACAGGGAGATAGGGTGGTCGAGGCGTAACGGATATTTCTGGATCTGGAGCCTGTCGCGCCGTATTATCGAGGCCCGATCATCTTCTCCGGACGCACCAGCTTGGTGAACTCGGCATCGGTCAGGTAGCCGCCGCCGACCGCTTCCTCGCGCAGCGTTGTGCCGTTCTTGTGTGCTGTCTTGGCGATCTTGGCGCAGGCGTCGTAGCCGAGGCGTTCGTTGAGCGCGGTGACCAGCATCAGCGAGTTCTCGACGCCCTTGGCGATGTTGTCGATGCGCGGCTCTATGCCGACGACGCAGTTGTCGGTGAAGGAAACTGCCGCGTCTGCAAGGAGGCGGACGGACTGCAGGAAGTTGTAGGCCATCATCGGGTTGAAGACGTTGAGTTCGAAGTGGCCCTGACTGCCTGCAAAGCCGATGGCGGCGTTGTTTCCCATGATGTGTGCGCAGACTTGCGTCATTGCTTCGCACTGGGTGGGGTTTACCTTGCCAGGCATGATCGACGAGCCGGGTTCGTTTTCCGGCAGGGCGAGTTCGCCAAGGCCTGCACGCGGGCCCGACCCGAGGAAGCGGATGTCGTTGGCAATCTTGAAGCAGGAGGCGGCGACGGTGGTGATGGCGCCGTGTGACATCACCATCGCATCGTGCGCGGCCAGCGCCTCGAACTTGTTCGGCGCGGTCTTGAAGGCGAGGCCGGTGATTTCGGCGATCTTGGCCGCAACGAGCTTGTCGAAGCCTTTCGGCGCGTTGAGGCCGGTGCCGACGGCGGTGCCGCCCTGAGCCAGCTCCATCAGCGAGGGAAGCGTCGACCTGATACGTGCGATGCCATTTTCGATCTGCTTGGTGTAGCCACCGAATTCCTGGCCGAGGGTGAGCGGGGTTGCATCCTGCGTATGCGTGCGGCCGATCTTGATGATCTTGGCCCAGTCTTTCGACTTGGCCTTGAGCGCAGCGTGCAGGTGTTCGAGTGCAGGGAGCAGGTCCGTCGAAATCTGCTCGGCGCAGGCGATGTGCATCGCGGTCGGGAAGGTGTCGTTCGACGACTGGCTCATGTTGACGTGGTCATTGGGGTGGACGGGTTTCTTCGAGCCCATGATGCCGCCCATCATCTCGATGGCGCGGTTCGAGATCACCTCGTTGGCGTTCATGTTGGACTGCGTGCCCGAGCCGGTTTGCCAGACGACGAGGGGGAAATGGTCGTTCAGCTTGCCGTCGATGACTTCCTGGGCTGCGGCGACGATGTTCTTCGCCAGCTTTGCGTCGAGCTTGCCGAGTTCGAGGTTTGCTTCGGCCGCGGCGCGCTTGACGATGCCGAGGGCGCGGACGACCGGGGCCGGCTGCTTTTCCCAGCCGATCTTGAAGTTGCCGAGCGAGCGTTGCGCCTGTGCGCCCCAGTACCGGTCCGCCGCGACTTCGATCGGGCCAAAGGTGTCGGTTTCGGTGCGCGTCTTGCCGGCCATTGCGTGCAACTCCAGGGTCGTTGTGTCCGCTCGGACTAGACCTGCCCAGCCGCCCGTTCAAGCGTCAAGGCGGTCCAGTTTCAGAGCTTTTCGGTGTTGTTGTCTGGTGCGCTGTTCCAGAATCGGCCCGGCGGCCTATACGGGGCGGACATGTCCCGTTGGGAGGCCCGCTTGGACGCCGACGATCAGCCATCCACACCCTGGACGCGCCATGGCAAGGTGCGCGCGCGGCTTGAGCGGGACGGTGCGCTTGAGATCGGCGTCGACGGGCTCACGACGCAGGCGAAGTACTACAAGCCGCTTCTGAAGGAGTTTTTCAGGCTGCACTTTCGCGTCCGGCCGCGCTGGGGCGACTGGTCGGCGCATATTGCGATGGAGTTCACGGGCGATCCGCCACACATGGACCTCGACAACCTGGCCAAGGCGATGCTGGACAGCGCGGTGGGCGCGGCGTTTCACGACGACAGTCAGGTGGCTCGGCTGCTCGTGGAACGGCGGGTGGCTGAGCGTGAGGGCGTCTGGATGCGGCTTGCGCCGATGGGCTGACGTGCTGCGTTACGCGGGCGGCATTTCACCGGGAATTGCGTGCGTGTTTGGATCGACAGGTGGGGTCAACGGAACTAGCGTCTTGCAACGTTGATTGAACGGCAACGTGTGTGCACGGGAAAGATCCCGGCATCGCGAACCAGAAAAATGCCTCGGGAGGGTTTCATGAGACTGCTGACATTCGGCGCATCGCTCGCTGCTATTGCGTTTGGCGCGATTGCGTTGCCGGCATCCGCGCAGCAGGCGGCGCTGCCGACATTCAGCGAACTCAAACCCTGGGACCCCTCCTACGCGGCGCCGCGTACTGCCTGGGGCGCGCCGAACCTGCAGGGCGTCTGGTCGACCGCGTCGCTGACCACGCTCACGCGCAACGCACAGAATGGTACGCAAGGGATGGGGTTGGTGATTCCTCAGGAGAAGATCGACGCGATCACCGAGAATTCGTACTACAATGTTAGGTTGCGCAACGACAATGAGCGCACGCCCGATACGGCCGGAGCCGGCGACGGCAAGGGCGGCGGCGATGTGAAGGGCTACAACAATTTCTGGATCGATCCGGGGTCGGAATACGCCAGGGTCAATGGCGAGTATCGCTCGTCGTGGATCGTCTCGCCGGCCAACGGACAGATCCCGTTCAACCGTGCGGGCAACGCCGCTGCCGGCTCGCGGCTCACGAATGCGCGGGCGTCAACAAATACCGGTCCCGAAATCCGTACGCTTGGTGATCGTTGCCTCGTCTCGTTCGCCAACCAGGGCGGGCCGCCGATCACCAACGCGATGTACAACAATCACGTGCAGATCGTGCAGACGCCGGACCATGTAATGCTGCAGATCGAGATGAATCACGATGCGCGCATTGTCCGGCTGAAGACGGATGGGGAGACGGAGAGGGAACTGCCGGCCAACATCCAGCCCTGGTTCGGCGACTCGATCGGCTGGTGGGATGGTGACACGCTGGTTGTCGAGACACGCAATCTGCACCGACTGCAGGCCCGCGGCCGCATTCCGCTCTCGCAGGAGGGCAAGGTCATCGAGCGCTTCCGCCGCGTCTCGGACGTCGAGATCGACTACCAGTTCGAGGTGATCGATCCGGTCAGCTATACCGAGACGTGGAAAGGCCAGATGCCCATGCGTTACAGCCGGGAGCCGATCTACGAATACGCATGCCACGAAGGGAACCACGCCCTGCCGGGCATTCTGGTTGGCATGGCGCTGGAACTGGACACGGCGCTGGAAGCGGACGGGGAGTAGGGGGTCAGCCGCCCGTCCGCACGCCGCGCAGGAATATCTGCACCGCCCGCCGGGCGCGGGTTTCGATCTGGTGGGGCGGCATGGTCGCATTGCTGTCGACCATAAGGCGGAAGCCCGAGTCCTGCATCACCATGCCGAACAGCATGGCGGAGGCCTCGTCCGGGTCTTCGATCGCGTACTGGGCGCGTACGGCCGGCGCCGACAGCCAGTTGGCGAGGATTTCCCTTGGGAAGCCCTTGGGCTTGGACGCATTCATCAGCTCGGGATAGCGTCGGACTTCGGACACGATCAGCCGCATCAGCGACATCGAGCGGGGGTTGGTGAAGTGGCTGACCATCCGGACCAGCACGCCATAGAGTTCGACCTCGATGTCATCGCCGGGTTCTGGCGCCGGGAAGCGCCCCATGTCCGCGACGTTCTCGATCAGCAGGGCGCCGAGCAGTTCAACCTGGCTCTTGAATTCGCGGTAAATGGTCTTCTTGGACATGCCGGCCTCGTGGGCGACGGCGTCCATCGTTGCGTGTTCAGGCATTCCATCCAGGAAGATCTTGCGGGCGGCAGCCAATATCCGTTCCCGAGTGGGGAGGACCTCGGCCGCTTCCTGTGGAATCTGCATCAACGCCTCAGAAGTCTTCGAAACGTGATCAGCTTAACACGATCACCATGTTTGCAGTGTATATCAGGATGATGTAGGGAAACGCCAGAGTTTCCGAGTTTGGGCAAGATGGACCTCCCCGATAAGTCCACGGCCGCCGCTGAGTTTTCGCCTGTTCCGACAGGGGAAAGCCGCGCGCGCCCGATTTGTCGGAGAAATCACCCACCAAGTTCGATCCGGAGCTCGGGCGTGACTCCCGAAAAGGGGGCATGCACCCCAGATGCTCGCGGTGGTGTCGTAAAGCCGTTCTTCCGACCATCCTTGGATCGGGATGCGCTTTTCGGGGCTCGCGGGAAAGCGACACGGCCTCCCTACGGACGCGCAAGGACATAAGATGACGAAACAGCGCACAACACTCACTTCGCTTGCGGCGATCGCCGGCGCGGGAACGCTCTTTCTGGGCCTTCACGCCTGCGGACAGAAGCCTGCGCCGGCCGAAGAGGCGGCAGCCACCTCGGCGGCCACTGCCGACGTCTCCGGCCTGCAGGCCATGCGCGTGACGCGCGTGCAGGTGCGCGATCTCGCCGAGGAGTTCGTCGCCACCGGTCGTCTGGTCGTGCGCGAGGAAGCTGCCGTTGGCTCTGAACTGCCCGGCTACCGCGTGGCCGCAGTCTATGTTGATGAAGGCGATTGGGTGAAGCAGGGCCAGGCGATGGCCAAGCTGGATGACGCGCTGCTGCAGGCCCAGATCGCCCAGGCCGAAGCAACGCTCGCGACCCAGAAAGCCTCCCTCGACTTCAAGAGAAGCCAGCTCGCCCGCGCCGAAGCGCTTCAGCAGGAAGGCGCGTTCTCAAAGGAGCTTCTCGAACAGCGTCGCATGGAAACTGCCGGCGCCGAGGCGTCACTCGCAGCGTCACAGGCACAGGTTAACGAGATCAAGGTCCGTCAGGCGCGCATGACGCTTCGCGCGCCGGTGGGTGGCATGGTGCTCCAGCGTGCAATCCGCCCCGGCGACATCTCGGGCGGCGCTGCGACCCCTTACTTCCGCATCTCGCGTGACGGCCTGATCGAACTCGACGCTGAACTGCCTGACGCGAAACTCGCGTTGATAAAGGAGGGCGGTCCCGCCATGGTCACGCTGACCACCGGTGAGACGATTCAGGGCAGGATCCGCTTCGTGTCGCCGCGCGTGGACGCCAACACAAGCCTTGGCCGCGCCCGCATCCAGCTGCCGTTCGACAAGTCGCTGCGCCCGGGCAGTTTTGCTGAAGCGCGCTTTGGCTCCCTGTCGTCGGGCCGGGTCACCGTGCCTGCCAGCGCCATCCGTTACGAGTCCGGCGGTCCGTCTCTCATGCTGGTCGGCGACGACAACAAGGTAAGGCAGACACCGGTCAAGCTCGGCGAGCGTTCCGGTGACTTCGTCCAGCTGATCGAAGGTCCACCTGCCGGCGCGCGTGTACTCGCAGTCGGTTCGTCCTTCACGCTCGATGGCGATGTCATCAACCCTGTGGAATATGACGCAGCGCCTGCGTCGACGCCTGCCGCCGCCAGCCCGAACTAGATCGAGGCCTACGCCATGAACCTCCCGATTTCGAGCTGGGCTATTCGCAACCCGATCCCGGTTGTGGTCGCTTTCACGCTGCTGCTCATCGCCGGCGCCTATTCCTACTCGCGCCTGCCGATCAAGCAGTATCCCAACATCGCCTTCCCGATGGTTGTCGCAACCATCGTGCAGGAAGGCGCTGCGCCCACCGAACTCGAGAACCAGGTCACCCGCATCGTCGAGAACTCGATCGCGAGCCTGCCAAGCATCGAAGTGCTGCAGTCCAGCGTCAAGCTCGGCGTGTCGACGACCATCATCCAGTTCGAGATCGGCACCGACCTCCAGAAGGCGAAGGACGACGTCGAACAGCGCGTCAACCAGGTGCGCAACCAGTTGCCGGCGTCAATCCAGCCGCCGCTGGTCAACTCGCTCGACTTCACCGGTGGTTCACTGATGACCTTCGCGGTCTCGCACCCAACGATGACCGAGACCGACCTGTCCTGGTTCATTGACGACACCATCGCGCGCGACCTGCAGTCCGTGAAGGGCGTGGGGCAGGTCAGCCGCGTTGGCGGGGTCAACCGCGAGATCAACATCACGCTCGACCCGATCCGCATGGACGCGATCGGCGTCACCGCTGCCGACGTCAACAATGCGCTGCAGCGTTCCTACCGGAACTATGGCGGCGGCGTTACGCAGGTGGGCGGCTCCGAAATCACCACGCGTGTCATTGGCGAGACCGCGACCGTCGAGGAACTGGCCAACCTCTCCATCCCGCTGCGTGGCGGCCAGAGCTATGTGCGCCTGTCTGACGTCGCCGATGTCGGCGATGGTTCGGCCGAGATCCGATCATTTGCACGCCTCAACGGCCGGCCGGTCGTGGGCTTCGAGATCGTCAAGGTCGATACGGCGTCCGAAGTGGACGTCGAGAACGGCGCCTATGCCGCGATTGAGCGCCTGCAGAAATCGAACCCGGGCCTCCAGATCACCAAGATCTTCTCGATCACCGACGACACCAAGGCGAACTTCCACGCGACCCAGGACGTGCTGATCGAGGGCATGATCCTCGCCGCCATCGTCGTGTTCCTGTTCCTGCGCGACTGGCGCGCGACCGTGATTTCCGCACTGGCCATGCCGCTGTCGCTGATCCCGACATTCTGGATCATCTCGATGCTGGGCTTCTCCCTCAACGTCGTGACGCTGCTCGCCCTGACCCTCGTCATAGGCATTCTCGTCGACGATGCGATCGTGGAGGTGGAGAACATCCAGAAACGAACGCTGGCGGGCTACACGCCATTCCGAGCCGCCATGGAGGGTGCAGACGCAATCGGCCTCGCCGTTCTGGCGACAACGGCCTCGATCGTCGTGGTCTTCCTGCCGACCTCCTTCATGGGCGGCATGCCAGGACAGTTCTTCATCGAGTTCGGCATTACCGTGGCCGTCGCGGTCGTCTTCTCGCTGGCCGTGGCGCGCTTCGTCTCGCCGCTGATGGCCGCCTACTTCCTCAAGCCCAGCAAGGCGCACCTCGATGCGCGAAAGCTTCCCGGCTACTACGAGAAGACGCTCAAGTGGGCTCTGAAGCACAGGCTGGTCGCCTCGTTCTTCGGTTTCCTGGCGTTCGTTGGCGCGATCGCGTCCGCGATGGTGTTGCCGGCCGGATTCATCCCGACGGAAGATCCCGGCTACATCATGTTCAACATCTCGGCCCCACCAGGCTCGACGCGTGAACAGATGCAGCGGTCTGCCACCCAGCTCAGCGAACTGCTCGAGAGCCAGCCCGACACCAAGGACGTCTTCATCTCCATCGGTACTGGTGGCGCCGGCGGTCAGGCCGCTGCAGCCAATGGCGGCGGCGGCGGCTCCGGCATGACATCCGGCTCAGCCATTCTGGTGATGGACGACCATCACAAGATGCACACGGAAGCGCTGAAGCAGTACATTCGTCCGCAGCTTGCGCAGATCCCGGATATTCGCGTAACGGCGCTGATGAGCGGCGGCGGGCCGACCGGCTCTGATGTCAACATCCTGCTCACCAGCGAGGATGGCGCAGCGCTCGAGAACGCGCAGCTGGCGCTTCTCAACGAGATGAAGGATCTCGACGGCGTCATCCGGAATCCGCGCCTCTCGCCCGATCCGCCCGGACCCGAGCTGATCATCCGTCCGCGCACAGCGGAGGCTGCTCGCCTCAACGTTTCGACCGACGCGATCGCCCAGGTTGCGCGTATCGCGACCGCCGGCGATATCGAGGCCAACACGCCAAAATTCTCCGAGGGTGAACGCAGGCTTGCCATCCGCGTGCGCCTGCCCAACGATGTCCGTCAGGACCTCGCCCTTCTCGGACAGTTGCGCGTGCCGACGCTCAGCGGCGGTTCGACCACCCTCAACGCGGTGGCCGACATCTCCTACGAGGCCGGACCGGGCGTTATCCAACGCTTGGACCGCCAGCGCATGGCCGCCGTCCAGGCCGACTTCGCACCTGGCGTCACGTCGGGCGAGGCGACCGAAGCGGTCGATGGCACAAAGACGATGCGAGAAATCTTCGCTGGCGAACGAACCGGCGAGGGCCTGGTCAAGCGTGCTCGTGTTGGCCAGGAACAGGCAATGAACGAGATGTTCAGCGGGATCATCATCGCGCTGCTGTCGGGAATTGCGCTGATTTACTCGGTGATGGTGCTGCTGTTCAAATCGGTGTTCAAGCCGATGGTCATCCTGTCCTCTCTGCCGCTGTCGTTCACCGGCGCCTTCGTCGCGCTGCTGATCTTCGGGAAGGCGATCGACATGCCGGTGATGATCGGTCTTGTGCTGTTGCTGGGCATTGCCGCCAAGAACGCCATCCTGCTGGTGGAGTTCGCCATCGAGTCCGAGCAGCGCGGCAACACTGTCTATGACGCCCTGTTCGACGCCTGTCGCGAGCGGGCGCGGCCGATCGTGATGACCACCGTGGCCATGTCGGCTGGCATGCTGCCGACGGCTCTTGGACTTGGAGAGGGCGCAGGCTTTCGTACCTCGATGGCCATCGCGGTCATCGGCGGCCTGATCTCCTCGACCGCCCTGTCTCTGGTTCTGGTGCCCGTGGTCTACACGTTTGTAGACTCGATCGAGCGCTGGGTGGGATCGTGGGCGACGAACCTCACGACCAAGCCGACCGAAGACGATCGCAAGCTGATGAAGCGCCGCAATGGAGGCTCTTCGGCGCCGGCCACGCCGGTCACGCCGGCAGAATAGAAAGGTGCAAGCGCGGGGGCGGGCCTAGTCTGCCTCCGTCTTCATCTCTCCCGCGCGCGATCCCCAGATCACGCCCATGAAGAGCCCCTTCATCCGCGGTAGCAGCAAGAAGCTCAGCCCCACCACGAGCGACGCGATCAGGACGAACGCCATCAGGCTGGCGTCGGCGTCCTGTGTCGCGAAGAGGAAGAAAGCCGGCGAGACAAGATGGCCGACAAGCAGGATTGTCGCCCAGGCCGGAGCATCATCCGCGCGGACGTCGCCCGTCGGCTCACCGCATTCCGTGCAGGCGGCCGCAGGCGTGAGATATCCGCGCAGCAGCTTTCCGCGCCCACAGGCCGGGCAACGCAGCCTCAGGCCGCGGCGAATGGCCAGCCAGATGTCGCGGGGAGGGTGGGGTTTATCCCTGCAATCACTTGGCGCGCAGGCGGACGTTCCGTCCATCCGCCGCGAGGTCGCAGAGCGCCTACGTCTTGACGAACTGAAGCCCGGCGGCGCCGCGGGTCTGCCAGATGACATACGCCCAGGTCTTCAGGCGCAGGGTCGGCTCCGAAACCAGGACGCGGTCGGGAAGCTGGATATCCCGCATGAACTCGACGCGGGCGCCCGTGTCGCTGACATTCTTGACGACGACGTCAACCCGCTCGCCCGTGATGAAGGCCAGCGTGGCGGCCTTGAAGGTCGGCTTGCGGTCGGAACGCTTTTCGCCCGGCGTGACGGAGGAGTAGGTCACCTCCTCCACAGGCACGTCCGCGATCTTGCGCATGCGTTGCACAAGTGGGTCGGGCTTATCGGGCGTCTTCCTGAACATTGCTTGCGTTCTTGTTCCCACCCCGGAGAAATAATGGCCGAGATTGTTTAGTATTTTCTTGCTGGCCGTGTGGACACGACCACTGAGACCGGCAAGGCAACATGCTTTGAGCTGACCGCCTTCAAGGGGGAGGGCATCAGATCGGGGTCATGTTGCATTACCCCACGGTGACGGATGTACCCCCATCCACCGGCAGGATCGCTCCGGTTATGAAGCGCGCTTCGTCAGAGCAAAGGAAAAGCGCAGCATAGGCGGTATCCCATCCCGACCCCATACGCCCCATGGGAACCCGCGAATTTCGCTCTGCCCGTAGCGTCTCGACTGACTTACCGCTGGCTGCGGCGATACCCGTAATCGCCATGGGCGTATCCATTAGGCCGGGCATTATCACATTGCAGCGGACATTGTGCTTTGCGTTGCCGGCCGCAACCACCGTGGTCAGCCGGTTCACCGCCATCTTCGAGACTTCATACGTCACCATATGGTGCCCAGCGATGGCGGCCAGCGAGGAGATGTTACAGATCGCGCCGGACTTCTGCTGGCGCATCACGGGCAGGACATGACGAATCGTCATCGCCATCGATTTGAGGTTCAGGTCCATGATTCGGTCCCACGCATCCTCCTCGATGGCGTGGGGCGGGGCGTCGCCGCGGCCGGTGCCGACATTGTTGACCAGGATGTCGATCCGGTTCATTCGCGCCGCCGCTTCGCGAGCAATGGCCGCGCAATCGGCGCTGCGTGTCACGTCAGCGGGGAAGGCGAACGCCTCGCCGGCTCGCGGACCGCCTTCGTCCATGATCATGCGGACGGTTTCCTCTGCGCTGTCGAGGCGCAGGTCCACGCACATCACCTGCGCGCCTTCGCGCGCGAACATGATTGCCATCGCGCGGCCATTGCCGATGGTGTCGCCCGGCGTCTGGCCGGCGCCCACGATGATGGCTGTCTTGCCAGCGAGCCGCCCCTCCATCAGAGCGTCCTGAGGTCGGTATCCACGGTCTGGCCGTCCTCGACCTGAATCCCGAAGGAGTTGAGGATCATCGACACCTGAGTGTACTGGCCGACTGTGAAGACAAGGTCCATGCACTGTCGTTCGCTGTAGTGCTTCGACAACTCCGCCCAGGACGGATTGGAGACGAAGTGGTCGCGGTTGAGATCGTCCACCGCAGTCAGCAGCGCTCGCTCCGCGTCGGTCCAGCCATCGGCGCCCGCCCCCGTCTTGATTCGCGCGATCTCTGCTGCATCAAGACCCGACTGCAGCCCGATGCGATGATGCTGCGTCCACTCATAACCGGACTTGCAGAGCCAGCCGACGCGGAGGATGGCGATCTCCCTGTCACGCGCCGACAGGGAATTGCGCGACATGATGTATCCGCCCCACCACGAGAAAGCGCGAAAGGCGTCGGGCGAGCGCACCAGGGTGCGGAAGATGTTGAGGATCGATCCGTCCTTCTGGCGCGACTTGGATAGCCGCTCCACCTGTTCAGGTGTGAACTCGGCGTCCTGAAGGGGAGCGATGCGAGGCTTGGCGAGGCGCATGGGGGACTCCTTCAGACTGGCTCACTGCGGACCCGAGCCAATGGAGTCTCATTCAACGAGTAAAATCCAGGCTTGTCATCCCGCACGATGCCTTTGCAGGCCGTCAATCGAAAGCGCAGGTTCGGCTATCCGGCCTTGCGATCCGCAGCATCAGGGGCCAAAGGCGCCCGTCCCGCAAGATACAGGAAGCCGTCCTGGTCCACATGGCCCGCATCGCATGTCGCCACAAAGCCTTCTGCGTCGCGGCGAACCTGCCGCGCCTCGCCGCCAAGTTCGCACTCCAGCGTGCGAGGCGTACGCGCCCAGATCTCGCCCACAACGCCTGGGGGCAAGCGCTGGCCCCTGGCGTCACGGATTTCCACTGCGGCGCCAGGGATGGGACGCCCACAGCTGCCGCGCTTGGTCGCGAAGGCTTCGGCGGGCAGTGTCGCAATATGGCCCGTCTGCGTCGACCCATAGGCCTCGCTGAAGATCGCGCCGAAGATGTCAGCCAGCCACGCCTTCAGCGCCCACGGCGCAGCGGCGCCACCGATCATGACCTCCTTCAGCGAAGACGTGTCCGCTGCCGCGAGCAGGTTTCCTCGGCGCTTCAGCTCGAGAAATGTTTCGGGAAAAGCCCACCAGTGGGTGACCTGGCGCGCGCGGATCGCATCGAGCGCTTCGCTTGAGTTGAACGCGCGCATCATGATCACTTCTCGGCCGGCTGCCAGCGCGGACCAGAACTGCATGCATCCCCAGGTGTGGTGCATCGGCAGGGTGACAAGCGATGCGCCCTCTTCGCGTACGGCCGGACGCGACAGCGAAGCCGGAGCCGCGCGTCGCCGGGGCAGCGCCACATATGCCTTTCCCGCGCCGGACGTCCACGCCATCAGCGACGGCTGCACGCGGCCGAAACGCGGTTGCGCCACTGGTGGGAACAGATCCCAGAAGTTGAAAAAGCCGGGGTAGGTTGCGTCCATGCTGGCGCGCAGTCGCAGGCTAAGCCCTTCCAGCGCCGCGGCGATCCGCACCGGCGCCATATCGCCAACGATGATGGCTGAGGCCCCGCTGGCGATCAGTTGTTGGCGGATCATGCTGGCTGGCAGATCGGGGTCGAGCGTCAGCAGGCCCGCGTCGATCTTGGCGCAAGCGATCGCGATCACGGCCCACTCGATGCGATTGCGGCAACGCACGGCAACGACATCGTTCACGCCAAGGCCGCGGCTGGCGAAAGCATCCGCCAGCATGTCGGCGTACTCGTTCCATTCGGCATAAGTCAGGGAGGTCCGCCCCTCATGCAGGGCGGGCTGGTCGCCGCGGGAGGCGGCCCAGTATTCGAGGCTGCGCGCAGCAGGCTCGTTCAGGCCTTGAGCGCGTTCCGCACGTTCATCGCCAGGCTGTCGCGCATACGCGACAGGGAAACGTGATCGGGATTGATAAGCCACTGGAACAGAACTCCTCGCAGTGCCGCGATGATGAGAGACGCTTCGGTCCTTGAACGCACGTCAGGCCTGATTTCGCCAAGCTGGCGCGCATCGCGGATCAGAACGGCGATATCTTCCACCGCCTGTTGCGTGATGCGTGCGCTTAGCGGGCGCAGATCGGCCCGTGTGAGACCGGCGCCGATCAGCGCCTGATAAACCCGCACAGTGGTCGGATCGCGTTCCGCATCCTCCGTGCAGAAAACGATCACATCGATCAGTCGCTGGAGCCCGTGCGATGCGATCGGTCCTGAGCGCACGCGTTCGGAGTATTCTGCGACGATGTAGTCTGCCAGCGCGCCGAGCATTGCGCTTCGGGTGCCGAAATAATGCGCGGGCAGGGCGCGGGAATACCCGGCGGCCTCGCCCGCTTCGTTGAGGGTCAGTTCGTCCAGACCGCGTTCGGAGACAATCTTCTTGGCGGCTTCGAGAATGGCGCGCTCTGCCGTCTCGCGCCGCGCCGCCTGGGTCTGGCGATCGCTGGCGACGAGGGCATCTGCCCGGGTGAGATTGCTGCGCGAAGCCATTGCGCAGTGCAGCATACTAGTTTGCAAACAAGCAAGTATGTTACGCTGGGGCAAGCTGCTGGCCAAGTGTCGCATGCCCCAGTGCCGAGGCGCCGGTCAGTGCGAAGTCGCGCGCCGCGCAGAAATCACCCGGCGCTGGAACTGTGGTCGCGGCGGCCTGTTGGTAAACGGCGATAACAGGTGACAGCATCAGAAGACCCAGCCGCCCGCAGGCTTTGTGCGGGCGGAATCTCGCTGGGCCAGCCTGCTGGTCTTCGAGAACAGGACGAAGATCGCCAAGGCAGAGAGGCAGTGGATGGAGCGCCGGGTCAACGCGGCGTTGGACACCCAGGACAGGATCTGTCTCCTGCAGATCATGACCGGTTATGGCGGCGCCAGGTTTGGCGCGGTTCTCGATGGCGAGGCGGCGGGCGTGACGATGCGATTGCTGAAACACTTGCGGCGCAAGGGGGGGCCGTGTTGGGCCCGCGCCATGATCGAACTCTTCAAGTGGACGACGCCAGTCGAGGAAAAGACCTTCGCCCTCGAAGAACTGCCAGAAGCCCGGCGCTGGATTGACGCCATCTGAGGCTACCGGCCTGGCGGCTGGCGCCTGGACGAATGCTGTTTCCCGCGACGATGGTTTCGATCTACAAACCCCAGCGCCCGCGTCAGTTATCGAGGACATTCCATGACAGCCACCAGCCTTGCCGCTCCCGCCGCTCCGGCCGACGAAATTTCCACCTACATCTCGGCCGCGACGAAAGCGGCCTGGGAGGTGAAGGGGCTGCCGGCCGGGACGCCGTTGAAACCGATCAAGAAGGTCGGCGTGCTCGGCGCCGGCACGATGGGCGGAGGCATCTCGATGAACTTCGCCAATGTCGGCATTCCGGTGACGATCGTCGAAATCCAGCAGGCGGCGCTCGATCGCGGCCTCGGCGTGATCCGCAAGAATTATCAGACCTCGGCCGACAAGGGCCGCTTCCCGCAGGAAGAGGTCGGTATCCGCATGGGCCTGCTAAACGGCTCCCTCAACCGCGCCGATCTGGCCGATTGCGATCTGGTGATCGAAGCCGTGTTCGAGGACATGGCCGTGAAGAAGGACATTTTCGCGGACCTCGACCGGATTTGCAAACCCGGCGCGATCCTGGCGACAAACACATCTTATCTCGACATCAATGAGATTGCCTCGGTCACGACGCGCCCCGAAGACGTGATCGGCCTGCACTTCTTCTCGCCGGCCAACGTGATGAAGCTGCTCGAAATCGTTCGTGCAAGGCACACGTCCGACACTGTGGTCGCCACCGCGATGGACCTCGCGAAGAAGATCAACAAGGTAGCGGCGCTTGCTGGTGTCTGCCCCGGCTTCATCGGCAATCGCATGCTGTCGAAACGCGGCCTGCCGGCGGGCGCGCTGCTGAAGGCAGGCGCGATGCCGTGGGAGATCGATGCCGCGTTCAACGCGTTCGGTTTCAAGATGGGCCCATACCAGATGTCCGATCTCGCCGGCCTCGACATCGGCTGGAAGCCGGGCGCCGCCACCGCGAACCCCCTGCGCGACATGATCTGCGAGCGCACGCCGCGCCGCGGACAAAAGTCCGGCGCGGGATACTACGACTATGACGAAAACCGCGTCGGCCGTCCGTCTCCGGAAGTGGAGGCGATCGTGAAGGAGTTTGCGGCGAAGTCTGGCGTTGCACCGCGCAAGGTCACGCAGGAAGAAATCCTCGAAGAGTGCGTCTTCCCGATGATCAATGAAGGCGCTGCCATCCTCGAAGAAGGCATGGCCCAGCGTCCGGGCGACATCGATGTCACCTGGCTCAATGGTTATGGCTGGCCGCAGGACAAGGGCGGACCGATGTTCCTTGGCGACAAGGTCGGGCTGCAGCGCGTGCTCGATGTCACGGAGCGCGTGTCGAAAACCGTCCCCGAAATCGCGGTCTCGAATCTCCTGCGCTCGATGGCGAAGGACGGCCGCAAGTTCGCCGACCTGCTGCCCCAGCCGCTGAAGGTCTAGGTCGCGTTTGCATAGCTGGGCGTTGGCTTGTGAAGCACGCCCAGCACGGAAGCGCCAAGGATCGCCGGGATCAGTGCAAGCCAGGGCAGGCCGTGAGCACCCAGCCCTGCTGCGCCAGCGATGCTGATTGCGACGAACGACTGGCCAAGACCGGACGTCAGCGACCCCTTGGCGCGCCGTCGTACGAAGTCCCGGCGCGAGCCAGGCGTCCGCCGCCACAGGCCGATCAGTGCGGCCGAAGTGGCGGCGCACAAAACGCCGGCTGTCGTCCACGCGCCCGCCCATGGCTCGCGCCAGAGCAGGATGGCGACCGGTATCGTCATCAGGGCCAGCACAGGCAAAACGGCCGACAGCCATTTGGCGCGGTCTATCGCCTTCGGCCGGATCGGCGCTGAGGCAAGAAGATCAGGTGCATCCTCGGCCGAGACGGTGATCCAGGTCAGGCTACCCGCCAGCGCGCTGGACAGCAGGGTGAGCGCCGGTGCGAAGGCTGCCTCGCTGAGCGTCAGTCCCCGATCGGGACGGAACAGGATGAAGACGAGCGGAATGAAATAGATCAGCTGCAGGCCAACCTGTGAAAGCAGCAGCGGGTCGCGCAGCAGAAGCCTGAACTCCTTGCGCATCACGGATCTCATCACGCCGCCGCGCACGTTGGCGACACGGCCATCGGTCACACGCTTGCGCTGGCCCATGGTCGAGGCGGCAGCTGCGTCCGCCACGAAGCGACGGCTGAAGACGTAGACGCCCAGCGGGAAGACGATGGCCACGGCTGCCAGCCATACGAGTGTCGAGGGAATGTCGCCCGTGAGCGCGCGCGACGGGAAAAGCCACCACGCCTGTGGGTCGAGATCGAGCCGTCGGATCATCTCCAAGATTTCCTGCTGATCCATCCGGTCGTCGCCGCGCGTGTTGATGTTGAACAGCTGGAAGCCGAGGAACACC
This sequence comes from uncultured Alphaproteobacteria bacterium, assembly GCA_903842595.1. Taxonomy (GTDB): domain Bacteria; phylum Pseudomonadota; class Alphaproteobacteria; order Caulobacterales; family Hyphomonadaceae; genus UBA7672. The sequence continues at coordinate 48,536 of CAIMMO010000265.1, forward strand.
GCTGCGCCCGCCACTGCGCTGATCACCTGCGCCAGCACGCGCGTGCGCCGCGGTCCGATCACGCGGAACAGTCCGGTCACGATCAGCAGCGCGATGCCTGTCGCCGCAAACGCCAGCGACGCGAGCACGATCAGCGCCGAAAGCCACAGCGGCGAAGAGAACACCGCCATCCAGAGCAGAGGCGGACCCAGCATTCCGGCGTAGAGCGGTAGCGCACTGACGGCGATGGCGGAGGCGCGCACCACCAGCACGCGCCAGGGCGAGATCGGCGAAGAGAGCAGCAGGTCGAGGTCATTGCGCGTGTAGATCGCCTCCACGGCCGCCAGGATGGCGCCTGACATCATCACCGAGCCGATGAAGGCGACGACGACGCCCATGATGGAGAGTGTCAGGCCATCTGCTGGGCCATCCAGAAAGGGCGGCGGCGGAATGAGCGGGCCGAGGCTGCGGAACATGAAGAAGCTCATCGCGAGCCACGCTGCGAGCACGAGCCCGATGATGATCAGGCCGCTGCGCGAGTTCATCTTGCCGCGCCGCCAGAACAGCCGCAGCTCGTGCGCCATCAGCCAGCGTATGCTGCCCGGCCTGCTCATTGTGCGTCTGCAGTTTCGCGCGTTGCCGCTGGCTGCGCAGTAAGCGAAAGAAACACGTCCTCCAGAGACTGCCCCTGCGCGCCGGCCTGCGTGCGCAGCTCCTCAAGCGAGCCCTCGATCAGCAGCTTGCCGTCCTTGATGATGCCGATGCGATCCGCCATGCGCTCGGCCACTTCGAGAATGTGCGTTGTCAGGATCACGCCTGCGCCCTGGTCCACGCGTTCGCGGATCATGTCCTTCACCAGCCGGCTCGCGGCGGCGTCGAGCCCCGTCAGCGGCTCGTCCAGCATCAGCAGCTTCGGCTGGTGCAGCAGCGCCCCGGCAAGCACCGCCTTCTGCTTCATGCCGCGCGAGAAAGTCTCGCAGCGGTCATTCCGGTTGTCCCAGAGCGTGAGGATCTTGAGCAGCCGTTCAGCCTCCGCCCGCGCACGCGCCGGCGGCACGCCCCAAAGGCCGGCGACGAATTCCAGATACTCCCATGCCGTCAGCTTGTCATAGAGCAGCGGCTCGTCCGGCAGCCAGGCGATCATCTGCTTGGCCGCCAGCGGATCAGCGCGCGCATCGACATCGAAAACGCTGATCGACCCCGCATCCGCCGCCAGCAGACCCGCTACCATCCGCAGCGTCGTCGTCTTGCCCGCGCCATTTGGGCCGAGCAGGGCATACAGCTCGCCCGCCCGCACGTCGAAGCTGATGCCGTCGACCGCCCGCTTGCCCCCATAGCTCTTGGCGAGGTCTGTTACGCGAAGGGCGGTGGACATGGGGCGAGACTACTCCATTTGGTCAGGGAGGGGCTTTCTAGCCGACCCGGGCTGATCCGTCAGCAATAGAGCCGCGTAGAGGCACCGTGAACATGCTCGCACCCTTTCTTGCAACTCTGATTGGCATGGCCGTCGTCATGCTTCTGGCCTGGCTGTTCCAGCGAATAGTCCGCAATGGCGGCTGGGTCGACGTGTTCTGGACCTTTGGCACCGGGGCCGCCTGCCTCACGGCTGCCTTGTGGCCCGAACCGGCTGCCAACGGTAACAGACAGCTGCTGGTCGCAGCGCTGGCGGCTATCTGGGCGCTGAGGCTGGGCGTTTACATCGGCCATCGCGTGGCGAGCGAGCCCGAAGACACGCGTTATTCCGGCTTCCGGAAGGAGTGGGGCGTCAATTTCCAGCGCAACATGATGATCCTCGTCCTGCCGCAGGCGCCCGCGACAGCGATCCTCTCATTGTCCGTTTTCGCCGCCGCGCATGGCGGTGGGCCCGAGCTCGGCCTGCGCGATCTCCTCGGCATCGCGATCCTCGTTGTGGCCATCATCGGCGAAGGTCTGGCTGACGAGCAGATGCGCCGCTTTCGCGCCCAGGGGCTTCGCGGCGCCATCATGGACAAGGGCCTCTGGGGCTGGTCGCGCCATCCGAACTACTTCTTCGAATGGCTGGGTTGGCTCGCCTATCCGGCCATCGCCTTCGACCCGTCCCAGCTGTGGACGTGGGTCACGTGGATAGCGCCTATCGTGATGTTCATCCTGCTGCGCTTCGCGACCGGCGTGCCTGCTACCGAGAAATCCATGCTCGCAAGCCGCGGCGATAAGTTCCGCGACTATCAGAGGCGGGTAAGCGCCTTCTTCCCGCTTCCTCCGAAAGGCAAGACCTCATGAGCTTCGTCGCCCGCGCGATCATAGCCTTCGAATCCGCGCCGCTGCCCGACAGCGTACGCAAGGGCGCCGTGTCCTTCCTCGTCGGTCGCGTCAAGCACCAGATGAAATCCGTGCCGGAGAATGCAGCGGCGGACTTCGCCGAGGAAATGCGCAACCATCCGATCGCCGAACACACGCTCGATGCCAACAAGCAGCACTACGAAATCCCCGCCGAGTTCTTTGCGCTCTGTCTCGGGCCGAAATTCAAGTATTCGAGCTGCCTCTATGAGCCGGGCGAGACGTTGGCGGAGGCTGAAGTCCGCGCGCTGACGCAGACCTGCGAGCACGCCCAACTCGCCGACGGGCAGGACATCCTCGAGCTCGGCTGCGGTTGGGGCTCGATGACGCTGTTCATGGCGGCGCGTTATCCCGGCGCGCGCATCACAGCGGTGTCGAACTCAGCAAGCCAGCGCGCCTTCATCGAAGGCCGCGCGCGCGAGCAGGGGCTCACCAACGTTCGCATCATCACCGCCGACATGAACGTGTTCGACACGGATCAGCGCTTTGATCGCATCGTGTCGGTCGAGATGTTCGAGCATATGTCGAACTGGCGAGCCTTGCTGGAGCGCTGCCGCAATTGGCTGCACCCGGACGGACGCCTGCTGACGCACGTCTTCGCGCATCGCACAGCGCCCTATCGCTTCGATGTGAACGACCCAGCCGACTGGATCGCGCACCACTTCTTCGCCGGCGGCGTGATGCCCAGCCGCGACCTGATCGCCAATTTTCCTGACCTGTTTGAAGTCGAGCAGGACTGGTGGTGGAGCGGCAAGCACTACGAGCGCACCGCGCTCGACTGGCTCAAGAACTTTGACGCCAACCGCGACCGCATCCGCACCATTCTCGCCGACGTCTACGGCAAGGACGCCCGGCTCTGGGAGAACCGCTGGCGGCTGTTCTTCATCTCGACCGCCGGGCTGTTCGGTCATGCGGGCGGGAATGAGTGGGGCGTTGTGCATCACCGGCTGAAGCCAGTCTGATCACGCTCTCGACGCTCAGCAGCGAAAACCAGAAAGAAAACAGGCGGGCCTCTCGGCCCGCCTGTTTCGCTTCAAACTCAGATCAATCCTACTGCCCTATCGACTGTTGTGCCTGCGCTTCGCGGATGCGGCCGTTGATGATGCCGTTGATCTGCGCCATCTCGCTCGTCACCAGATAGCCGTCCTTGTCGGTGTCGACCTTGTCCCAGTTGGCCAGCAGCATCTGCGCCATCCGGCCGCGCACTTCGGACTTCGCAACCTTGTCGTCGATATTCTTGTCCATGATGCCCATGGAGCGCGATTCCTCGAGGCGCTTCTGGTAGTCGTCCTTGCGGTTGGCGACGGTTTCCTCATCCCAGCGGAAGCCCAGCGCGGTGTACTGCATCTCTTCATGGCTCTGCTCGCCCCATGTGACCTTGATCGTCGGGTCGGGGTTGGCTGGGTTGTTCTTCGAGTTGTCGTAGGTGTAGCGTGTCACGAGTTTCGTGCCCGGCTCCAGCTTCACAGGCGTCGCGAAGTCATAGCCACGCTGCCAGTTGAAGTCGTACTTCGGCAGGCTGATGATCAGCTCTTCCTTGGTCGAGCCCGGCTTGATGATCGAGACAGCCATGCTCTCGCCGCGATAGTGGGCGTGCGGGAAGACGGTGAACAGCGTCGCCTTCTCGGGGAAGGTGATGTAGGCGACCTCCTCATGGCGCGCCGTGTTCGGCGGGATCTCGATACCGGCGTTGGCGATCACGGCCGAGCGGCGCAGGATCTCCGGCGGCGCGTCCTTCGGATAGAAGTAGAGACCGACGCGGGTCTTCTCGACCGTTGCCTTGCCATAGGGTGTGTAGTGCATCTGGAAGCGGAAGGTCTGGCCCGGGGCGACCCAGGTGCCAGTGCCTTGCGGATAAACCGTCGTCTCAGCGCCGACGGCATAACCGCCCGCTCCATTGGACAGCAGGTGGTGCACGGCCTGGCGGTCAGACGGCTTCACCGTCGCGGCGCGCAGCCAGCGCCCCTCTGTCAGCGGGTTCTTCACTTCCGGGTTCTGGTAGTCGACCACGCCCGAGGCGGGGATCGCATACTCCGGCAGCTCGATTATCAGGTCAGGCGTCCCAAGCTCCCACTCGGGCGCGGCCTTGGCGTTGATTTTCAGCGGGTCCGAGCCCTCGCCGCGCGGCGCGCCGGCTTCGATCCAGTGGATCAGCGTCGTCGCATCCTTGGCCTTGAGGTTCATGTCCGCCGCGAACGCATTCACATGCGGGTCGGCGTTGTAGGGCGGCATACGGTCCGTGCGGATCGCCTCGCGGATCATGCCGGACCACTGCTTGACCTTCTCATAGCTGTCCATTGCGAAGGGGCCGATGGCGCCTTCCGAGTGGCAGGCAACGCAGTTCTTGGCGAGGATCGGCGCGATCTCCTTCTCATACGAAATCTTCGCATGGGCCGCCTTGTCGCGGTTCGGGAAGGCGAGGGCAGCCGTCGTCATGTCGACATGCGAGGCTTTCACCGCCTGTCCGGACTTCAGCGCGTCGACCGCAGCGTTCAGTTTTGTGCCCGTCGGACCGGAATAGACGACCTTCCAGGTCTTCGGGTTGATCACCAGCGCCTGCGCCACACGGCTCACGCCGAGGCTCTCGCCGACGAGTTGCGTGTCATCGATCAGGACGGGCAGGTCGAGGTTCAGCGCCTTCATGTCGGCGGAAATCGCTTCGCGCGTCACGCCCGGCGTCGAGTTCATCAGGAAGAGCTGCGCGTCCGTGCCTTTCAGTGATGTGGCAAGGTTCCGGATGCTCAGTGCAGCATCGTTCATGTCGGACGAGCCAACGGCGTGGCTCACGAGCACGATCGCCGGGGCGAACTTGTAGTAGCTCAGCAGGTGAGCCTTGGAGTTCTGGTCAACCAGACGGAAGTCGTCCGCCCGATCGGCTGGCTTTACCGCGCTTGCGACCATGTTCGAGCCGGCGATCTGCGCGTAGGCGGTGACGCCGGCGGCGGCGATCGCTGCGGCGCAGACAGACGCCAGGGCGAGTTTGAGTGTCCGGGCTTGCATGCTTGTTCCTCCCAAAGCCGATATGCGGTCCGCCAGACAGCGGCCGCCTTTAGGTTTTTCATAGCGGAATCGGGGGCAAGCGGCAACGACGCGCCCGGAAACGACCATCAACAAGCCGTCACTCTCTGGCTAAGGTCACAAGCGGAATGCCGCAAGCCGCTGCGTCACCCGCAGATCGGGCCTGCATAGACCGGCGCATACGCCATGCACGACACGTCCAGCCGCCACGGCGATTTGCCGAGATCGAGCTGGCCCACCCAGGAGCCGAGCTGTTCGCTCGCCCACAGGTTCAGGATCAATTGCTGCGGCCGCACAAGGCGCTGCGCCGCCTCTCCCGTCTCCGCGTGCACCAGCTGACCGTCGATTTACCAGCGCACATGCCCCGGCTGCCAGTCGAAGCCATAGACGTGGAATCCATCCGCTGCGTCGAAGGGCAGGGTCACCTTCTTCGATGTCGCCTTGCCGTTCTCATGAATGGTGAGTTCCGCGACGCGGGTGTTGCGCCCAAGGATCTCGATGTCGATCTCATGGGGCCGCGTCCCGCCCTCCCGTCCGACGTTTGAGAAGAACCCAGTCACCAGCCCGGCGCCGCGCGGAACCTTCATCCGCACCTCGAAATAGCCGTAGCGATGCCGCTCGTGGCTTTGCAGCTCGCCGCTCGCCAGCCTGTGCGCCGAGCCCTCGGGTCCCGGCTGCAGCTTGAGCGCCACCAAGCCGGGCGCCGCCTCCACCGAGGAACGCCGCTAGTCATTCGTCATCCAGTCGCCGTTCGACCAGCCGTCAGAGACGCTCCAGCGCGCGTCCATGCCGCCGTCAAATCGCTCCACGAAAGCCTCACCCATCCGCGGCAGGCTCTCGGCAGGCGCAGGCGCGGCTTCGGACCCGGGAGCCGGCAGCGGCTCGAGCGGCAAGGTCGGCTGCTGCGAGGGCAACTCGCCTGACGCCATGGCGCGGTCGTCGCGCGTCTGCCGGTCTGTCCAGGCCGAGTGTCCGAACCACCCCGCCACGCCTCCCGCCATGGCGCACAGCGCACCCAGCGCGGCAGGTTTCCACAAACGGGCTCGCGCACCCGTGGAATTGCGCACCGGCTCTGGACGGGGTGGTTCGGCCATTCCCTTTGCCCGCAATGCCTGTGCCAGAGCGGGTCGGCCAAATTCCCCTGGATTTGCCCGGAAAACCGAGGGGTCGGGCTATCCTGCAGGTGCGCCCCCGCGGCTGCTTGGCCCTTTAATCCCTGTCTGCTAGACGCGGCGCCCAAGGAACAAAGAATGACTCCCCGCGACAAGATCAGAAACTTCTCCATCATCGCCCACATCGACCA
>CAIMMO010000266.1 GCA_903842595.1 uncultured Alphaproteobacteria bacterium
CCAGCTTGACATACCGCCCCCCGGGCCCTTTGACAGATCGATGAAACCGCCCACCCAGAGACAATTGCGCGCCGGCGAACTTATCCGCCATGCGCTCACCGACATCCTCGCCCGCGAGGAGTTCGACGACCCGGCCCTGCACGGCAAGTCGATCACCATCACCGAGGTCCGCATCTCGCCCGATCTCAAGAACGCCACAGCCTTTTCCGCCCCGCTCGGCGGCGAGGACATGACCAAGACCATAGAAGCGCTGAACCGTGTCGCCGGCTTCCTCCGCGGCCGGCTCAGCCGCGAGATCGACATGCGCTACACGCCGATCCTTCGCTTCATCTCCGACGACAGCTATGACGAGGCGCGCCGCATCGACCAGCTGCTCGCCTCCGAACGGGTTCGCCGCGACCTCGAGCGCAGGGACGAGGACTGATCTCCATGTCCGCCGCAAAGCCCGCCTTCATGATCGCCGTGACCGGCGGCTCCGGCTCAGGCAAGACCACGCTGGCGCGCGCGCTCCATGCCCGCCTCGGCGAGGACACGTGCCAGCTGGTGACGGAGGACAACTACTATTTCGGCCGCGCCCACTATGGCGAGGCGGCGCTTCACATGTCCCACCCGGAGCTTGAGCGCACCTTCGACTTCGACGATCCCGCCAACAAGGACATGGCCCATCTCCGTCGCGACGTCGAAGCGCTGAAGCGGGGCGAGGCGGTGGAGCAGCCGGTCTACGACTTCCCGACGCATGACCGCAAAGCCGGTGCGGTGAAACGGGTCGAGCCCCGCCCTGTCGTCATTGTCGAGGGCATCCACATCCTCTCGGATCTCACCTTCATCGAACTCTTTGATCTCACCGTCTTCGTCGACGCCCCCGCCGACCTGCGCCTGATCCGCCGCATCCGCCGCGACGAGGCCGAGCGCGGCCGCAGCGCCGAAAGCGTGATCCAGCAATATCTGCGTTTCGTGCGTCCCGCGCAGACCCGCTTCATCGACCCCGCGCGCCACTATTGCGATATCGTCGTTGCCTGCGAAGCGGCCCCGCCCAACCGGCTTGCTCCGCCCGACTCAGACTCTGTCGACCGTCTGCTCGCGCCAGTCTGGGTCCAGCTCCAGAAGCTCGGCGTCGCCGGCTGACCCGAGCATCAGGGCAGGGAAGCTGACCCGAAACAACCTGTTCCATTTCCACGCCGCTCCGTCGGAATGCAGTGCATCTCATGGCCGCCCCTCGCCATGCCCCGACCCGTTCCGGCGACGCAGCCGCGATGCCCGGCCCCGAAAAGGCCCGCCAGGCCCTTGATGCTCGCGCCAGGCGCTCAACCGCTCGCGCTCAGCAAACGCCCGATCGGAACGCAGAGCGCGCCGGGGCAGGAAACTGCACAGTCTCCAAACTTAGCCGCAATCTGACCGTTGCGATCATAACAGCTCCGCGTTAGCGTCGATGCATAGAGAGGCGGAAGGCGTAAACGCCAAAAGCCCCTGATCCTCCCCCGGACCATCTCCTCCCCAGGAGGCGAGCCTTGCTCGCAGTCGCGTTGCGCGTGCTGCGCGCAGATCGGGAGAGATGCAATGACGTCAGCAACAGACAGTGACCACAACGAAGGCGCAGAGCAGCCCGCGTTCAGTGATCGCGTCCGCAACGCCCTTGTCGCTGTGGGCGGCGCTGCGATGATGATGGGTTTAGCCGTTGCAGCCATGTCGATGCTCACCGCGCCCGATGGCTGGGTGATGAAGGCCACACATCAGGCCTTGCAGGATCAGCAGCAGGCCATCGCGACCAGCTATCTCGTCAATCACGGCGAATAGACCGGCTCTCAGGCCGCCCCGCCGCCGCCTTCCGAAATGTCGGGCACGCCCACGACGTGGAAGCCTGCATCAACGTGCACGACTTCGCCTGTGATCGACCGACCGATCGGTGACAGCAGATAAAGCGCGCAACCCGCCACGCCCTCCATCGAGGTGTCTTCCTTCAGCAGCGACCAGTCGCGCCCCGTGCCCATCAGGCTCTTGCCGCCGCGAATGCCCGCCAGCGACAGCGTCCGCATCGCCCCCGCCGAAATCGCGTTCACCCGGATCCCCTTCGCGCCAAGATCGCGCGCTGCATATCGGGTCGAGGCTTCAAGCGCCGCCTTCGCCACGCCCATCACATTGTACGACGGCACGGTCCGCTCGGCGCCGAGATAGGTCATGCACACGATCGACCCGCCGCCTTCTTCCTTTGACGGCATGATCTCCGAGGCGCGCCGCGCGCAGTCGATGAAAGAGTAGACCGAGATGTCCATCGCGCGGCGGAAGCCCTCGCGCGTCGTGTTGGCCACCATCGATCCCTGCAGTTCTTCCTTGCCCGCAAATGCGATCGAATGGACGAGGAAATCGATCCTGCCCCACTTCGCCTTGATCGCCGCAAACGCCGCATCCATGCTCGCGTCATCGGTCACGTCGGCGGAAATCATCGTGTCCATGCCGATCGATTCCACCAGCGGCCGCACCCGGCGTTCCAGGTTCTCGCCCTGATAGGTGAAGGCGATCTCCGCCCCCTGCGCGGCCAGCTGCTGCGCGATGCCCCAGGCGATCGAGCTGTCGTTGGCCACGCCCATCACCAGCCCACGCTTGCCCTTCATCAGGTCGCCAGTGGGAAAGGACCATTTCGACATGGGCGGGCTCCGGTTCGCTGATGGTCGCGGGGTAGGGGAGCAGGGCTGGGGCGTCAAGCCAACGCAGAGGTCGCGGGATATCGCGCAGATCTTGTCATGAGCGCTGATGCATTGCGCGGCGCGAACCCCTTACCCAAGGTCCGTCGTGCGCAGGCAGGCGCCCCGAAGTGATCAGTTGTTTGCGGTCAGGGGATCGATGGTCGCCACCACGACGCACTAAGGCTTCACGCCGAGCCGCTTTCGCAAACTGCCGCCGCCCTTGCCGTAGCTGAGATCGAACAGCCGATCCGGTCGTGACAACCATAAATCCACACGGTCGGAGAAGCCGTCGTAACGGACCTCCATCACCCGCCGCGAACCGCCAAGATACCAGGTCTGGCCAGCCTCGCATCGCTTCGCCCCGGGCAAGGATGCAAAGGCTGGCGCCGTCCCATCCTTCGCCGCCTGCAGGATTGCTGCCTCCAGCTTCGGTTCAAACACCGCTGCAATCCGCGTCACATCGCCGGACGCCTGCGCCACGCAGAATCCCCGGACGAGCCCGCGCAGCTTTTCGGCGGCCGCGCCCTCGCGCATCTCCACCATCGGAACGCAGGCCCCAAGCAGCAGCGCCGCCACCATGGCCGTTCTCAGTCCCAAGCAAGCGCCTCCTCGGCCGTTGCAAATTCATTCTGCCCTTTTGCCTTGAGCGTCGAGGGATCAAGCGCCCGCCATTTTCCGTCTAGGCCGCGTCCCGCCATGCGGCTGCTCATGGCCCTGTCGCAGACGGAACCTGCGCCC
>CAIMMO010000267.1 GCA_903842595.1 uncultured Alphaproteobacteria bacterium
CCCGATCATCGAGGGCAAGCTGGACCGCGATGGCGCGCGGCTCTTGTCGGACATCGCCTCGCTATCGACGGCGGACATCGCGATGGCGCTGGTGGGGCGGCTGGCCGATGGTCCGCACCGCGCGAAGTCGGATGCGTATTTTTCCAAGGTGAACGGCGCCAAGCAGGCTGTCGCGGGCATGAACCAGATCAACACGCGCAAGCCGCACTTCTGCTCGGGCTGTCCGCACAACACGTCCACGACGCTGCCCGAAGGCTCGCGTGCGCTGGCGGGCATCGGCTGCCACTACATGGCGACATTCACGCCGGAGCGGCGCACCGACATGCACACGCAGATGGGCGGCGAGGGTACGCCGTGGATCGGCCAGATGCCGTTCACGACGGAAAACCATGTCTTCGTGAACCTCGGCGATGGCACCTATTCGCACTCCGGCTCGCTGGCGATCCGCGCGGCGATCTCCGGCAAGGTCAACGCAACCTACAAGATCCTCTACAACGACGCGGTTGCGATGACGGGCGGTCAGCAAGTGGAATCCGGCCAGACCGTGCCGCAGATCGCCCGGCAGGTGGAGGCGGAAGGCGTCAAGACGATCGTGATCGTCGCGGACGACACCACGCGCTATGCGAGCGTCAGCGACCTCCCGGAAGGCACGCGCATCTTCGACCGCAAGAAGCTGGAAGAAGTGCAGATCGAGCTGCGCAACACGCCGGGCGTGTCCGTGCTGATCTATGATCAGGTCTGCGCCACCGAGAAGCGCCGCCGTATCAAGCGCGGCAAGATGGAAGCGCCGACCAAGCGCGTCTTCATCAACCAGGCCGTCTGCGAAGGCTGTGGCGATTGCTCGGTGAAATCGAATTGCCTGTCGGTGGAGCCGGTCGAAACGGAGTACGGCCGCAAGCGGCAGATCAACCAGTCGACCTGCAACACAGACTATTCCTGTATTGAGGGCTTCTGTCCGTCCTTCGTCACGGTTGTCGGTGGCGATCGGAAATCCGATGTCGAGCGCGGCGCGCCGACATTCGACGTGTCGGGACTGCCGAGGCCAGCCCTGCCGCAACTTGGGCATGAGGCGTGGAACGTGCTCTTCACCGGGGTGGGGGGCACAGGCGTCACGACAGTCGCGGCCGTGCTCGCCATGGCGGCGCACGTTGACGGCAAGGCGTCTCAGACGCTGGACATGACGGGCCTCGCGCAGAAGGGCGGGCCTGTGCTCTCCCATGTGCGCTTCGCCCTCGACCCCGACGACATCAAGGCGGGCAGGACGCCGCCGGCATCAGCCGACGTCATCATTGCGTGCGATCTGGTCGTCGCGTCCTCGGGCGATGCGCTGGTTATGTTCGACAAGGCGCGCACGGCTGTGGCCGCAAACCACGACGTAACGCCGACGAAGGAGATCATTGAGAACCGCAATGTGCGCTTCGATCCGGACCTGCTGACGGCGCGCGTGCGCTCGCGGGCGAAGTCGTTCGCGGCGACGAATGCCGAGGCGCTGGCCGAGCATCATTTCGGCGATGCGATCTACACCAACATGATCATGCTGGGCATGGCCTGGCAGAACGGGCTGATCCCCGTGTCTGATGCCGCGATCTACGAAGCCAACCGGCTCAACAAGGTCAAGATCAAGGAGAATGCTGCGGCTTTCGATCTCGGCCGTGTCGCTGCGGTGAATCCCGACGTTGTGCAGGCTGCAGCTCCCAAGCGCCCGGAGATCGAGCCGCTGAAGCTCGACGAGCTGATCGCGCGCCGCGCCGAGATGCTTAAGGAGTATCAGAACGCCGCCTATGCCGACATGTACGAGGCGCGCATCGCGCGCGTGCGGGCGGCGGAGAGCAATCTGGGCTTGGGCGAACAGCTGACCTATGCAGCGGCGACCTACCTTTCCAAGCTGATGGCCTACAAGGACGAGTATGAGGTCGCGCGGCTCTACACGCGTCCGGAGTACAAGCAGGCCGTCGAGGACAGGTTCGGCAAGAACACCAAGCTGACCTTCCTGCTCGCACCGCCGATGATCTCGAAGAAGAACCACAAGGGCGAACTGACCAAAAAGCCCTTCGGTCCGTGGATGATGGTGGGCTTCAAGGTTCTCCGGAAACTGAAATTCCTGCGCGGCGGTCGGTTCGACATCTTCGGCAAGACCGAGGAGCGTGTCATGGAGCGCCGGCTGCGCGATGAATATCTCGAGCGCCTCGAGAGGCTCTCTGCGGGACTCCGTGCCGACAATCATGCGCTTGCGGTCGAGATTGCGACCATTCCCGACGACATTCGCGGTTATGGCCACGTGAAGGAGCGCGCCGTCGAGGCGGCGGAGAAGAGGCTCGCCTCGCTGATGGCCAGGTGGAATGCTGGGCCCGCTCCCCGGATGCAGGCAGCGGAGTAGGGCCTAGCCGCCTTGCTGTCGACGTTGCTGCCAGCCTGGTGTCAGCAATCACCCCTAGGATGACTGGTGTGTGGCTTTACCCGTGCCATTTCTGTTCAGACAGAAATGGAGGCGTTCATGCAGCGTGGTGGATGTCATTGCGGGGCGGTTCGATATGAGGCCGGCTTGCTGCCGGAGCGCCATTCCATCTGCTGCTGTAAGGATTGCCGGCGGACTGCGGGCGCGCCGATGGTCGCATGGGCGATCTATCCGAAGGACGCGGTGACTGTGACGAAGGGCGCACCGAAGTCGCGCGCCTCTTCCGAACACGCGGAGCGTTTCTTTTGCTCGGAGTGTGGGACAGGTCTGTTCTATGTCAGCGAGACATATCTGCCCGGCAAGATCGACGTCGCCAGCGCCACGCTGGATGAGCCGGAGCTGATCGGGCCGCCGCAGGCCATATTGCAGACGGCTGAGCGCGTCGCGTGGGTGGCTGACATACACACGCTGCCTCAGTTTCCGCGCCAGCCGGGAATGGACTGACTCGTCCCGTCGCCGGACTTGAGTCGCAGCACGACGATCACAAGCGACAGGCAAAGGCAGACCACATTCGATACGGAGATCAGCCAGGAGCCGAGCAGGACGCCGTAGGTTGCTCATAAAATGAAGGCGGTTACCGTCACCGCAAACATCTTCAGTGACACGCCTTCAGCCGACTTTGTCTAAACGATCCTCCCGACCTGAGGAACGAAGCTCACCATCGAACAAAGGCCTGCGCCGACGCCGACAATGTTGATGATGATCTCCTGATCCACGTGGGTTACTGGGCAGCGACTTCGACCGGCTGGCCGACATCTAGCTGGACGCCGCGCATGGAGCGTGTCCGCGGCGTCGGGATGCCTGAGGCCTTGAACTGCTTGGTCAGTTCAGCCCTACGGGCTGCAAGGCGCTCGCCAAGTTCGTCCATGTCCACGCCGGCCTTTTTCGCCTGGGCGAAGATGCCGCCGCGCTGTTCCTCTTCCTGGACGTGTTGCTTGATCTATCCGGACAGCCCCTTGACCTTGGCTTCACAGAACGGGTGGTCCGGCGAGCCGGCGAGAAGTTCGCCGATCAGCACCTTCGCTCCGTCATGCGCGACATAGGCTTCGTCCAGCATGTCGTCTTCGACTTCGCCTTTTACGGCCGGGTAGAAGATCTCTTCCTCGATCGTGGCGTGGAAGGTCAGCTCCATGCAGATCTGCTGCGCGAGCTTCGCCTTCGCGGGCTTGCTGCGCGATTTCTCGTAGGTTTCGAACAGGTCTTCGACCCTGCGGTGATCGGCCTTGAGAAGGGCTACGGCGTCCATCGCCTTTGCCTTCGATCCGTTGGTCTTCGTGGCAGCGGCCATGTGTATTCCTCGTCTCTGTGTGCGGCGCTAACGCGCTGACGATTGCGTCAGCGCCGCGGGGATGGCGCTTGATTGCGATTGCCGAGCAAGCGAAGGTACGCCCATGTCGCGGGGGGCGCTCGAGGATGACCGGCAAGGAACTGCAGGCGACGTGGCGCTCGCTGATCCGGATATTTCCGGTCTGGTCGATGCCGGCCGAGATCCTGTTCAGCAAGACGACATGGCGCTTCATCGGTGCGGACTTGCTGGCGGGACCGTTCGGTGACCGCAAATCCCAGAAGGTGGCGGACATTGTCGGCGCAGCGCCGGCGGAGACGGTTGCAGCCTTGAAGATGCTTGCGGAGATCAATGTCCGCCGGACGTCGGCAGCTTTCAGCGCCGTTGCGGTCGCCTATGTCTCACTGCCCGTGGCGATCGGCGCCTTGTTGTCCGAGATTGCGCCGGAGATGATGCGCGACTTGGTGTTCAGCGAAGGGAGCGTCGTTATCGCCGTGCTGGTGGGGCTCGCGTTTGGCCCGCTCACCTATTTCGGTAGCATGTGGCGCGCGCGCCAGCTGGAATGGACGCTGGAACTCGTGAGCGCAGGCGCCATAGGGCCTCACCCGGCCCTTCCAAAGAAGGGCGCTGAGGCGCCCACGCCAAAGGCGGCGCCAGGCTGAAGCCGCGTTGTCTCGATCATGATCGGTTCGCGTTGCGCGCTGCGTCGCCGACTTCATCGGCGGCTTCGCTGACGGCTTCAGCCGCATTTTCGAGGGGGCTGTCATTGCGTTCGGCATTGAAGAACATGACGCCCAACACGATCACGCCCACGACCAGAGCGCCGACGACGAGGCAAAGGAAGCCGTTCGAGCTGCCCGAGGTCCCAGTGGCCATGTGCGCATTCCCAATCAAAGGCTGATCGCCCGGGTTCGAACGTGGCCGTGGCCCAAAGGCCTACACGTGCGCCGTCCAAGTGTTTTGAGAACAATTCGCGATTGAGGCGAAACCCGCTCGCGACTCCTTAATTCTGGTACGCTAAGCCAGCCAGGCATGGACACGTTCGAAGCAGATGCAGTGGTGATCGGCGCGGGGGCCGTGGGGCTTGCCTGCGCCCGTGCGCTCGCGCTCAAGGGCCGGGATGTGCTGGTCCTGGAAGCGGCGAGCGCGATCGCGACCGAGACGTCCTCGCGCAATTCCGAAGTCGTTCATGCCGGG
>CAIMMO010000268.1 GCA_903842595.1 uncultured Alphaproteobacteria bacterium
CAATAGAGGGTTGAAACACAGACCATGGCTGACTTCCAATTTGCCCAAGCGCGCACAGGCGCGCAGACGGGCGACATGTCCAAGGACGCCGGCCTGCGCAAGTTCATGCTGGGCGTCTACAACAAGCTGTTCCTCGGCATCCTGCTGGCGGGCGCGCTGGCCTACGCGGCTGGTGCGATTCCCGCCGTCTCGCAGCTCGTGTTCGGCACGCCGCTCGTTTACGTCGTGCAGTGGGGCCCGATCGTCCTGATGCTCGGCTCCATGTTCTTCATGAAGAACCCGTCGCCGCTGGCAACCGGCATCATGTACTGGGCCATCGTCGTTCTGATGGGCCTTGGACTTGGCACCTGGGTTCTCATGGCTGAGTCCGGCATGTCGGCTGGCACGCGCGGCGGCATTGGTCTGACCACAACCTATGAGACGATCGCCAAGGCCTTCCTGATCACCGCCTCGGCCTTCGGCGCCCTGTCGCTGTTCGGCTACACCACCAAGCGCGACCTGTCGGGCATCGGCTCGTTCGCGCTCATGGCGATGTGGGGCGTGCTGGCGATGTCGCTTCTGAACTTCATCCTGCCGCCGTCCTCGATGTTCGAATGGATCATCATGGGCGCCGTGTTCGCTCTCTCCGCGGTGCTGATCGCGGTTGAGACGCAGCAGCTGAAGGACGGTTACTACGCCTTCGGCGGCGACGCCCGCAGCCTTGCGGTGATGACGAACTGGGGTGCGCTGAACTTCTTCATCTCGTTCATCAACATGTTCCGCATCGTGCTGATGTTCCTGTCCTCGCGCGAATAGCGCCTGAAGCAGACCCAAAACGAAGGCCCCGGACTTGCGTCCGGGGCCTTTTCGTTTCGGGTTCTCAACAGTTGTGGATGAACTTGTGTGGGCAGAATGTGGATCAGTCCACGACCTGGAATCGCTTCTTGTCGAAGAAGGCGAGCACAGGGGCCAGGTCGTGGCCGCGTTTCAGGACCTGCCCGGTCGCATTGGTGAGCACATAGGCGCCCTGCTTGCGGGCCAGCTCGGGCCATTTCTCGACCGTCCAGGTCGGCGCTTCGGCGGCGCGCTTGAACATGCAGAAGGCGGCGTGGTCGCGAAAGGCGCCGATCGCGTAGTCGCGGCATTCGCCTTCGGAGACCAGCTTGCCATAGGCCCAGAGGATCTGGTCGAGCTCGCGCCGGTCGAACCAGATTGCCTTCTCAGGGCGGGAGGAAAGAGGTGAAGACCCGAGCTGAAACTGTTCTTTCATGGGCTTTCCTGCATCTGGTCAGGCGGTGGCAAACGTTGCATCAGCTTCGGGTCAGAAACTGCCCGCGAACATTACGAAAGTTTCGCAATATAACCGCTTTTTGGGCTAGCCAAAGCCACCGATCCCGTACAGGTTAATGAGGTCGGGCGGATGGTTAAGACGCCGACCTTGGACCCAACAGCCCCCCAGCCCCCCAGGGTTGCGACTGACGGTTCGCCCGACACCTGATCCCCACAACAAGAAAAATCCGCACATTGCGGACGCTTGCGTCCGGTCCGCTCGATTTGCGCGGGATTCCTTCCTCGTGTTGGGCGATTTTTCACCTGCAGCTGTTCACTTCTCTGCGCCGGAGAATCGGTCCGCATGATAGCCCATGGGCTGTATCGCGGCCCCGCTCCGGCTGATGGATGTCATGCAAGCGCTGAAGGTCTCCGGTCTTTCCAAGTCGTTCGGTGGGCGCAAGGCCGTGCGCGCTGTGAGCTTTGCCGTTTCGGCAGGGCAGGCGGTGGCCTTCCTCGGGCCGAATGGCGCGGGCAAATCGACGACCCTGCGAATGATCGCGGGCTTTCTCGAGCCGGACGCAGGCGATGCGGAGATCGGCGGGGCGTCCATCATCACAGCGCGCAGCGCAGCCCAGCGATCGCTTGGCTATCTCGCGGAGGGCGCGCCGCTCTATCTCGATCTCTCGGTAAGGGCATTCCTCGGATTTCTCGCGCGGACGCACGGGCTGTCCGCAGCGGCGACGAAGGATGCAATTGCACGCGTGGCGCAGGATGCCGGCATCGCCGAGGTGATGGGCGCGCGCATCGAAACGCTGTCGAAGGGATACCGGCGGCGCGTCGCACTTGCCGGCGCGCTGGTGCATGACCCTGTCGTGCTGGTGCTGGACGAGCCGACAGACGGGCTCGATCCCAACCAGAAGGTGGCGATGCGGTCGCTGATCCGGCGCATGGCCGAGACGAAGGCGATCCTGATCTCGACCCACCAGCTCGATGAGGTCGAAGCGATGTGCTCGCGCGTCGTGCTGATCGATCGCGGGATCATCGTGACCGATACGACGCGCACTGAGCTGGCGGCGCAAACGCCAGGCGGGCGGCTGGAGGATGCCTTCCATGCGCTGACGCAGATGGAGCGCGCAGCGTGAGCATCGATGTGGCGCAGTCGGCGCGGCAAGCCGGGCACGCAATCCGCGCGATCTATGTGCGCGAGCTGTCGGCCTACTTCCTGACGCCGCTCGCCTATGTGTTCATGGCGATCTTCCTCATTTCGCTTGGAGCCTTTACCTTCGAGATCGGGCGGTTCTTCGACACCAATCAGGCGGACCTCTCGCCCTTCTTCCTGTTTCATCCATGGCTCCATCTCGTCTTCCTGCCTGCGATCGCGATGCGGCTGTGGGCGGATGAGGCGCGCGGCGGCACGCTCGAACTGCTGATGAGCCTGCCGGCGCCTGCATGGGCGCTGGTGCTCGGCAAGTTTCTCGCAGCATGGACGGTGGCAGGCGCTGCGCTGGCGCTGACCGCGCCGATGTGGATCTCGGTGAACTGGCTTGGCGCACCCGACAATGCGGCGATCGCGCTGGGCTATCTGATGAGCTTCCTGATGGCGGGCGCGTATCTGTCGATCGCATGCGCGCTGTCGGCGGCCGCGGGCAATCAAGTGGTGGCGTTCGTGCTGTCGGTGGCTGTGGGCTTCCTGTTCACAGCAGCAGGCCTGCCGGTCGTGGGCGGTGCACTGGGACCGGGACTGGCGGATGCGCTGGCGTCATTCTCGCTGCTCTCGCATTTCGAGGCGGCGCAGCGCGGTGTGCTGGAACTGCGCTCGCTGTTCTTCTATCTCGGCTTCATCGGCCTTTGGCTGACGCTGAACACGATCTGGGTCAGCGCAAGGAAGGGCGGGTGATGAAGCGCAGTCACTACGTCATTCTTGCAAGCCTGGCCGCGGTCCTGATCTTCGCCGGGCTGAATCTTGCCTCATGGAGATGGCTTGGCGGGGCGCGCGCGGATTTCACCGCCAACGGGCTCTATACGCTCTCGACATCGGCAAAACGCGTGGTGCAGCGGCTGATCGAGCCAGTGGAGATCGAGCTTGTCTATTCGCGTGAGCTCGGCGCCGACTTCCCGGCGATCCGCGCGCATGCTGACCGCGTGCGCCAGCTGATGGCCGAGATTGCAGCGCAGAGCGAAGGCAAGGTGAAACTGCGCGAGGTCGAGCCGGAAGCGTTCTCCGAGGAAGAGGACCGCGTGGTAGCCGCCGGACTGTCGCCTGCGCCGACCGATGGCGGCGAGCCGCTGTATTTCGGGATCATCGGCCGCAATACGTCGGCGGACAACATCACCATTCCGTTTCTCGCGCCGGAGCGCGATGCACTGCTGGAATACGAGCTCGTCCGCCTGATCTCGCAGCTCGACGATCCGGCCCCGCCGAAAGTGGCGGTGCTGTCGTCGCTGTTGCCCTACCAGCTTCATCCGACTGAAGAGGGCTCGGCCTTCATCCTGCGAGAGGGCGCGCGCGCATACGAGATCGTCATCGTCGAGCCGGATTTTCGCGCGCTACCGGAAGGGACGGACGTGCTGCTGATGGTCCATCCGCGGGCGATGGATGAGTGGCAGAGCTATGTGATCGAGCAGTTCCTGCTCAACATCGGCGCGGCAATGATCGCGATCGACCCGGTGTCGCGCGCGGCGCTGGTGCAGCAGGGCGGAACGCCGGTGGCCTCTTCACTGGGACGGATTTCGCAGATGCTCGGCCTTGCGGAATCTCCTCAGGTCGTGGCGGACTCGACAGTGGCGTTGCCGGTGAATGTCGACATCGGCGGCGGGCGGACGATGCAGGTGGGCCAGCCGCTTTTCCTCGGGCCGCCGCCAGGGCTGATGTCACGGGACGATGTGATCACGGCGGACCTGTCGCGGCCGATCAATTTCGGCGCGGCAGGACGGCTGATCGTGGCTCCGCCCGCAGGCGTGACGTTCGAGCCGCTGGTGTCGACCAGCCTCGAGGCTGCGTTGCTGAGCGGCGAGATGGCGGCGGGTGATCCGGGGCCGCGGCAGGTGCTCGAGGCGTATCAGCCGTCGGGCGAGGCGCAGGTTCTTGCAGGAAGGCTGTCAGGCATTCTGCGCTCGACATTCGCAGGGCCACCTGCGGTTGCTGACAATGACGATCCGGTGCTGGCCGAGCTGCGAAGGCAGGAGATGGCGCGCCAGCCACCCTTCGTGGCGGATTCGCAGCGCGATGCGCAGATCATCCTCGTCGCCGACTCGGACATGTTCGACGACAGCTTTTTCGTACACCCGCAGACGGGCCAGCCCCTGGCCGACAATGCGGCATTCGTTCTGAACGCGCTCGACAATCTCGGCGGAGATCCGGCCCTGACGGAGCTGCGTTCGCGCGCCCCGGCGGCGCGACCGATGGCGCGCGTGGATGAGCTTCGTGAGGCTGCGCGGACGCGTCTGTTTGCCGAACAGGAGCGGCTCGAGATGCTGCTGAAGGCCGCCGAAGAGAAAGTTGGCGCGCTGGAGGCGCGGCGTGCGGGCGGGGCGGCATCGACGCCGGAAGAGCTGGCCGAGATCAGCGACTACCGTGCGCAGGCTGCAGAGATCCGCAGACAGCTCCGCGACGTCGAGCGTGAATTCCGGCGCGACATTGATACGCTGGAAGGCCAGCTGGTATTCCTCAATGTGTGGTTGCCGCCGGCCCTCGTTGGGCTCGCGGGGATTGCCATGTTCTTCTGGCGCAGTCGCAGACGTGGAGGCGCGGCATGAATGCGGCGCGGGCGAAGCAGAGACGGCGATCACTGCTGATCGCAGGCGGCGTGGCTGCGGCCTCGATGCTGCTGGGCGCTCTGGCATGGATGCCAGCCGGCGCCGACCTGCAGCGGTCCGAGGTCGGCAAGCGCGTGCTGCCGGCGTTTGCCGGAAAGCAGGGACTGATCCAGCTGATCATGGTGACAACGCAGGAGGAGAGTTATCACCTCGTGCGCAATGACGACGGCTGGGTGCTGGCTGAGAAGGGATCGTATCCCGTCACGGACGCAAAAATCCAGGAGCTGACCGAGGCGCTGTCGAACATCACCTATGCCGAAGCGATGACGCGCGACGAGCGCAAGTTCGACCGCATCGGGCTTGGCGATCCGGCGACGGGCGGCACAGGCGCGCTGCTGGAAGTTGGCGACGGGAAGGGCAACAGCTTCGCGAAGCTGCTGGTCGGGCATCGCGACGGAAAGTCGTTCGTGCGCAAGCCGGATGACCTTCAGGCCTGGGCCGTTGCGGGCGCGGTGATGCCGCCGCTCCAGCGCGGCGCGGCGTGGGTTGATCTTGGCGTGCTGGAGATTTCAGCGGAACAGATTGCGGGGGCCGATGTGCGGCCAGCTCAGGGCCCGGCCTATCGGCTCCTGGCTGCGCCTGGCGGCGGGTTCGCACTGGCCCCGCCGCATGATCGGCTGCAGCTGCTGGCGGCGCTCGCGCCAACGCTGACAGCGCAAGCGCTTGCACGGTTCGCACCGACCGATGTCGCGCCGGCGCTTGAGGTGGCAACAGGCGCGCCGCTTGCCGAGCACATCACGCAGCTTGCCTCCGGCGTGGTTGTCGTCGTGCGCAGCTGGCGCAAGGACGACCAAGGCTGGGTGACGGTCAGCGCAGCCCTGGCCGAGGGCGCGAGCCCGGAGGCAACGGCGCTGGCCGTCGGGATCAATGCGCGTGCGGCGCCGTGGGCGTTCGCGCTCAGCGAGCTGGACTGGTGGACGTTCTCGACACCGCTGAATGCAATCGCGGGGTAGCGCGCTACTTCTTCTGCACCGCGCCGATGACCATGCCCTCGGGGCCGTTCTTCTGAATCATCACGACGCAAGCGGACGTGCATTTGACCGGGAAGCGCTGGGCGCCGCCTTTCCATTCGCCGACCTGCTCGTACCTGGTGACGAGGTTCCAGTAGGACATCGGCTTGCCCTTGTTGGTCCCGCCGCCAGGCGTGACGCTGGTGACGCCGGGGCGATAGTGCACGACCACGACGCCAGCCTTATCGGTATCCGCCGGAATGGCGCCGGAGACGACAACCATGTCGTTCTCGAATGCCAGCGTGGCGGGGTAGGGGTTGATGTCGCGGCGGCCGAAGGCCTCCTCGATATCCTTGATGTCGGTTCCGGGCCCATGCAGGCGTCCCGAATAGACAACCTGCGGTGTGTAGGGCCCGCGGTATTTCAGGATGCGGTTGTAACGCTTCTGACGCTCGGTGAATTCCTTCTTGGCGAAGGTGTCGTCCCAGCCGAGATAGTCCCAAATGCCGACCGGGTAGGTGAGCGCGATCACGTCGGACCGCTCGGCCAGCTTTGCGATGTTGGCGTTTGCAACGGGGCAGTTGCCGCAACCCTGGCTGGAGAACAGCTCCATCACGACGGGGCGGGTGGCGTGCTCGGGCACGTCCATGCCGCCGCGCTGCGCGACGGCCGGCGCGGACAGGGCGGCAAGCGCGATAGCTGCCGAAGCGAGACGTGAGAGTAACCTTCTCATGCCGGTCCGTTATCTCGCAGCCGCACAATTCCGCGAATCAAGAGGCCGTGACCCCCTGATCACCTTCCGTAACGAAGCCTTGGCAGGTTACGAAGCCCTGGCAAGTTCGCGAAGAACATAGTGCAGGATCCCGCCGTTCTTGAAGTAATCCAGCTCGTTTTCCGTATCGATCCGGACCTTGGCCTCAAGCGTCCGCTTTGCGCCATCGGGGTAGACGATGTCGATCGAGACAGTCTGGCGCGGCAGCAGGGTGGCGATACCCGAAATGGTGACCACTTCGGAACCGGAAAGGTTGAGGCCCCGCCAGCTTTCGCCCTCGGCGAACTGGAGCGGAAGCACGCCCATGCCGATGAGGTTGGAGCGGTGGATACGCTCGAAGCTCTCGGCGATGACCGCGCGAACGCCAAGCAGTCGCGTGCCCTTGGCGGCCCAGTCGCGCGAGGAGCCGGTACCATATTCCTTGCCGGCGAAGATCACCAGCTGGCGGCCCTCGGCGATGTAGTCCATCGCGGCGTCATAGATCGCCTTCTGATCGCCTTCGGGGAACTTCCGGGTCACGCCGCCCTCAACACCGGGCACGACATGGTTCTTGATCCGGATATTGGCGAACGTGCCGCGCATCATGACTTCGTGGTTGCCACGGCGCGCGCCGTAGGAGTTGAAGTCGGTGACCGGAACCTGGTGGTCGCGCAGGTATTTGCCGGCCGGACCCTTGGACTGGATATCGCCTGCAGGCGAGATGTGATCGGTGGTGATGCTGTCGCCAAAGAGCGCAAGAATACGCGCGCCCGCGATGTCGGTGATGGGTTCGGGCGTCATCGTCATGCCCTCGAAGTAGGGCGGGTTCTGCACGTAGGTGGAGGCCATCGGCCAGCCATAGGTGGCGCCGCCCTCGACCTTGATCTTCTGCCACTGCTCGTCGCCCTTGAACACGTCGGAATAACGCGTGGCGAACATCTCGGCTGTCACGACGGCGCGGACGGTGTCGGCGATCTCCTTCGTGGTCGGCCAGATCTCCGAGAGGAAGACCGGCTCGTTCTCGTCATCGTAGCCGATCGGGTCTTTCGTGATGTCGATGTTCATCGAGCCGGCAAGCGCGTAGGCGACGACCAGCGGCGGGGAGGCGAGATAGTTCGCGCGCACGTCGGGGTTCACCCGGCCTTCGAAGTTGCGGTTGCCCGACAGCACAGACGTCGCGACGAGATCGCCCTGCGCAATGGCGGCTGAGACAGCCTCAGGCAGTGGTCCGGAATTGCCGATGCAGGTGGTGCAGCCATAGCCGACGAGATTGAACCCGAGCGCGTTGAGGTCCTCGGTCAGTCCAGCCTTGTCGAGATAGTCGGTAACCACCTGTGAGCCCGGCGCGAGCGAGGTCTTGACCCAGGGCTTGCTGGTCAGCTTGCGCTTGCGGGCGTTGCGCGCCAGCAGTCCGGCGGCGACGAGAACGTTCGGGTTCGATGTGTTCGTGCAGCTCGTGATCGCTGCAATCACGACATCGCCATGGCCGATCGAATAATCCGTGCCCTCGACTTTCGCCCGTGTATGCGCCTTGTCGAGGCGGCCGAACTCCTTGTCGAGCGCAATGGCGAAGCTGTCTGCGGCGTCGCGCAGGACGATGCGGTCCTGCGGGCGCTTCGGGCCCGCGATCGAGGGTTCGACCGTTGCGAGGTCGAGCTCGAGCGTGTCGGTGAAGACGGGGTCCTTCATGCCGGCGCGCCAGAAGCCCTGCGCCTTGGCGTAGGCTTCGACCAGCTGCACACGCTCGGCAAGGCGACCGGTCGAGGAGAGGAAGTTGATGGTCTCCTGGCTGATCGGGAAGAAACCACAGGTCGCGCCGTATTCGGGGGCCATGTTGGCGATAGTGGCCTGGTCTTCGAGGCTGAGGTTGTCGATGCCGGCCCCGTAGAATTCGACGAATTTGCCGACGACGCCGTGTCTGCGCAGCATCTGCGTGACGGTGAGGACGAGGTCGGTCGCGGTCGCGCCTTCCGGCAGCTTGCCGGTGAGCTTGAAGCCGATGACTTCCGGGATCAGCATTGAGACAGGCTGGCCGAGCATGGCGGCTTCGGCCTCGATGCCGCCGACGCCCCAGCCAAGCACGGCAAGGCCGTTGATCATTGTGGTGTGGCTGTCCGTACCGACGCAGGTGTCCGGGAAGGCGACGACTTCGCCATCTTCTTCCTTCGTCCAGACGGTCTGGGCAAGGTATTCGAGGTTCACCTGGTGGCAGATGCCGGTGCCGGGCGGCACAACGCGGAAATTGTCGAACGCGGTCTGGCCCCATTTGAGGAACTCATAGCGTTCCATGTTGCGCTCGTATTCGCGCTTCACGTTCTGCCTGGCTGAATCCGCCTTGCCGAAATGGTCGACCATTACGGAGTGGTCGATCACGAGATCGACCGGCACCAGGGGGTTGATGGCCTTGGGGTCGGCGCCAAGCTTGGCGGCTGCGTCGCGCATGGCGGCAAGATCGACCACGGCGGGTACGCCCGTGAAATCCTGCATCAGCACGCGTGCGGGGCGGTAGGCGATCTCGACCTCGGCGGAACCCTTGTCCTTGAGCCAGCCGGCGAAAGCCTTGATGTCGGCCTGGGTGACTGTCTTGCCGTCCTCGAAGCGGAGCAGGTTCTCCAGAAGCACCTTGAGGGAAACGGGCAGGCGGGAGACATCGCCAAGTCCGTTTTGCGCTGCCGCCTCAAGGCTGTAATAGGCGTACGTCTTCGCGCCCACCTGGAGGGTCTTGCGGGACTTGAAACTGTCGAGGGACGGCATGCTGGGGCGCCTTTCGGGGCATCGAAATATCGACGTACGGGAGCCGGCGGCCCCCCGCTCTGGCGGCGTTCCTACAGGACGCCGTTATGGGAAGCAAATGCACCTGAAGGGGTAAAGGAATTGTCTGGCGCTGGCGCCTCATCACTGGCCCTCGAGGTCGAGAACCTGGCGGCTGCGCGCGGCCTGCGCGTGCTGTTCGAAGGACTGGCCTTTCGCGTTTCTGCCGGCGAATCGCTGGAGCTGAGAGGCGCCAACGGTTCAGGCAAGTCGACGCTCCTGCGGATTCTGGCGGGTTTGACCCGTCCGCATGAGGGCAGGGTGCGCTATTCCGGCGCGGGTCCCGGCGACAGTGAAGAGGCGGCGCAGCACTATCTGGGCCATCTCGACGCCGTGAAGCCCACGGAAACCGCGCTGGAGCAGGCGCGGTTCTGGGCGCGCTATTTCGCTCGTCCGCAGGATGTCGCGGACGCCGCCATAAAGCGCGTAGGCCTGGCAAACCGCAAATCCGTCCCAGGGCGGGGGCTGTCTGCCGGGCAGAAGCGCCGCCTGGCGCTGACCCGGCTGCTGATCGAGCCGCGCCCGGTCTGGCTGCTGGACGAACCGACGGCTGCTCTGGACACTGAAGGCCGCACCCTTGTCATGCAGCTGGTCGCCGAACACCGCGCCGGCGGCGGCATCGTGATCGCAGCGGTGCATGGCGAAGGGTTCGCCAACTCACGCATCCTGGACCTGTCGACCCTGAAGGCGGCCGCATGAGCGGCTCGTTCTCGGTCTTTGCGCGTGAGCTGAAGCTCGCCTGGTCGGGCGGGGGAGGCGCCGCGCTGCCGGTCGGGTTCTTTGCCGCGGCAGCCAGCATGACGCCGTTCGCGGTCGGCAACGAGATCGGCAACCTGCAGATCGCAGGGCCAGGCGTCATGTGGATCGCACTCGCGCTGGCCAGCCTCCTGCCAATGGAGCGCCTGTTCCAGGCCGATCTCGAGGACGGCACGCTGGACGCCTATGCCGGGTCCGGCGTCGGCATGGAGGGGATCGCGCTGGCCAAGACCCTGGCGCACTGGATCGCCACGGGCATTCCACTGGCTTTCATCGCGCCGATCCTCTGGATCATGCTGCAGGGACCGCCGGAACAGGTTCTGTTTGTGATCGGCGCCGCGCTGGTGGGGTCGCTGGCGTTCTTCTTCTTCGGCTCAATCGGCGCCGCCCTGGCTGCCGGGCTGAGGCGGGGCGGACTGGTGATCGCCCTGGTCACGCTGCCGCTCTACGTGCCGACCATGATATTCGGGGCGGCGGCGCTTTATGCAGCGGCCGGCGGCGGGGATTGGGGCCAGCCGGCCCTGCTGGCGGGCGCGGTTTCCCTGTTTGGCATCGCCACATCGCCCTTTGCGGCGGCGATGGCGCTCCGTATGGCGATTGACTAGATGTGCCGCCTCGGCCCGATCCTGAGAATGTGACCCCCGGCGGCGGGCAAGACGACTAGAGTAGCAGTGCATTCTGGAGTTTCTGGCGCATGGCCGTCCTCTCCTACCTCGCAAACCCGTACCGCTTCATGGCGGTGTCGAAATGGTTTGCCCTGCCTTTCACCCTGCTTGGCGTAGGGCTGATCCTGATCGGCGCCTATTTCGGGCTGTTCGTCGTTCCGGAGGATTTCCAGCAGGGCGACTCGGCGCGCATCATGTTCGTGCACGTTCCGGCGATGTGGCTGTCCCTGTTCGCCTACGCCTTCATGACAGGCGCCAGCATCGTGTCCTTCATCTGGCGCCACACGCTGGCGGATGTGGCGGCGAAGTCGGCCGCACCGATCGGGGCGGCTGTGACGGCGCTTGGCCTGATGACCGGCTCGATCTGGGGCTATCCGACCTGGGGCACGTGGTGGGAATGGGGCGATGCGCGTCTCGTCTCCGTGCTGGTGCTGTTCTTCATCTACCTCGGCTACATGGCGATCTGGCAGGCGATGGACACGCCCCAGAAGGCCGCGCGGGCGGCAGCGATCCTGTGTCTTGTGGGCGCAGTGAACCTGCCGATCATCCAGTTCTCCGTGGAATGGTTCTCGACGCTGCACCAGGTGAAGATGAAGGCGGCCGACGAGTTCAAGTATCCGATGTACGTTGTGGCCCTTGGCTATTTCTCGCTGTTCGGCGGGCTAACCTTGTTCAACATGCGGGCCGAGGTCATGAACACACGCGCAGAAATGCTGATGCAGCGCAGGCAGGCGGCAGAATAGGCATGTTCGATTACGGCAAGTACACGCCCTACGTGCTGACATCCTACGGCATCGCCGCCGTGGTGATAACGGGGCTCATCATCTGGTCCGTCATGCGGCTCTCCAACGCCCGCCGGAAACTGGCCGAGGCCGAGAAGGATGACACGCCATGAAACGCTGGTGGGCCTTTCTTCCGGTCGCCGTGTTTGCGGGCATCGTCCTGGTGGCGTTCGTGCAGCTGTCGCGGCCTGCACCTGCACCGGCATCCTTCATCTCGCCGCAGCGGCCGGCGCCCCAGTTTGCAATTGCAGGGCTTGATGGCGGGGAAGTGAAGCTCTCTGACTTTGCCGGGCGGCCGGTGCTCATCAATTTCTGGGCGACATGGTGCGCGCCGTGCAAGCTCGAACATCCGCTGCTGGTCGAGATGCGCGCACAGGGCGTCGAGATCGTCGGTGTGCTTTACAAGGATCCGAACGGACTGGACGGCGCACGCCAGATCCTGGTGCAGGACGGCAATCCCTTTGCTGCGGTGGGGCTGGACCCCTCCGGTGATCTTGGCATCGACATGGGTTTGTCGGGCGTGCCCGAGAGCTTCCTGATCGATGCGCAGGGCCAGATCATCAAGACCAAGCGCAACTACTTCGTCGACCAGGATGTGACGGATTTCGTCGCAGCGTACCGCGCGGAGAAGGCCAAGCTGTCTGGCGCGGCCGGCGGCTAGCGCTTTGCGCGGGGACGCTTGCTGGAGGCGGGCGGCTTCGGCCGGGCCCGCTTCACGGTCGCGGTCGCGTCGTCGGACATCTTTTCGTCGGCGGCTTCGGCGAGTTCCGCCAGGATGACCTGGAAGGCCGCGCGCTTCGATGCAGACAGGGCGGCAAGCAGGCTCCGGTCGACGTTCCTGATGGCGGGCAGGACAGCGTCGAGCCGGCGGCGGCCGTCGGCTGTAAGGCGGACGGACTTGGCGCGGCCGTCGTCGGCGGCCGCAGCGCGGGCGATCAGCCCCTTCTTTTCCATACGGGCCATCATCTCGGCGAGAGTCGAGCGGTCAACGCCCGTGATCCGGACAAGGTCGGACTGGCTGGCGCCTTCCGCCTCGGCGATGGCGGCCAGAAGCACGGTCTGGCGCAAGGTGACGCCATCATACAGCTCGGATCGGGCGAACAACTCGGTCGCGAACTGCTCGGCGCGACGCAGGAGATGCGAAGGGGAGCGGCTGAGCCGGAACACCTCGCGCGAGGATGCCTTGCGGGTGCTGCTACCCGCCGCGCCTGAGCGCTTTGCCGCTTTACGCATCGCCATAATATACCTCGATCCGGATACGGAACATCTACTTGTTCCTGTCAGGCTTCAATGCCCGCAATCGGAATCTAGGGCGAGCGGTTCGTCTATACCCTTTGTCGGTGTGTTTTTCTGCTGTGAGCGAGGCTTCGGCGCCAATGTCTTTTTCGATGCAGACCCCTCCGGGCGACAATCGCGCACGCCGCGTGTGCGATTCGTGCGGCTTCATCGACTATGTGAACCCGCGCATCGTCGCCGGGGTGGTTGCGCACCGGCACGGACAGATATTGCTCTGCAAGCGTGCAATCGAGCCCAGAATGGGTTTCTGGACGCTGCCCGCGGGGTTCATGGAACTCGGCGAGAGCGTCGAAGAGGGCGCCTGCCGGGAGGCGCGCGAGGAAGCCCGCGCGGAACTCGAGATCGAAGGACTGCTGGCGGTCTATTCGATCCCGCGAATCGGGCAGGTACAGATTTTCTTCCGTGCACGGCTGATCAATGATCCCTCACCGGGTCCTGAAAGCCTCGATGTCGGTCTTTTCGGGTGGGATGCGATCCCATGGCGTGAACTGGCGTTTCCATCGGTCAAATGGGCGCTGGGGCACTATCGGGAGACGGAAGGCCGCACCAGCTTTGCGCCATTCGGCAACCCGCCCGCCAGCGATGCGCTGACACGGTGACCGAGGCTGACGCCAGGCTGGTTCTTGCGACACTGGACATCGTGGCCGAGCGGCGCGGCGATCCGACAGCGGATGTCTATGCGACACTCTTCTCAGTCCATCCGGAACTGGAAGCGCTGTTCGTGATGGATCGCGATGGCGGCGTGCGCGCCTCGATGATGCAGCAGGCGCTCGAATGCATCGTCGATCTTGCCGGGGACCGGCTGGTCGCGCCGCAGATCGTCGCTGCCTCCCGGACCCACCACGATGGCTACGGCGTGCCGGCAGAGCGGTTCGATGCATTCCTTGTGGCGATCAGGGATACATGCCGCACGATCACAGGCATCGCATGGACCGCAGAGGCGGACCGCGCCTGGGACAGGATGCTCGATGAGTTCGCGGGGTTTCGCTGATCAGGCAGGGTCGCTGGCCTTCTTGTCGTCCGCGCCCTCGCCGTCCTCGATGTTGTGCTTCATCAGGAAGGGCAGGTTGGCCGCCATGAACGCGATCGCCAGGGGAATCGACAGGAACAGCTTGGAGTTGGCCCAGAACTGCTCCGAGAAATTCCGCCAGATCACCTCATTGAGGATGGCGAGCACGACATAGAAGCCGGCCCAGCGCAGGGCAAAGATCTTCCACGCATGGTCAGGCATCCTGAAGGCGTGTTCGAACGCCGTCTTCCAGATGTTGCGGCCGATGGCGAGGCTGCCCAGTATGGTGCCGGCGAAGAGCAGATTGATGATGGTCGGCTTGATGAAGGCAAAGGTCTTGTCCTGCAGGAACAGGGTCAGGCCGCCGAACACCATCACCACGGTTCCCGTGATGATCAGCATGGGCGGCAGCTTGCGGCCCTTCATCAGCGTCCAGCCGATCGCGGCGGCGACAGCGGCCATGAAGACGCCGGTGGCCCAGAAGATGGCGTTGTCCTTGCCGAACAGGGCGGGGCCTTCCGGACCATTCTGAAGCACGTTGAAAACGATCACGAAGGCGAGCACCGGGCCCAGGTCAGTCCATATGTTTCCGGTCCCTTTCGGGATGGATTTCTTCGGCTCGGTCTGGGGCGCATCGGTCATCGGGTTCACTTAGCGGTCATGGCCCTTCGCGGTCAAACACTGCGCGCACGGCGTGTGGCAAATTGCTGCAAGGCGGAACGGGCGCCTGCCGCATCGAAAACAAGGGTGGCGAGGCCATAGGTGATCGCGCCGGCGGCCGCTTTCAGCAGGAGTTCGGGCAATCCGCCGAGCGAGGGCAGGAGGCGAACCGTAATCGCCATTGCGGCGCAGGACCCCGCAACCCTGAGGAAATCAGTCCACGGCCAGGCCAGCGGGATCAGGCGGCGGCTTGCAAGGGCGAGGAGCACGAGCGCGAGCGCGTAGCACGCGACCGTCGAATAGACCGCGCCCATCAGGCCGATGCGCGGCAGCAGGATGATGTTGAGCGCAATGTTGGCGAGGGCAGGGATGACCATGATGCCGGCGCGCAGAGCCGTGCGCTTTGAGAGCTGGAAGGCTTCCGAGACATAGTGGAGCACGAAGCCGTTGATCAGGCCGGACAACGCGATCCACGGGATGATGGCGGCGGCCTGAGCCCGCATCGCCTCACCGATCATGACTTCGGACAGTGGCTGCGCGACCAGCGCGAGACCGGCGGCGGCGGGAGCTGCGATCAGCATCAGCGTGCTGGCGGCATGGGCGGAGGCCTGGCGCACGCCATGGACGCCCTCGCGCTCCCATGCAGCCATCATCATCGGCCCGCCTGCAGCGCCTGCCCAGATGCAGAGCAGGCCAACCGACTTGTCAGCGAGGCCATAGCCGGCGGCGTAGACGCCGACCGCTTCGGCCCCGAGAAAGTACGCGATGAGGAAGCGGTCACCGGCGTCGAGCGCGATGTTCAGCGCGAGTGCAATTGCGACGGGGACGCCGTAGGCGAGGTAAGGTCGCACGCGCGCGCGCTCGAATTGACCGCCGCGGGATTCGCGCCAGAGCCGCCTGCCTTCGATGCAGGCGAGCAGGCCCAGCACGCTGGCCAGTCCTGCCAGGGGAGCAGCGGGGCCGAGCCCTGTCTGCCAGGCGAGGAATGTGCCGAGCGTGAAGGCGCCGAGATCCTGGATCATGCGCAGCGTCGTGTAGCGGCTCACGCGATCAAGCGCGCGGCTCATCTCCTGCGCGGCGTTGACCAGCGGGGTCAGCGCCATCGTGGTCATCGCTACGGCGAGCGCGAGACGCAAGGCGGGGTCGGTCGCGATCAGGATCGCGCCGGTCATCAGTGCAATGCCGATGGCGGCGGAGCAGGCGAGCAGGGCGAGGATCGTGCGGATATGGCTGGGCAGGTCCTCGCGCGACACGGCCGCGCCGGCGAATCGATAGGCCGCGGCCTCGGCCCATGTGACCGACAGCGTGTAGATGATGCCCATCGTGGTGAGGGCGAGGGCATAAAAGCCGTAGTCTGCCGGCGAGAGCAGGCGCGTAAGCGCGTAGACCGCGCCGAGGCTGGCGAGACCGCCGGCGAGACTTGCCGGAAAATAGCCAAGAAGGCGTCGCCAGATCATGTCCGCCCGTTGGGCCCTTTCTGGGGACCGTTTGTTCATCCTGTTAAACCAGAATGCCGTTCATGAAGCGTTTCCGGTCTGACGGGATTGGAAGAAAGGGCGGCGAATGGACCCGCCGAAGCGCCATTCTCGGCGCCGGAGCGCTGGCCTCGTGCAACAATCCGGCGGCCGTTGCACAGCGCGGCGCCTCTCATTCGCTCTGGCCGGTGTCGGGGCCGCCCGTGCTGCGCGGGGCCGTGATCGCGCAGCGGCGGCGGCGGATCGAGGTGGACGGTCCGACATTCGGCGGCGGCGGACCGGTGCTGCCTGCCTACCGGCGCCCGGACTTCGATGCGCTCGCAAGCATGGGCGCCAATCTTGTCGTGATGTCGTTCCCGGAGTTCTGGACCGCGAGCAAGCCGTGGAAGCGCGACGCGCAGATGGCAGACGTGCTGGGCCAGCAACTCGACGATGCAAAGGCAGCGGGGCTTTATGTCGTGCTCGCGATGCGCTCAGGTCCGGGGCGTTCGGATTTCATCTTTCATCGAGAGGCCCAGGACACGTGGTTTCCGGCGCGCCTGATCGATGACTCGATCTGGCGCGATGCCGACGCGCAGGCGGCCTGGAGCGCCATGTGCGAGGATGCGGCAAAACTGGTGCAGTCGCGCAGCGAGATTGCGGGGCTCAACATCATGGTCGAGCCGGAGCCGAATGTCGGCGGGCTCAATCGCGAGGGCGGGCGGTTGGGAGCCTGGCAGGCAGAGGACTATGCTGCGCAGGTGAGCTGGATTTCGGACTGGAAGCGCATAGCAGGCGATGTTGCACGGAAAGTGCGAGCGGCCGCGAGCGACCTGCCGATCCTGATCTCGCCGCCGTCATTCGGCCGAACCGAATTCCTGTCGGTCATGGGCGCCCCACCCGTCGCAGGCACGGTGTGGTGCGTGCACGACTACGAGCCGCGCGCCTTCACGCATCAGTCGGAGGCTGCGGCTGGCCACGCTGTCTTCAGCGAGGGCGCAGCGAACACGTTCGAATCAAGGATCGATCAGGCGAAGACGGGCAATGTCCCCGTCTTCCTTGGCGAGTTCGGCGCATCGCGCTCTGCGGCAGGCGTAAACGACTACTATGCGGCGCGGATTGCGGCGTGCGAGGCGCGCGGCATCGGCTGGGCGGCTTTCCGATGGCCGACGCAGGATGCGGGCTACGAACAGGCGGACGACATGTTCAACGTGACGATCGGTGGGCCCGACGCGCGCCCGGCGATGGATACGCTGCGGCCTGCCTGGGCCCGGAATGCGCAGCGGCCGGACGGGATCCGCTTGCGCGGACGGACCTAGCTGAACTGAAGCAGGCAGAGGCCTGCGGCAAGGATGACGGCCGCCAGCGTGCGCCTTGCGCCAAAGCCTTCGCGCAGGAACCACCAGCCCATGATTGCCGCAAACACAACGGCCGTCTCGCGCATGGCGGACATGTAGGCGACAGGCGCGATCGAGAAGCCATAGAGCGCCATCGAGAAGGACAGCGTGGAGCAGACGCCCGCGCCGATGCCGAAACCAAGCGCGCGGCGGGCGGAGAGAACGAATTCGCGGGGGCCGCGCGTCAGCATCATGATGACCGTGATGCCGATCCAGTCGAGCGCGAACAGCCAGAGGATGAAGCTCCATTGCGTGCCATTCGTGGCAAGGGCCGAGCGCACGCCCTGAGCGTCGATCACATTGTAGATCGCGATGCCCGCTCCGGTCGCAAGCGCCCACAGAACGGCGGAATTACGCACGCTTCGGGAGCCGCCGAAATTCTTCTCCGGAAGCGCGAACACCACCGTGGCGAGACTGGCGACTGCGAGGCCGAGCATGGCCATGGGCGAGAGCTGCTCGCCAAGCACGATGGCGGCGGCGAGTGCGGTAAGCAGCGGCGCCGAGCCCCGCATGATCGGAAACACAAGCGAGAGGTCGCCACGCGACATCGCGCGCACCAGCGCGGTCTGGTAGAGCCAGTGCGCCGGCAGGGAAAGGGCGAGAAAGCCCCACGTGGCCGGCGAGGGAAGAGGTACGACGAACAGGAAGGGCAGTACCAGGACGGAGCCTGTCGCCGTCATCACCGTGCGCGCGCCGAGAATGTCCGTGGCTGCTTTGACAAAGGTGTTGGCGCCCGCAAGCGTGATCGCCGAGCCCATGCCAAGCGCGAAGGCGAAGAGGGTGGGGTCCACCTAGCCGTCGAGCCCCACCAGCGCACGCGCGAAGGCGTCAGCGCTGAAGGGGTGCAGGTCTTCGGCTTTCTCGCCGACGCCGACGAAGTGGATCGGGATGGCGTGTTGCTCGGCGATGGCGACGAGGACGCCGCCCTTCGCTGTGCCGTCGAGCTTGGTCATCACGAGGCCTGTGACGCCGGCCGTATTGCGGAAAGCCTCGACCTGGCCCAGCGCGTTCTGGCCAACTGTTGCGTCCAGGACAAGAAGCACGTCGTGCGGCGCGGTTGGATCGATCTTGCGGATGGCGCGGACGACTTTCGCGAGTTCGTCCATCAGCTGCGTCTTGTTCTGCAGGCGCCCGGCAGTGTCGATGAAGACGAGATCGAGGTTTTCCTTTTGCGCCATCTCGACGGCTTCGTAGGCGAGACCTGCAGCGTCGGCATTCTGTGGCTTGGACAGGAACCGGGCGCCGGCGCGGTCTGCCCACACGCGCAGCTGTTCCACGGCGGCGGCGCGGAAGGTGTCACCGGCTGCGAGGAGCACGGTTGCGCCCTGCGCGGAGAGTTTCGCGGCGACCTTGCCGATCGTGGTCGTCTTGCCCGAACCGTTGACGCCGACGAACAGGACGATGCGCGGGCGTGGACCGTCGCTGAAATCGACGACCTTCTCTCGCGGCTTGAGGATGGCGGCGATCTCGGTTGCAAGCGCGGCCTTGATCTCCTCGCCGGAGACTTCGCGGTCGAAACGGTCTTTCGAGAACGCCCTGGCGATCCGCGCGGCGACCTTGGCGCCCATGTCGGAGGTGATCAGCAGCTCTTCCAGCTCCTCGAGCGCTTCGCGGTCGATCTTGCGTTTCGAGAGCCCGGCCAGACCCTCGGCGAGGCGCGAGGAGGAGCGTTTGAGACCTTCGCTGAGTTGTCGGAGGACGGACGCGTCGCGGGCGGCCGCTTCCGCGGCGCGTTCAGCGGCAATGCGCTCGGCCGCCTTGCGGATGCCAAGCGGATCGTCGCCAAGGTCGGGCTCGGCTGCGATGGGTGCGTTGCCGAACAGTTGCTGATCGAGGCTGACGACCGGCTTGTCCAGCGCAGACGCCGGTGTCTCGCCCGGCTTGAGGGGCTCAACGGGCGTCTCGCCGGTTTTCGGATCCGGCTGTTTCTTCTTGCCCCACCAGAGGATCATGCCGGAACGCCTACCAGTTCGGTCGCGGTGCGCGAGACCAGATGGAAGAGGGCGGGGCGGCCTGGCTCGGGCGCGGCTCCTTCGAGTCTGACGGGCGCGAAGTTCGAGAGCCGGGCGCGATTGCCGGCCTCGACCAGCGCCATCGCGGTCTGGCCGACATGGCGGTCCAGGCGAAGGCCAAGGCGCTCGGCGCCTTTCTGGCGGAGGATCGCGGCGCGCGCCTTCACCACGTCGCGCGCAACCTGCGGCATCTTCGCGGCGGGCGTCTGCGGGCGCGGCGAGTAGGGGAAGACGTGAAGATAGTCGATGCCGCAGTCGTCCACGCTGGCGAGCGTATTGGCAAACATGGCGTCGGTCTCGGTCGGGAAGCCAGCGATCAGGTCCGCGCCGAAGGCCATATCAGGGCGGGCGGCGCGCAGGCGGTGGCACAGGTTGATTGCATCGGCGCGCGAGTGGCGGCGCTTCATGCGCTTGAGGATCATGTCGTCGCCCGACTGGAAAGACAGATGCAGATGCGGCGCGATGCGTGGCTCGCTGGCGAGGAGATCGAACAACGCCTCGTCGATCTCGATGGCGTCGATCGAGGACAGGCGCAGCTGCTTCAGGTCCGGGACGAGCTTCAGGATGCGGGCGATGAGGTTGCCGAGCTTCGGCGCGTTCGGCAGGTCGGCGCCCCAGGAAGTGAGATCGACGCCGGTGAGCACGATTTCATGATGTCCAGTGGCGACGAGCCGCCTCACCTGGTCCACGACTTCGCCAGCAGGCACCGAGCGCGAGTTGCCGCGGCCATAGGGGATGATGCAGAAGGTGCAGCGGTGATCGCAACCGGTCTGCACCTGGACGAAGGCGCGGGCGCGGCCATCGAGGCCGTCGACCAGATGCGCCGCCGTCTCGCGTACCGACATGATATCGTTGACCTGCACGCGCGGCGCATCCGCCAGCAGGTCAAGGCCGGTGAAGGTCTCCGCTTTCATCTTCTCCGCATTGCCGATGACGCGGGAGACTTCGGGCATGGCGGCAAAGGACGCGGGGTCAATCTGCGCCGCGCAACCGGTGACGATAATGGCAGCTGCAGGGCGCTCGCGCCGCGCGCGACGGATCGCCTGACGCGCCTGGCGGACGGCCTCGGCGGTGACGGCGCAGGTATTGACGATGATGGCGTCCGACAGGCCTGCGGCCTCGGCGTGGCCGCGCATCACCTCTGATTCATAGGCGTTCAGCCGGCATCCCAGTGTGAGGATGTCGACAGAGGAATTGGCGAGGGTGGGGGCGCCGTCGGCCATGGCGGGGACATAGGCCGACAGGTCGCGGTTGTCACGCGCCCAGGGTCACGCGGTCAGGCTTTGGGCGGAACCGGATAGTCGATGCCGCCGAGCCTGTTGAGGAGCTGGGCCAGCTGCAGCGCTTCAGCGTCGCCGATTCGCTTCATCGCCTCCTCCATCGCCGGCGCGTAGACGGTCCACATCCGTTTACGCATCTCGTAGCCTTCGGGCGTGGGCTCCAGCAGATGGCCGCGCTTGTCTTCAGGGCAGGCGATGCGTTGCACCAGCCCTTCCTCTTCCATGCGGTCGACCAGCCGCGAAAGCTGGTAGGGCATGATGAAGAGCGGGATGGCCAGGTCTTTCGGCCGGGTCGGCTTTGCGGCGCGCTCGAGCTCCCACAGCACGGTGTACCATGTGATGTCGGGGAGCCTGGCGTTCTTCAGGGCCAGCGCCACGTCTTCGCGAATGGCCTGCGACACGCGCCCAAGCGCAATCCAGGCCCTCTGGATGGGATCTGAAGGAATCCTCGCAGGTTCCTTTAGCTGAGTTTGTTGCATTCGCAACAATGCCTCCTATGTTGCATTTGCAACAAATGAGTGGGGCCAGCCATTTTGCCAATGGCCAAACCGGAATTTCCCAAGCCCCTCAGCTGGAAAGGGACACTGCCATGACCCGTACAATCGCGACAATCGTTGGCTCGCTCCGGGCGAACTCGAATTCCGAACGCATCGCCCGGGCGATTGCTGCCGAAGCGCCCAAGGATATGAGCTTCGACATTGTGACCATCGGAGATCTGCCGCTCTACAACCCCGATCTCGATGCTCCGACCCCGCCAGCCGCCTGGACGGCCTTCCGCTCACGGATCAAATCGGCCGACGCAGCGCTGTTTGTCACGCCCGAGTACAACCGCTCCGTGCCCGGAGCGCTGAAGAATGCGATCGATGTCGGCTCGCGGCCATATGGCCAGAGCGCCTTTGCAGGCAAGCCGGCAGCGGTGGTCTCCTCGTCGATGGGCCCGATCTCGGGCTTCGGCGCCAACCATCACCTGCGTCAGTCGCTCGCCTTCCTCGACATGCCCACGCTGCAACAGCCGGAAGTCTACCTCGGCGGCGTCAATGACGGCTGGTTCGGCGCCGATGGCCGACTGACCAGGGACGACACGCGCGCCTTCATCGGCAAGTTCGGGCAGGCATTCGCCGCCTGGATCGAACGCACAGCGCCGAGCAGATAAGCTTCAGGCGCCGCCGCGGAGGCGGAGGTCAGACTGCGGGGCAGGCGCAAGCCAGCCCCGCATTTCTGCGTTCAGGAGGAGGATGGCCGGCGGCGCAGGATATACGCCTCTTTCAGCAGGCCGTTGTCCCTCATGAAGGCCGCCATCGATTCGTAGGTGGCGGTGATGATCGTGCTGCCCTGGTCGTCGGTCTTGATACGGTCCTCGGCCAGCGGCGCGAGGAAGCGCTCGATCAGCGAGGTTTTGACTTTGGTCGGCCTGAAATGCTGTTTCAGGTTGGCCTTGATCTGCGCCATGTCGGCCGTCTCCCACGCTGCCGCCGCGATGATGTCGAGCATGAACTCCGTGCAGTTCTGATACCTTATGTCGTGCGGGTTGGAGACAAGCGAATAGGCCTCGATGTGCAGCGCGCGATACGTCGGGCTGTCCATGATGGAAAGAATGCGCCGCTGCATTTCTGCCGTCGGCACGATCACCGCAATATCGTCGACCGCGCTTGGCGCCACGAAGTCGATCGGAAAGTCCTGATGCAGGTAGGACTTGTCCATCGCCAGCGTCTTCCCGTCGCCGTGGTAGAGATTGTAGACGGCGTAGCCGTTGATCACGCGGCCATCGTCAAGGCTGATCGGCACGAAGGTCCAGAAGGCGCCATGCGTGTAGGAGATGCCGTCGGGCAGCATGTCCCGCGTCTCTCCTGTGCGAAACACAATGGCGAGGCGCGTGCCTCTGTCGGCGAGGTCACGTTCGACCTGTTTCGAGAACGCAGCCGCCTGCTCAGCGGTGAGATGACTGGCCGGAGCCCCTCGGGCGCTGAAGCCGCCGCCGCCGGCCGTTGTGGAGCCTCCGCCTGCGCTGGCGCATGCAGCAAGGCTGAGCGCCGCGACACCGGCGATGAGAGAGCGCATCACTGGGCCGGCGTGGAGGGCACGACGGGAGCCGGCTGCGCTTGTCGCTGCCTCTGCCGGCCGACGACCACGTCGTCTGTGATGGTGAGCGGCGCGTTCGAGAAATCGACAACAGCCCTCGCAGCGTCAGTGACGTCAGCCGCGCCCGCGCTGAAGCCGTCTGCGATGCCGTCCTGGCCGGACGCACGCGCGGCAATGCCGACAGCGCCAGAGGCAAGGGCTGCGCCGCCCAGCGGGATCGAGACAACACCGGAGCTGGCCCTGAGACCGCTCTCGCCGATGGCGCCGGCGGCGATGCTCGTCTGCCTCGAGGCGGCCGAAGCATTCTGGGAGAATTGAGCGTGGGCGGCAGGCGAGATGGCCATCAGAGTGGCCGCAGTCAGAACCAGGCGCATTGGAATTCCCTTCGCTGATTGACAGTGTCTAATTATCGGGGAAATCGGGCGTCAATGGGGCAGATTACACTGCTGTAATGGATGTTCTCGGGCAGCTGCACTGACGCCGTCAGGTCAGGCGGTCGGTATTTTTCCTTTGCCCGTCATCGTCGCCATCATCCTCGTCTTCAGCGACGTGCTCGCGACGCGCTTCCTCAAGATGCCGCGTGCCGGGGTCAGTGAAGCCGAAGCCAGTGAGAACGTCCCCGCCGCTGCTCTTCGATTTCACCTTGCGCCAGTAGATCCAGCCGCGCGCCTCCATCCAGAGCAAGAGGCGGTCGAGCGCGATCAGCGCGATGGCGATGCCGGCGATCCAGAGTGCAATGTCGAGCATGCGGCGCCTCCCATCCGCAAAGATGGGAGGCGCCAGAATGTTTCGCTAGGCTTTCGTGCCGAGCGGCAGTTTCGCATAGGTCTTGCCGGTGGCGGCAAGCAAAGCGTTGGCGACGGCGGGGCCGATTGGCGGGACACCGGGCTCGCCCACGCCTGATGGCGGCTCGCTCGAGGGCACGATGAACACCTCCACCTTCGGCATCTGCGCCATGCGCATCACGCTATAGTCGAAGAAGTTCGTCTGCACCGGCGCGCCATCCTTCAGTGTCACAGCCTCGCCCAGGATGGACGACAGGCCATAGCCGATGCCGCCCTCCATCTGCGCGCGCACGATGTCGGGATTGATGACGATGCCGCAGTCGACGGCGCAAACAACGCGATCGACGTGGAACGTGCCATCGTCCTTGACCGAGACCTCGGCCACCTCAGCCACATAGGACGAGAAGGAGTGGTGCACGGCGATGCCGCGGAATTTTCCGGCGGGCAGGGGCGTGTCCCAGCCGGCTTTTTCAGCGGCAAGGTTCAGCACGCCGAGCAGGCGCGGATGCGCAGCCAGCAGTTCGCGGCGGTAGGCCACCGGATCCTTGCCGAGCTTCTTCGCTGCCACGTCGAAGAAGTGCTCCTTGGCATAGGCGGTGTGAGTGTGACCCACCGAGCGCCACCACAGCACGCTCACCGGCGAGGTCGGCCAGTGAACGTCAGCGGTGATGTTGGAAATCGCATAGGGAATGTCGAACCCGCCCTCGATCGAGGAAAGGTCAGCTGCACCTGCTGGCATGAAGGGTGTGCCCGCCATGATCGACTGGATCGCCGTGCGGTCGCCCCAGGCCTCGATCGCGTCCCTGTTGAGACGCGCCGTCATGCGGTGCAAGGCCATCGGGCGATACTTGCCCGAGCGGATATCATCTTCGCGCGTCCACATCAGCTTCAGCGGCGCCTTGCCGTTGATGGCCTTGGCGATCTGGGTCGCTTCCATCATCAGATCGGCGTCCTGCGTCGCACGGCGACCGAACGAGCCGCCAGCCAGCATGGTGACGATGCTGACCTGCTCCGGCTTGAGGCCCAGCACGGCGACGGCGGCGCCCTTGTCGGCCGTCGGCATCTGCGAGCCGGAGTGGATCACTGCGGCTTCGCCGGGCTTGTATTCGACGACGCAGTTCAGCGGCTCCATCGGCGCGTGGGCGAGGTAGGGGAATTCGAAGTCGGCGGTGATGACTTCGCCCGCGCCGCGCAGCGCGGCGGCGCCTGCGCCTTCCTTGCGGGCGTCGTGACCGGCCTTGGCCAGCAGCTTCTTGTAGTCAGCGAAGATCTGGTCGCTCGAGCGGGTCTCGGCTGCGGAATCGTCCCAGGTGATCTTCAGCGCGTCGCGGCCTTTCTTTGCCGCCCAGAAATCAGTGGCGACAACAGCAACGCCGTTCGAGATCTGCACGACATCGGTGACGCCCTTGACAGCCTTGGCCGCCGTGTCGTCGAAACTCGCGACCTTGCCGCCGAATTTCGGGCTGCGGGCAAGGAGCGCTGTGAGCGTGCCTTCGGGGTGATAATCGAGCGCGTATTGCGCGCGCGCACTGACCTTGTCGGCGCTGTCGAGGCGGCCGAAGCCCTTCGATGAGTCACGCTCCTTGCCGATGAATTCGTAGGCTGTAGCGTCCTTGTACTGCAGCCTCGCCGCATCGGGAGGCGTGATCTTCGCGGCTTCCGCGGCGAGTTCACCATAGGAGGCGGACTTGCCACCGGCTTCCGCCTTGCCCTTCACGAGCAGGACGTCGGACGCATCGACGCCGAACTTCGCAGCGGCCGCCTGGCGCAGCATTTCGCGGGCGCTGGCGCCTGCGGCGCGCAGCTGGGCCCAGGACGAGAAAATCGCGGTGGAGCCGCCGGTTCCCATCACGCCGCCGAAAGCCGGGTTGCCGTACTTCGCGTCGTCAGCCGGCGAGTGCTCGAAGCGCATCTGGCTCCAGTCAGCATCGATCTCTTCGGCGACGATGGTCGTGAGGCCGGTCGAGACGCCCTGACCGAACTCGATATGGCGCAGATAGACGGTGATCGTGTTGTCCGAGCCGATGCGCACATAGTCACCAAGCGCGGTCTGCGTAACCGGACCGGCGGCAGCTGTCGTGGTGTTTCCGGCCGAGCAGCCGACGGCAAAACCGGCGGCGCCAAGGCCCATGACCGTCAGCACGAGACGGCGCGAGGGGGAGAAGGTTGCGGTGTCAGCCATGTCGATTACCCCATGATCTCGGAGGCGCGCGCAACGGCGCCACGGATGCGGTGATAGGTGGCGCAGCGGCAGATGTTGGAATTCATGCCGTCGGTGATCTGCTGTTCGGAGGGCTTGGGCGTCGCAGTGAGGAGCGCCGCGGCAGCCAGCATCTGGCCCGACTGGCACCAGCCGCACTGCACGACGTCGAGTTCCTGCCAGGCGGCCTGAACAGCCTTGCCAGCGGGCGTATCGAGACCTTCGATCGTGGTGATCTTCTTGCCGGCGAGCGAGGCGGCCGGTGTCATGCACGCGCGTGTGGGCTCGCCGTCCACGAGGACCGTGCAGGCGCCGCAGGCGGCGACGCCGCAGCCGAACTTCGTGCCGGTAAGTTTCAGGTCCTCACGCAGGTACCAGAGCAGGGGGCGATCTTCCTCGCCCGTATATTCCTGTTCCTTGCCGTTGATCGTCAGCTTCATGGCAATCCTCCGCCGTCAGCCTCTGAGGCTGCTGATAGAAATCCGCGGCGCTCTTGCGCCGTCCCGTTCGCTTCCATGTGAGTGGATGCTCACATTTATGGAAGTAGCCGGACGCAACTGATCACGCCTGTGATACGAAAGCGATATGTCCCACGAACTACAGCGGCGCTCGCCTAGTGGGCGGACGGCTCGACGCCAGCCTTCTTGTCCTTCCGCTTGCGCGATATGAGGTTCAGGAACTCGACGAAGGCCGAGAACGCCATGGCTGCATAGATGTAGCCCTTGGGCACATGGATGCCGAAGCCGTCGGCGATCAGCACCATGCCGATCATCAGCAGGAAGCCGAGCGCCAGCATCACCACGGTGGGGTTGGCGTTGATGAAGCGGGCGAGCGGGCCGGACGCCAGCAGCATCACTGTTACCGCCGAGATGACGGCGATGAACATGATGACGAGGTGTTCGGTCATGCCGACGGCGGTCAGGATCGAGTCGATCGAGAACACCAGGTCGAGCAGGATGATCTGGAAGATGGCGGCGCCGAAATTGAGGGCGGCGCGACCGGCGATCGGGGCGTCTTCCTTGTGATTGGTTTCAGGGTCCATCGTGTGATGGATTTCGGACGTGGCCTTCCACACCAGGAACAGGCCGCCCGCGATCAGGATGAGGTCGCGCCAGGAGAAGGACGTCTCGAACGTCGGCTCACCATGCTCACCGGGCGGGCCGGTTATGCCAAGATCGATGACCGGCTGCACCAGACCGACGATCCAGGTGATCGTGAACAGCAGGAGCAGGCGCATGACCAGCGCCAGGCCGATGCCGATGTTGCGCGCCCGCTCGCGCTGCTCCTCGGGGAGCTTGTTGGTGAGGATCGAGATGAAGATCAGGTTGTCGATGCCGAGCACGATTTCCATGATGACCAGCGACACAAGCGCCGCCCACGCAGCCGGATCATTCAACAGCGGCGAAAAGTCGAAATCCATGGTGATGGCAGCTCCCTCGGCCCTTGCGGCCTGACCGCTATGTAGGGGGATTGCAGTTCAGAGTTAAGCGGAAAGCGACGGGCAGGCGGCTTTACGCAAGGCGAAGGCGCATGATGAATTCGTCATCAATCGTGTCGCCGACCTTGAATTTGTAGGCCCCAACCTTCTCGAAGCCCCGGCTTTCGTAGAGCGCGATCGCCTTGTCGTTCGACTCCCAGACGCCAAGAAAGAGGTTCCTGGCGCCGCGCTGGCGGGCGCGTTCGATCGCCCAGGCAAGCAGGATGCGCCCGACGCCGACGCCCTGGCCGTGCTGGTAGACGTAGACCCGATGGAGTTCGAGGGCCGGCTCCGGGCCGGTCTCGATCGGCAGCTTGCAGGGGCCGATCTTGCAGTAAGCGACCATCCGCTTGCCGGAATAGGCGATACGTACCTCGACATCCGGGTCCTTGAGGTCGCCCTCCATCTTGCTGACCGAATAGGTCTCATCAAGGAACTGGCGCAGATCGCCCGGCGGATAAAGATCGCCAAAGGTCTCGGCAAACGTCTCACGGCCAATCTCCGCGAGTCCTGCGGCGTCCTTCAGCTGCGCGTCGCGAAATGTCAGATCGCGGTCCACGGTCACTCCACTCTCGGGTCGATGCTTTATGTCAGTTGCCTGAACCGGCGCGGCAAGCATAGACAAATTCGCGCACGGCGTCGCCCAGCAACACCAATTTCGCCAGCGACCAACCGCCCTGCCTGTCGAATGCGCTCATGGGTTGCATCAGCCGGTCGACGAGAGGTTTGCGGGGGGCAATCCATGATTCGACGAGAAGCCGCGCCGATTCGCGGTCCAGCCGGGCGGCCTGCGCGCCTGCCGCCGCGGCGTGACGAATGGCGGCGATCGTAAGCTCGCTCTGCTGGCGGGGCAGGTCGTCGGCAACGCGCTGGAGAGCCAGCC
Organism: uncultured Alphaproteobacteria bacterium; assembly: GCA_903842595.1. Taxonomy (GTDB): domain Bacteria; phylum Pseudomonadota; class Alphaproteobacteria; order Caulobacterales; family Hyphomonadaceae; genus UBA7672. The sequence continues at coordinate 28,315 of CAIMMO010000268.1, forward strand.
GGTCCCAGTGATCACGCGGCTGCAGGTCGCGGGCTGCCGCGCGCATGCGGTCGAGGCCAAGCTGGGCGCCGACCTGGTGCTGGACATAAAGAGCCGCGCTAAGCGGCCAGCGCGCCTGCTCGGCGATCTCGACCGTCTCACGGGCCGAGGCCAGTGCGCGGATCAGCGCCACGTCGTGCGCGATATCGGCGGGGGCGCCTGCCGCGCGGTACTGCTCGGCGCGGGCCTCGACGCGGCCGAGAACGAGGGGGGAGAGCGCCGAAGGAAGCAGCGCGCGGACTTCGGCGATCGCATCATGCGAGCGGTCGACGGTGCGGGCGATCGAGCCGGTGCGGATGAGGTCGGGGTCGGAGAGGAAGCCGCCGGCCAGCATGCGGAGGTTGGCTGAAGTTTCAACCATCATCATCGTTTGCGCCTGGGCCGGCGCCTTGCCATCGAGTGCGCCGATCCGCTCGACAAGGTCGTCGATGTGGAAGGCGGAGAAGGCGGCCTCGAAGGCCTGGGCGAGGTGGCCGGCGTCGGTTCCTTCAGCATCGCGCTTTTGCACCGCGAAGGTCGGGCCTGTGAGATTGACGATGCGGTTGGAGAGCATGGTGGCGATGATCTCGCGGCGCAGGCGGTGGCGACTGCGTGCCTCGGCATATTTCGCGAGCTCGTCCGGGAAATAGCGGACAAGCATTGGTTCGAAGGCCGGATCGTCCGGCGCCTTCGAGGCGACGATCGAGGAGAAGAGATCGAGCTTGGCGTAGGCCATGATCACGGCCAGTTCCGGCCGCGTGAGGCCGAGCCCTAGCTCGCGCAGCTTCCGGAAAGCATCGCTGGAGGGAAGACCTTCGACAGCGCGGTCCAGCTTGCCCTGGCTTTCCAGCGTATCGATCAGGCGCTCATGGCTGTCGAGATCGGCCGCGGCCGTCGCCTGCATCATGCTGAGCGCGCCGGTCTGGTCATAGTTGTTCTGGAGGACAAGGTGGCCGACCTCCTCCGTCATGCTGGCGAGCAAGGCGTTCCGATCCCCGGCCTTCAGCGCGTGTCTGTTGATCGCTTCTGCAGTGAGGATCTTGATGTTGACCTCGTGGTCCGAGGAGTCGACGCCAGCGGAATTGTCGATGGCGTCGGTGTTGATGCGTCCACCAAGGCGAGCGAACTCGATCCGGCCAGCCTGCGTCATCCCGAGATTTGCGCCTTCGGCGATGACCCTGGCTTTCAGGTCCTTCGCGTCCATCCGCAGCGCGTCGTTCGATTTGTCGCCGACATCGGCATGGCTCTGGGTCGAGGCCTTGATGTAGGTGCCGATGCCGCCGAACCAGAGAAGGTCGACCTCCGCCCCAAGCAGCGCCTTCATCAGCGCATCAGGCGTGACCGCATCGTCTGTGAGGCCGGTGAGAGCCTTCACCTCCGGCGACAGCGCGATCGATTTGGCCGAGCGCTCGAACACGCCGCCACCCCTGGATATCAGGGCCTTGTTGTAGTCGGCCCAGGACGAGCGCGGCAGGTCGAACATGCGCTTGCGTTCGTTCCATGTTGCCTCGAGATCTGCCGGGCTGGGGTCGAGGAAGATGTGGCGGTGGTCGAAGGCGGCGCGCAGCTGAATGCATTTCGACAGCAGCATGCCGTTGCCGAAAACATCGCCCGACATGTCGCCGATGCCGATCACGGAGAAGGGCTGGGTCTGCGTGTCTTGGCCCATTTCGCGGAAGTGCCGTTTCACCGCCTCCCACGCGCCGCGGGCGGTGATGCCCATCTTCTTGTGGTCGTAGCCGACCGAGCCGCCCGATGCGAACGCGTCGCCGAGCCAGAAATCGTAGTCTGCCGAAAGTCCGTTCGCGATGTCGGAGAAGGTCGCTGTGCCCTTGTCGGCGGCGACGACGAGATAGGGGTCATCGCCATCCCACGCCACGACGCCCGCTGGATGAACGGTCTTGCCGTCGATGATGTTGTCCGTAAGTTGCAGCAATGCGCCGACAAAGACCTTGTAGGCGGCGATGCCCGCCGCCTGGATGTCCTCGCGCGTACCTTTGGCAGGGAGGTTCTTGGGATAGAAGCCGCCTTTCGAGCCGACAGGCACGATGACGGCATTCTTGACCTGTTGCGCCTTCACGAGGCCGAGCACTTCGGATCGGAAATCGTCGCGCCGATCGGACCAGCGCAGTCCGCCGCGCGCGACGGGGCCGAAGCGGAGGTGAACGCCCTCGACATCCGGCGACCAGACGAAGATTTCGCGGTAGGGACGCGGTGGTGGCAGGGGTTCCGCCTCGCGACTGGCGATCTTCACGGCAATATGCCGATGAGGCTTGCCCGTAGAGTCGGTGAGATAGAAGTTCGTGCGCTGCAGGGATTTCACGAGCGCCAGAAGCCGGCGCAGGGCGCGGTCGGCATCAAGCGTGGCGACGGCCTCGAGTTGCTTTTCGATCCCGGCGATGACGGGCGCGGCCGCAAGCGTCCGCGCAGCGAGGCCCGCCCTGGCTGAAGGATCGAACTTGATGCTGAACAGCCTGAGCAGGTTGTTGGCGATGTCGGCATGCTCTGCCAGCGCGCGGACCTGTACCTGTTCCGACGGGTCGAGACCGGATTGGCTGCGATAGCGGCAGAGTGTGCGCAGCAGGGCGGCCAGGCGCCAGTCTGTCCCGAGTGCGACGACCAGGCTGTTGAAGCGGTCATTCTCTGTATCGCGCGCCCAGATCGCCTCGAAGGCGCTCTCGAAGCGTTCGTCGAGGCGTTTTTGTCCTGGCGGCCGCTCGATGGCGAGATCGTGGACGTAGACTGTCCCGCCTGCGTGGTCCTCGTGCTGTGAGATGCGGATCGGATAGCCAACTTCCGCCTGCACGCGCAGGCTCATCCGCTCGAGCACCGGCACGATCTCGGCAAGATCGAGCGGGCTGTCGCGGTGGTAGATTTTCACGCGGCTCTTGTTTGCCTCGAAGTCCGGTCCCCAGACGCGGGCGCGCAGCGCCTTGCCCGCCGCAAGCGCGCCAATTGCCAGGAGATCGGCAAGTCCTTCCTCCGGCTGGAAAGCCTCCTTGTAAGCGGCGGTGAAATGGGCGTGCGTGGCGAGCGCCTGATCAGCGCCGGTCGAGCGAGCGACACGGGCAAGAGCGTCTTCCCACGTCTCGAAAAGCTGGCGCAGCTGCAGGTCGAGTGCGTCTTCGTCCGGCTCGGGGTGGCCGCGGTCGACGCCGATGATCAGGTGTACGCGCGCAAGCGGACCCTCGCCGAAGGACGGATAGTACGCCGTGGTCCGGCCACCATAGGCGTCTGCCAGCAGGCGATGGGCGCGGGTGCGGAGCTCGGAATTGTAGCTGTCGCGCGGCGTATAAAGGAGAGCCGAAACATAGCGGTCGAAGCGATCGCGGCGGATGAACAGGCGGGTTCTCGGGCGCAGGAGGAGCCGCAGGACGCCCGACGATATGCGCTCCAGGTCGGGCTCGGAAATCTGGAAGAGCTCGTCGCGCGGATAGGATTTGAGAACCGAATCGATCTGCTTCTGGGTGAAGCGAGACCCCTGCGGGGTGGCTGCCTTCACATTCTCGATCTTGCGGCGGATCAGCGGCACTTCATCGGCCGCCCGGATATAGGCTTCCGAGGTGAACAGGCCGACGAAGCGCGTCTCGCCGATCACCTCGCCGCGGGCGTCATAGCGCTTGACGCCGATGTAGTCGGCATGACTGCGGCGGTGCACGCGGGAGACGAAGCTTGCCTTGGCGACGATGATCGGCGAGGGCTCATTGATGAAGGCGCGCACGGTCGGAGCCAGCATGGTGGGCTCCGCGCCGCGCGAGAGCACATTGCGGGCGAAGTCGCGCAGGATGCCGAGGCCGGAGGTTTCATCGGCAACCGGCTCCTCGTTCGCAAGGCCACCGTCCCTGTCGATTGCAAAAGTGTAGTCACGGGCGCCGAGATAGGTGAAGTTCTCGTCCGCAAGCCAGGCAAGGAAGGCGCGCGCTTCGTCGATCTCTCCGGAAGTGCGGCCGTTGGCGGCCTTCACGCTGGCGAGCTCCTCGGAGACGGACTCCATCTTTGCGCGCATGGCGTGGAAATCTGCGTTGACAACGGCGACGTCGGCAAAGGCGTCCTCAAGACGCTTCTGCAGTTCGGCACGAAGGTTTTCGTCGAGCAGGGGCAGGTGGATCTGGATTGCGGAACGCTTGCCCTTGGGGCCGGCCACCACCGGGTGCAGTACGGCGCGGATTTCGACCCGGGCTTCCTGGCAGGCGACGATGGCGCTGTCGACGAGGAAGGCCATGTCGGGCCCGACGATCTCGGCGATGCACAGGCGCAGCGGGCGCTCGCCCGCACCCATGGCCTCGCGCACGCGGATGGCGCGGTTGCCGCCTGCTTCGTTCTGGCGGTTGAAGTCCCACAGGCCAAGCGCAAGGACGGCGGCGTCTTCCGTCGTCAGGGCCAGCACGTCTTCGACAAAGGCATCGGCGCAATACTGGTCGAGAAACGCCAGCAGCGCAGGATCGCTCGCATCCTTCTGTCTGGCCGCGTGCGTGCAGATCGCGGCGAGGAGATCTTCCCGTGAAAAGGCGAGGTCGTTTGACAGGGGCAACTCTCCGGACGGAAAGCGAAATGGCGCAGCAACAACGCGGGAATCAGGACGAGCGAGTGCTAAACCCGCGCAGCTTTGCCGTGCAAGGGCAGGATCGTGCGGGTTTTGTGCTGCAGCGCAAGGAACGCGCGCGCTTCTACCCTGAAGCCGCGCCTTCTGCGTGATCCTCTTCCTTGACGGCATATTCGCCCGGATTGCCGTTGGCGGACAGGAGCACAGCGATCCAGCGCGCCCCGGGAACCTGCGCCAGCACGATCATCACCATGACCGTAAGCGGCGCCGAGAGGAACATGCCGGCTGGCCCCCACAGGGCGCCCCATACCGCAAGCGAAAGCAACACGACGAGCGGTGAGAGATTGAGGCTGTTGGCCTGCATGCGCGGAGCGACAAAATTCCCGATCAGGAACTGCCATACGGCGACACCCAGAAAGACGATGGCGGCGCAGAGCAGGCTGTCGTCCGGCATCCACTCCGGCCATGCAGACAGCGGCTGGACCACGGCAAACAGGGAGGGCAGCACGGTCGCAATGATCGAGCCGACCGTCGGGATGAAGTTCAGCACGAAAATGACGAAAGCCCAGAACAGCGCATTGTCGAGGCCGACGATGAGCAGGGTCCCATAGGTTAGGAGCGTCGAGACGATCGACAGCGCGGTCTGCACCCAGAGGTACTGCTCCATCGTGTGACGGATTTCCTGGCCGATCAGGCGCGCGCGCGCCCTGTCATCCTGACGCTTGAAGATCTGGTCGAGCTGATTGGAGAAGGCGCTGGCCGACGCGATCAGGAAGGCGACATAGATGAAGACCAGGGCCATGTCGCCGACGAGGCTGGAAGCGACGTTTCCGGCGATCTGTGCGATGCTGGTGGCGTTGCTGGACAGGAGCTGGGCCACGGTGGGCGGCTGGGCGGACATTGCATCAGGGACCGCCACAGGGGAAGGCGCTGCTCCCGGCGCAAGCGGCTGGACCGGTGCGGCCGGGCCGAGCAGGTTGAGCTGGGTGTAGACCTGCTTGATGATGTCGTTGATATGCCTCTCATAGTCGCTCGACCTGCCGACGAACTCCTCGACGGCGCCGCGGATGACGCCGATGAAGATCACGATGCTCAGCACCACGATGATGACCGCGAAGAGGTAGGCCAGCCAGCCGGGCAGGTTGGGGAAGGGGCGGCGGATGGCGCGGGCGAAGCCTTCCATCACCAGCCAGACAAAGATCGCCATGGCAAAGGGCGCCAGGATGCGGGCGCCCTGATGCAGCACCATGCCGATCGCAACCGTGGCGATCACCCAGATGCCGGCCGTAAACCAGGTCCGATTGTTGATGCCGTCGGAATGTCGCATGCGACAGCCTTATTTCGCGTCGCGCGACAAGCAAGGCAGGTTCGCAAGAATCTCGCGCATTGTGGCGAAGGACTGGTTCCGGCCCCGTTGCGCGCGCTTGGCGAGGCGGCGCTGGGCTCATAGGCTGGTCGCCCACGATAGCGGAACGCAACATGACCGACTCGATCTTCCTTGGTGGCGGCGGACCTGACCACAAGACCCCGCAGAACATGTTGCTGGCGCGGGCCAATCGGCATGGTCTGGTCGCTGGGGCGACGGGCACCGGCAAGACCGTGACGCTGCAGGTGATGGCCGAGCAGTTTTCAGCCGCCGGTGTTCCGGTGTTCTGCGCCGACGTGAAGGGAGACTTGTCCGGCATCTGCATGCCGGCAACGCCGACGGGCAAGGGTCTCGAGAAGATCAACGAGCGCGTCGCCCAGATCGGGATGGAACCAATCACCTACCAGGCCGCGCCGTGCGTCTTCTGGGACATCTATGGCAAGCGCGGACACCCCATCCGGGCGACAGTTTCCGAGATGGGGCCGCAGCTGCTGTCGCGCCTGCTCGGCTGCAACGACACGCAGGAAGGCGTCATCACCATCGCCTTCCAGTATGCCGACGACAACGACCTGCTGCTGCTCGACTTCAAGGACCTGCGCAGCCTGCTGGCCCACATCTCGACCATAGCGCCCGATATCCAGCGGACATACGGCAACGTCGCGCCGGCCTCGATCGGGGCCGTGCAGCGCCAGCTCCTGCTGCTGGAGCGGGAAGGGGCCCCGCAGTTCTTTGGCGAACCGGCGCTGGAGCTGGCCGACTTCATGCGGGTAGACGCGCAGGGGCGCGGCTATGTGAACGTTCTCGATGCGACGACGCTGATCAATTCGCCGCGTCTGTATTCCACCTTCCTGCTCTGGCTGCTGGCCGAGCTTTTCGAGCAGCTGCCGGAGGTGGGCGATCCGGACAAGCCAAAGCTGGTTTTCTTCTTCGACGAGGCGCACCTGCTCTTTGACGGTGCGCCCAAGGCGCTGGTCGACAAGATCGAGCAGGTTGTGCGCCTGATCCGCTCCAAGGGCGTGGGCGTCTATTTCGTCACGCAGAACCCGCGCGACCTGCCGGAGAATGTGCTGGCCCAGCTGGGTACGCGACTTCAGCACGCGCTGCGGGCCTACACCCCAACCGAGCGCAAGGGCGTGAAGGCAGCGGCGCAGAGCTTCCGGCCCAACCCCGGGCTGGATACGGAGACGGCGATTACGGAGCTGGGCACGGGCGAGGCGCTGGTCTCAACCCTCGATGTGAAGGGCGCGCCGACCGTCGTGGAGCGGACGCTGATCCGGCCGCCGGCTTCGCGGCTGGGACCGGCGACAGATGCCGAGCGCGCCGCTGTGCAGGCGCTGAGCCCGGTTGTCCAGAAATACGACACCCCGATTGACCGGGAGTCGGCCTACGAGATCCTGACCGGGCGCGAGGCGCAGGCTGCCAGGGAGAAAGATGCGCTGAAACGCGCCGAGGCAGCGGAAGCTGAAGCGGCAAGGGCGCGCAAGCAAGCCGCGAAGGAGGCAGCGGCCAGCAGGACGACTGCCCCGGCGAGGACCACGGCCGCCCGCGCGCCGGCGGCGCGCAAGTCGACGCGGCAGACGCCCGTGGAGGCGGCCGGCAGCACGTTCATGCGGACGGCAACGCGCGAACTGACGAAGTTCGTCTTCCGAGGCATGTTCGGGAACCGGAAGCGCTAGCCAGATGTGCGGGAAGTTCACACAGATGGCCAGCTGGCCGGAGGTTGTCGCCTTCTCCCGGCCCCTGACTGCCATTCCCGATGGCGGGCCCGTGACGGTCGCGACGCCAATGCGGATCGCCAGGGTGATGCGGCTGGGCGAAGATGGCGGACGTGAGCTTGCGCCGATGCGCTGGGGCTTCTCGAAGCACGACAATCCGTCGTTCAAGCCGGATCACATGCATGCCCGCGCAGAGACGATCGATACGCGACCGACGTTTGCCGAGGCTTTTGCAGAACGTCGCGGGATCGTTCTGGTCGAAACGTTCAACGAGGGCGAACAGCTTGCCAGCGGCAAGACGAAGCAGTGGGTTATCCGGGCCAGGGATCGCAAGCCGATTGCCATCGCCGTGATCTGGGAGGAGTGGGCTGGCGACAACGGCTCCGAGCCAACCTTCGTGATGGTGACCGTGGCGCCGAACCCGCTGATCGCCAGCATCACGGACCGCATGCCGGCGATCCTGCACCAGAAGGACTGGGCGGTGTGGCTCGGAGAGCGCGATGCGGCGCTTGCCGATGTGAAGTCGCTGCTTCGTACGTTCGACGAGGGCGGCAATTGGGAGATGGCGGAGCAGGCGCCAGCAAAGTCGTCGAAAGCTGCGACGCCAAAAGCGCAAGGCGAGCTGTTCTGACGTCGCTGGTCGATCGTCACGATACGGATCATCGCGCGAAAAATCTCTGCAAAAAAGTTTGCGCAAAGACTCGCGAAGGCGATTCTGGAAACTTCGCGTTCAGTTTCTCAGGGCAGGTTGCGGGTCATCAGATCAATCGATGACTGCCATGTGCAGCGTCGCCAACAGAGAAGCAGGAGAGCAGAATGCCTACCTCGAAAAAGACCGTCACGAAGAAACCGGCTGTGAAAGCCGCCCCCAAGCCGGTCGCGAAAGTGGTCGCGATGCCGGCACCGATGCCGTCCGCGCCGATGCCGACCCCGGTCGCGATCGCCCCGGTGTCGAACGTGATCCCGATGCCGCAGAAGCCGGCGGCGAAAAAGCCGGTCGCGAAGAAGAAGCCGGTTGTGAAGGCTTCGGCGAAGAAGCCCGCCGCCAGGAAACCCGCAGCGAAGAAGCCGGCGCCGAAGATGAAGATGGCCGCCGCCGCCGTGAAGCCCGCCAAGAAAGTGGCGCGCAAGAAGAAGTAGGAGCTACCCGACGGGTAGACATCCTCCGACAGGATGCGACGGCGCGACCTTTACAGGTCGCGCCGTTTGCGTTTGGGGCAGCGGGCTTACAGTCGGTAAATCAGGAGGAACCAAAGTCCCGTCGCTGAAGCGGCGCTGATCGCTGCTCCGGTGAGGAGCCAGGCCCAGCCGGTGGTCTGCTTCACCGTGACGGGAGCAGGCGGGGGGGAGGCGGCGCGGTTCAGCGCTTCGTCGAGCTTTGCGAGGGTTTCGGGCAGGCGGCGGAGGCGGGCGAACGCTTCGCGGCCTGCGTCCATGGCGAGTTTGCGCAGGCCCTCGGCGCCGAATTCGCGGCGGCTCCAGCGTTCGACGATGGGTTGGGCAGCCTGCCAGATATTGTGGGCAGGGTCGATCGTGCGGGCGACGCCTTCGACCTGAACCATCGTCTTCTGGAGCAGGATCAGTTCGGGCCGCAGGTGCATGCCGAACTGGCGGGTGATGTCGAACAGCTGCAGGAGGACGCGGGCCATCGAGACTTCGGTCGCGTCCTTGCCGAAGATCGGCTCGCCGACCGAGCGCAGCGCCTGGGCGAACTCATCCATGGAGTGCGAGGCAGGGACGTAGCCGGCCTCGAAGTGGACGCGGGCAACGTGCTTGTAGTCGCGCTCGAGGAACCCCTTGATGATCTGGGCAAGGAAAAGGCGTTCGTTGGGGCCGACGCGACCCATGATGCCGAAGTCGACCAGCACAAGCCGGCCGTCGGGCGCCAGGATCATGTTCCCTTCATGCAGGTCGGCATGGAAGAAGCCGTGATCTAGGGCGCAGGCGAGGAAGCCGCGCGTGATGCGATTGGCCAGGTCGATGCGCTGGTCGGCCGAGAGCTGGCCGGGGTTGGTGAGTGAGCGGCCCTCGATCCATTCGGTGGTCAGGACGCGCTGGCTGGTGCGCTCCCAGTCGACCTGAGGGGCGTGGACATAGCCGTCGATGGCGGCGATCTCGGCGAACTCGGAGGCAGCGCCGGCTTCGAAACGCAGGTCCATCTCGCGGGTCAGCGAGGTCGCCATCGTGTCGATGAAGGCGGCCGGCTCCATGCGCTGGACTTCCGCGTTGCCGTGCTTCTGCGCCGAATAGGCAATGCGCTTCATGGCGCGCAGTTCGAGCTCCATCGTGCGCTCGATATTGGGGCGCAGGATCTTTACCGCGCGCGGACCTTTCGGCGTCTCAATGCGATGGACCTGCGCGACCGAGGCGGCGGCGATGGGATTGCCGAGGTCGGGGAACAGGCGGTCGGTCTCGGCGCCGAATTCGGAGCGAAGGGTTTTCAGGGCCTGCGACCCCGGGAAGGGCGGGATCTGGTCCTTGAGGCGTGAGAGATCCCTCGCCGCTTCGACGCCGATCACATCAGGACGGGTGGCCATGAACTGGCCGAGCTTGATCCAGGCGGGTCCGAGTTTTTCCAGCGCGCGGGCGAAACGCTCGCCGGGACGACCGCGACCCCCGCCGCCAGAAACGATGCGGAGGACGGCGCCTGCGGCTTTCGCGGCAAACGGAATCCGCGAGCGATACGCGGCGGGGATGATGACGTCGTTGCGGACCATGACCGCGCCGGCGCGGGCGAGGCGCAGATAGTCGCTGAGGGCAGTGAACATCCTACACCGCCCATCCGGTGTGGAGGGCGGCGATGCCGCCGGAATAGTTCCAGTAATTGACCTCGCCGAAGCCGGCGGCGCGGATACGTGCCGCGAAGTCGTCCTGGTTCGGGAAGCGACGGATCGACTCGACCAGATACCTGTAGCTGTCCTTGTCGCCCGTCACGAGGCCGCCAAGGGCGGGGATCACGCTGAACGAATACTGGTCGTAGGCCTGCTGCAGGACGCGGTGCGTCATGTGCGAGAATTCGAGGCAGGCGAAGCGTCCGCCCGGCTTCAGCACGCGGCGGAACTCCGACAGCGCCCTGTCGATCTCGACCACGTTGCGGATGCCGAAGGAAATCGTCACGGCGTCGGCGCAGCGATCCGGGAAGGGGAGAGCTGCGGCGTCGCAGGCGAGGCGGGGCATGTTGTGGTCGTCCGGCTTGATGCCGGCCACCAGCATGGCCTCGTTGATGTCGGAAACGAAGGTCATCGATTCGGCCGTCACATTGCGGCGGCGGGCGACGTCGTTGGCGCGTTTCTGAAAGGCGCGGGCGACATCGCCGGTGCCGCCGGCCACATCGATCAGCGTCTCGCCGGGCTGGGGGTTCAGCCAGGCGATCATGTTGGCTTTCCAGATCCTGTGGACGCCCGCCGACATCAGGTCGTTCATCAGGTCATATTTGCCAGCGACGGACGCGAAGACGCCTTTGACACGGCGGGATTTTTCATCCCGGCTGACATCCTCGAATCCGAAGGAAACCTTGTCCTCGTCCATCCCGCGAACATAGGCGAACGGCTTGCCCGGGGCTATATGCATGCGATGCCAGAATTGCCTGAAGTCGAGACTGTTCGTCGCGGGCTTAGCCCGGCGATGGAAGGTAAACGCATAATCCGGGTGGAGACGCGCCGGGCGGACCTGCGTTTCCCGTTCCCGGAGAACTTTAACCAGCGCATCGAGGGCGCCCGGCTGGACCATATGGGGCGGCGGGCGAAATACCTGGTCGGCGAGTTGTCGAACGGTGAGGCGCTGATCATGCACCTGGGCATGACAGGGCGATTCACGGTCTCCGGGTCGACGCCAGGGAAATTCCACCATCAGGCCGGCGAGGACGAAAAGCACGACCACGTCGTCTTCAGCATGCAGGGCGGGGCGCGCGTTGTGTTCAACGATGCACGCCGGTTCGGGTTCATGGATCTGTGGGCGCTGGATGATCTGGCGAATTATCCGCCGTTCGCAGGAATGGGGCCGGAACCGATCTCGAACGAGTTCTCGGGCGCGTACCTGGCGGAGGCGTTCAGGGGCAAGAAGACGCCGGTGAAGTCGGCGCTGCTCGACCAGAATGTCGTGGCGGGCCTGGGCAACATCTATGTGTGCGAGGCGCTGTTCAGGTCGGGCATTTCGCCGAAGAAGCTGGCGGGCTCTTTGAGAAAGGACCGGCTGGAGCGGCTGGCGGTGGAAGTGCGCAAAGTGATCGCGGAGGCGATCGTCGCCGGCGGCTCGACGATTTCGGACTTCAAGACGGCCGATGGCGAGCTCGGATACTTCCAGCACGCCTTCCAGGTCTATGACCGTGAGGGGGATGCGTGTCTCGTGTGTGAGAAGCCGGTGAAGCGGATGGTGCAGTCAGGGCGATCGACGTTCTACTGCGCGGCTTGTCAGCGGACATGAGGGTGCGATACCGCCCCTGCGCCGTCGTCGTAACTTGCGAGGCGTGCTTCGACGGGCGCGTTTCCCGTGCGCAGCAGGTTATGAAACGTCTGCGGGCCGCCTGTGGGCCCCCTCCGTCCAGCGTGTAAGGAACGCGCGATCCACCGCGCCCTCCTGCATTGCAAGCGAAGGAGGAAAGCACCGTCCTTGCAGAGGTGTCTGCCGCGGGAGCGCGGTTACGGTCCGACGACGCAGGCATCCAGCTTGTCGCGCTTGACCATGGCCATCAGCGACTGGATGCGCGTGTTGCGGCGGCCAGAGGCGTACTGGCCGTCGACCTTCCAGCGGTTGGGGCTGGGCAGGACAGCGGCGAGGGCTGCTGCCTGTCTTGGCGTGAGGTCACTGGCTGAAACGTCAAAGCGCTCCTGCGCGGCCTGTTCGGCGCCGTAGATGCCGTCGCCCCATTCGGCGATGTTGAGATAGGTCTCCATGATGCGCGGCTTCGACCACATCCATTCAACGTTGACGGTGAACCAGGCTTCGAGACCTTTGCGGAACCAGCCGCCGCCATTCCACAGGAAGACGTTCTTGGCAGTCTGCTGCGAGATGGTGGAAGCGCCGCGCAGGTCGCCGCCATTCTCCGCTGCCTGCATCGCCTTCTGGATTTCCTTGAGGTCGAAGCCGTCATGGGCGCAGAAATTCTGGTCTTCGGACGCGATCACAGCGCGAACGAGGTGGGGCGAGATATCCTTGAGGTCGACCCAGGTGGAACGGACCTCGACGCCCTTCATGGCTGTGCCGGCCATGTTCAGGGTTGGCGGCGGGCCGGTCCAGCCAATGGCGAAGACGGCAAGCAGGCTGAGGCCCACGAACCCGAACCCGAGGATGCCCGTCCAGAGAAGGAAACCGACGAGAATGCGGCGCCAGAGCGGCTTGTCCCAGGAGTAGCGTTCGCCCTGGGGTGTTATTCCTCCGCGAAACCGGCTGAGCATGCCGCCGGCCTCGCCCGCAGGACGTACCGGTTCGCGATTGCTGGCCGATTTCGGCCGGCTGGCCGCATCAGAACCCGGCGGCTGATCTGGCTTCTCGTCCAGCATCCCACTCCTCACACACTGCGGGATCGGGCTCGTGCGCCCGTCGCAGCTTGTAATGTTCGTCGCTCGCAGTCTGAGACAGCTGACCCAGCGCCCACACCGATGCGCCGCGAACCAGCGGCGATGCATCGTCGAGCATCTGGATACACAAGTCCACGAGCAGCGTCTGCCCGTTATTTTGAAGAGAATTCCCGATCGCGATCATGACGTTCCGGACAAAACGGTCGCGGCCAATGCGCTTTATCGGCGAACCGGCGAAGACCTCACGAAAGCCTGCGTCATCAAGCCCCGCAAGATCGGACAGAAGCGGGGCGGTGAGTTCCGCACGCGGATGAAACGCCGCCTCCGAGGCGGCGTGGGCGAACTTGTTCCAGGGGCAGACGGCGAGGCAGTCGTCACAACCATAGATGCGGTTGCCGATGGCGCGGCGGAATTCGCGAGGGATCGGGCCTTTCGTTTCGATGGTGAGATAGGAAATGCAGCGGCGCGCATCGAGCTGGTAGGGCGCGGGGAAGGCTTGGGTTGGGCAGATGTCGAGACAGGCCTGGCACGTTCCGCATGAGTCCGCTGCGGGATCATCGGGCGCAAGGTCCGCGCTCGTCAGCATGACGCCGAGGAAGAGCCATGAGCCATGCTCGCGGCTGACAAGGTTGGTGTGCTTGCCCTGCCAGCCGACACCTGCCCTGTGCGCGAGGGGTTTCTCCATCAGCGGCGCCGTGTCGACGAAGATCTTCACGTCGTGGCCGGTGGACGTGGCAAAGCTCGAGGCGAGCTGGCGGAGCTTGCGCTTCATCAGGTCGTGATAGTCGGCGTTCTGGGCGTAGACGGAGATGGTGGCGTGCTCGCGCCGGCTGAGCGGTTCGAGCGGGTCGATCTTCGGGCCGTAGTTGAGGCCGACGACGAGCGCGGATTTCGCGTCAGGCCACATGGCCGTCGGGTGCTGGCGGCGCAGCAGGGTTTCCGCCATCCAGCCCATCTCGCCGTGGAAGCCCTGAGCCACGAAGTCAGCGAGGCGATCGCCGGCCTCCCATGCAGCATCGGCGCGGGCGATGCGGGCGACGTCGAAGCCGAGCGCGCGGGCGCTGTCCTTGAGCGATGCTTCCGGGGTGGTCATGCGCGACTGCTAGCGAGGGGCGGGGTGGGGAGCAAGCGGCGCAGCCAGCGGCGCGGCAAGCCTCGATGCGCCAGAAATCACCCAGACGTGACGACAGCTTGACCTAGCGTTGAAGCGGGCTTCGCGCTGACCGGGCGCGCAGGGGACATGTGCCGCGCATTGCAGGCCCGGAAACGGGCCTTTACGCTTCGGGCAGTTAGACGCGTCCCATGCTGCAGGAGAACTGACTTGCGCCACGCTCTGCTCGCCACCATCGCCGTTTCCCTTTCGATCGCGCTTGCCATCGGCGCCCCGGCCGCGCAGGCGCAGACGCCGACCGCGCAGGCCGCACCGAAATACGATCCGACCAAGCCTTACCCGCCCTACGCGGCGCCGAAACTGAAGATCGGGCAGCCCGACCTGCAGGGCTTCTGGCACAACACGACGCTGACAAAGATGACGCGTCCTGCCGGTGTGAAGAGCCTCGTCTTTACCGAGGAAGAGGTCGCCAGGATCGAACAGGAGATGATCGAGGAAATCGAGGAAGGCAATGAGCCGACGGCGGCGGATGCGCCGGCCGAATACGTCATCCCGAAGGACATCAAGCCTGAGTATCTCGCTGGCGGCGGGGCGACGGGCGGGTACAACCGGTTCTGGATCGATCCTGGCAACCATGTGATGCGGGTCAACGGCCAGCCGCGCTCCTCGATCATCACGACGCCGACGGGAACGGCGCCGCCGCGCAAAGCTGAGGCTACGCCTGCGCCTGCCCCAGAGCCGCCGGCTTTCGTGAAGCTGCTGGGACCAACGCCGCCGCGCGGGCAGTCATTCGACAATCCGGAATCGCGCGCAACCGAGCGCTGCATCATCTCGTTCGGGCGCAATGCCGGGCCGCCAATGTTTGCCAACGGGTTCTACAACAACAGCTACCAGATCGTGCAGTCGCCGGACCACGTCGTGATCGCGACAGAGATGGTGCATGACGCTCGCATCGTGCGGCTGAATTCGAAACACCGCACCGACGACGTGCGTCCCTATTTCGGGGATTCGATCGGCTGGTGGGAGGGCGACACGCTGGTGGTGGAGACCACGCACATTCCACAGAGCCAGCAATTCATGGGATCGTGGAAGGACCTGAAAGTCACCGAGCGCTTCCGCCGCGTGGCCGACGACCGGCTCTATTACGGCTTCACGATCGAGGACCCGATGCTGTGGGATGCGCCGTGGGGCGGCGAGTACGAGTTCGCGGCGCTCGATGGCAAGATGTACGAATACGCCTGCCACGAGGGCAATTACGCGCTCTATGGCATTCTCGAAGGCGCGCGCGTGCTTGAGGCACGGGAGGCGGCGGCCAAGGCGAAGCCCGCGAAGGGCAGGCAGTAGCCGTCCTCAGGCCGGCTGTTCGATCCTGCCACGGCGCTGGAGCTGCCAGGCGATAAGCCACCAGAGCGCGGCCCATGCAGCGCCGAGGGCCCAGCCGGCCATGACGTCTGTCGGCCAGTGGACGCCGAGGTAGATCCGGCTCAGGCCGATCAGCACGGTGAGCGTAACGCCGTAGGTCATCACGATGATCTTCGTCCGCCTGCGTTCGTGCGCGCGTGCGAGCAGCACGCCGAGCGTCAGGTAGGTGACGGCCGAGAGCATGGCGTGCCCGCTTGGAAAGCTTGAGCTGTAGGCGTGCGAGAGGTGGGCCACGAGGTCGGGGCGCGGGCGGTCGAAGCCGAGCTTGAGGAATGTGGAGAGAATTGCGCCGCTGCCGACGGCGCCGCCGACCAGCAGGGCAGTGCCGCGCTTGCCGACCGAGAGCAGGTAGACGACGACGCCAACCACCAGAAGCGTCAGCACGGCGTTCCCGCCAAGGGCCGTCACGTCCGCCATGACGTCCGCCAGCCAGTCCGGGCCGATCGGGTTCTCGGCATCTCCCGGCTCGCGCAGGGCCATCAGGATCGACGTGTCGAAGGCATGCGTGTCGCCCTCCAGCGCCTCGTCGGCAATCATCTTGAAGGCGAGGGCCCCAAGAGCTGCAATGCCGATGGCGATCACTGCGCCGATCTCCGACAGGGCGAGGCGGCGGAGGTTGTGCAGCAGCTTCTCGGGCATTCGTCCTCCTTGCAGAGCCCAGCGGGCAGGCCCTTCGGTGATGGAAGCCCTGCCTCGGGTCGAGGGAGGCTGCATGTGATGAACGGGCAGGCGGACGGGGCTGTTCCATTGCGCTCGGCGCCAGGCGCTGACACCAATTGTTGAGAGGATTGGCCTCAGCGGCGGCTGCAGGCTATTTCCTTTGTCTGCCCAAAGTTTAAGCAGGGGGGTCTGCTGCGAGGATGGGCGTACCGGGGAGGCTTCGCGATGGCGGTTCCACCCGCTAGGACTGGGTTGGCATGTACAACGAAATGTTCGCTGACGATCGATCGGTACGGGGCCCTTACGAGAAGGTCGCGGAGTGGATCAACGCGACTGGCGTTGACCTGCTGAACCTGCGCCAGAACGAGGCGGAAGCGATCTTCCGCAAGATCGGGATCACATTCGCCGTTTATGGCGAAGGGGCCGACCCCGAGCGACTGATCCCGTTCGATCTGATCCCGCGCGTATTCGGGGCGGCCGAATGGCGCAAGCTGTCGCGGGGGATCAAGCAGCGCAGCCGGGCGCTGAACGCGTTCCTCTATGACGTCTATCACCGCGGCGAGATCATGCGGGCGGGCGTGGTGCCCGAAGAGCTGGTCTACCAGAACGAGGCTTTCCTGCCGGAGATGGTGGGCGTCGATCCGCCGGGGAAGGTCTACAGCCACATCGTCGGCGTGGACATCGTGCGCACCGATGGCGACAGGTTCCAGGTGCTCGAGGACAATTGCCGGACGCCGTCGGGCGTCTCCTACATGCTCGAGAACCGCGAGATCATGATGCGGATGTTTCCGCAGCTGTTCCAGGCGGGCATCGTCGAGGCCGTCGACAGCTATCCGAGCCTGCTGAAGAAGACGCTGGAGGAAGTCGCGCCGATCAAGTGCGATGATGATCCGACGATGGTGCTGCTGACGCCAGGGTCGCTGAACTCGGCTTACTACGAACACTCCTTCCTCGCCGACCTGATGGGCATCGAGCTGGTGGAGCCGCAGGACCTCTTCGTCGAGAACGGGATGTGCTGGATGCGCACGACGCGCGGACCGCAGCGTGTGGACGTGATCTACCGGCGGATTGACGACACATATATCGACCCGCTGGCCTTCAAGGCAGATTCGCTGCTCGGCGTGCCGGGCATCTTCGACGTCTATCGCTCTGGCGGCGTGACGCTGTGCTCTGCGCCGGGGGCCGGGGTTGCCGACGACAAGGCGATCTATGTCTTCGTGCCGGACATGATCAAATTCTATCTCGGCGAAAAGCCGATCCTCGAGAATGTCCAGACATGGCGCTGCGCCGAGCCGGACCACTGCAAGTATGTCGTCGACAATCTCAAGGACCTCGTCGTCAAGCGCGTGCACGGGTCAGGCGGCTACGGCATGCTGATCGGCCCGCACGCAACAAAGAAGGAGATCGAGGCGTTCCGCGCCAAGATCAAGGCGAACCCGAGCGAGTTCATCGCCCAGCCGACGCTGGATCTATCGACAGCCCCGATACTTGGGAGCGAGGGCGTGGAGGAGCGACATGTCGACTTCCGGCCGTACTGCCTCGTGGGCAAGGACATCCGCCTGACGCCGGGCGGTCTGACGCGCGTGGCGCTGAAGAAGGGATCGCTGGTGGTAAACTCCTCGCAAGGCGGCGGGGTCAAGGACACGTGGATCCTGGCGGAATGACATGCTGAGCCGTACCGCGGAAAACCTGTTCTGGATGGGCCGTTACATGGAGCGGGCGGACGCCACCGCGCGCCTCATCGAGATGGGGTATCGCATGGCGATGCTGCCCGGATCGAACGAGCAGGAAGAGTGGCGTTCGGTTGCTGCGGCGTCCGGGTCGGCGCCGGAGCTGGCGCACCCGGACACCAGGAATTTCAGCGCCAGCGCGGTGGTCCAGCGCCTGCTGCTTGATCCTGACAATGCGTCCTCGATCAGGTCGTGCCTCACATCGGCGCGCGCCAATGGGCGGGCGATCCGTACGGCGCTGACGCAGGATATGTGGGAAGCGCTGAACGATGGCTGGCGCTCGCTCGGACAGATGGATGCGGATACCGCGCTGAAGAACCTTCCGTCCCTGCTGGAGTGGACGAAGAACCGGACGGCGGCGTTCCGCGGCGCATCGGAAATCTCGCTCATGCGCAATGACGGCTATTATTTCCTGCGGATGGGCGGACTCATTGAGCGGGCGGACATGACGCTCCGGCTGCTCGACGTGAAATACTATGTGCTGCTGCCGGAGACCGATGTGGTCGGCGGAGGACGCGACTATCACCAGTGGACCAGCGTGCTGCGGGCGACATCGGCCCTTCGCGCGTATCACCACGTTTACAAGGGCGACTACACGCCGTGGGGGATTGCAGACTTTCTGATTCTCAACACCGCTTTCCCGCGATCGGTTGCGTATTGCTACCGTTCCATCAGCCGCTTCCTGGATGACCTTGCCGAACTCTATGGCGAGCAGGGATCGCCGCAGGCGGTGGCGAGCCAGATGGTGGACCAGCTGGACAGGACCGGTATCGAGGAGCTGTTCCAGCACGGGCTGCACGAGTTCGTCTCGCAAGCGATCACCACGACGCGGCGGCTCTCCTTCGAAATCAGCAAGGCGTATCACTTCTGACCATGCGGCTCTCGATCAGACACGCGACGACCTATGCCTATGACCCGCCCGCGGAGCGTTGTGCGCTGCGCCTGCGTCTGTATCCCCCCAGCTTTGACAGCCAGCGGGTGATCTCCTGGAAGGTCAGCGTCAACGGGCAGGTCGTTCCCTCGCTGCTGTCGACAGCGACGGGTGATCGCGCGTCGATCTGGACGGCGGCGGCGGGCGGCGCGGAGCTCGCCATCGTCGCCGAGGGCGAGATCGAGACACATGATGCGGCGGGTGTGGTCAAGGGCCTGAAGGATACTGTGCGGCCGCAGGTCTTTCTGCGCCCGACGCCGCTGACCGAGACCGACAAGCGGATCGAGGAGCTTGCCGCGAGCATCACGGGCGCCAAGGCGCTGGACCGGATGCACGGCCTGTTCAACGCGGTCGCGGATGCAGTTGCCTACAAACCGGGCGCGACCTCGTCATCGACCACGGCGGCGCAGGCGTTGAAAGCGGGGCATGGCGTCTGCCAGGACCATGCGCATGTCTTCATCGCTGCAGCCCGCGTCCTGAAGTTCCCGGCGCGCTATGTCGTGGGTTACCTCCTCGCGTCGGACACGAAACTGACGGAGACGCATGCCTGGGCAGAGGCATGGGCGCCGGATATCGGCTGGGTCGGGTTTGATGCGTCGAACCGGCTGTGCCCGACAGATCGTTATGTGCGGCTCGGGTGTGGCCTCGATGCCGCGGATGCAGCTCCGATTCGCGGCAATGTCTCGGGCGGACCGAAGGAGCGACTTAGCGCCTCGGTCGACATTGTCCAGACGCCGGGCCAGTCTCAGAACCAGAATCAGGACGGGCAGACCCAGCAATAGTGGGGTCGGATGTTCGCCGGAACTGGCCGGAGATCGGGAGGCACATGACTTATTGCGTTGGCCTCAAGCTCAAGGCGGGCCTCGTGCTGCTGTCGGACACGCGCACCAATGCGGGCGTCGACAACATCGCGCGCTTCCGCAAGATGTTCGTGTTCGAGGAGCCGGGCGAGCGCGTCGTGACCCTGATGTGCGCGGGCAATCTCGGCATTACGCAGGGCGTGGTGACGCACATCGGGGCGGCGGTGAAGCGCGCCAAGATCGACCCGGAAATCGAGAGCGTCATGACCTGCGACACGCTCTATCGCGCAGCCCAGCTGGTGGGTGAAGCGATGCGCGAGATCCAGAAGCGCGATCGCGCCGAGATCGAGGCGCAGGGCGCAGCGGCGAACGCCACCATCATCATGGCTGGCCAGCGCAGGGGCGGAGAGCTTCGCCTGTTCCTGATCTACACGGCAGGGAATTTCATCGAGGCAGGGGAGGACACCCCCTATCTCCAGATCGGCGAGCACAAGTATGGCAAGCCGATCCTCGACCGCGTGATCCGGCCGGACACGCCGATCGACGATGCAGTGAAGGCGGTGCTTGTCTCGATGGATTCGACGCTGCGTTCCAACCTGTCGGTGGGCATGCCGCTCGACCTCTGCGTCATTCCGGTGGACACGATGAGGGCGCAGACGCAGCGCATCGAAAGTGACCACAAGGAGTTCCGCCAGATCAGCGACAGCTGGGCGGCGTCGCTCAAGACAGCGTTCATGAACCTGCCGAGCGTGAAGCTGTAACTCCACACAACCGCCGGATTTCACGGCCATCAGCGAGCCATGGGATTCATCCGCGCCGGGCTGGTTGTTCTGTCAATTGCGCTTCTTTCGGCTTCGCCCGATGGCGCAGCGCAGGCGAGCGATGCGCCATGCGTATCGCTGACCTTCGAGGGCGACGGCTTCACTGTCTGCACGGCGAGGCCCGGCGAGGACGGGATTGCGCTGTCGCTGCGTGGGGCCGATGGCAAGCCGCATCGGCGGCTTGCCTTGCTGAAGCGCGACCTGGGCAAGGCGGCGGACCAGGTGCGCTTTGCCATGAATGCAGGGATGTTCGATGTCCGCGGCGCGCCAATCGGTCTCTATGTCGAGAACGGCCGCCAGCTGAAGGCGGTCAACACGCGCGACGGGTTCGGCAATTTTCACCTCAAGCCGAATGGCGTGTTCTGGATCGGCGGCGATGGCAAGCTGAACGTGACCGCAATGGATACCTATGTCGCGCAGAAGCCGAAGCCCGCCTGGGCGACGCAGTCAGGACCAATGCTGGTGATCGATGGAAAGCTGCATCCGAAATTCGACCATGACGGGGAGTCGCGCCATATCCGCAACGGCGTCGGTGTGACTGATGCGGGCGATGCGTTGTTCGTGATCAGCGATGCGCCCGTGTCGTTCGGCAAGCTGGCGCGGCTGTATCGCGACCAGCTGAAGTGCGACGACGCGCTTTACTTCGATGGCGCCGTGTCGAGCCTTTGGGCGCCGTCCCTGGACAGGCTGGATGCCGGGCGCAATCTCGGACCGATGGTTGTCGTCACGTCCCCTTGAAGAAACCGGCTTGCAGGCGCTTGCTCGGGTCTGACCCGCAACGTGACGGCGCCGCAATGTCACGCGCCATGGCAAGTGCTGATCGGGCGGCTTTCCTTCCTGTCGCTGCTTCGACTAATGTCGTCCCGAATGTCTGGCCGCCGCAAACCCTCGCGCGGCCGAATGGGAGGACCTGATGGGCGGCATTGATCTCGATCTTGCGACGGTGGCTGGCATGGCGGGCCTTGGGGGCAGCACAGTCGCCGCACTGAGCGCTGCGTTTTTCTTCCGGGGGTTGATCACGCGCGTGATCGCGCAGGTGATCGCGACGACAGTCTTGTCGTTCGTCGGCTTCATGGCTCTGTTCCACGGGCTCGGCTTCGAGATCGTGCCGCCGAAGCAGATCGCAGGGTTCAGTATTCCCGGCGCTGAAACCTTCTCGGTACAGACCGCGCCGGCCGCGCCGGTGGATGAGGATGCCTACTCGGTAAAGTCGCCCTGGCGATAAGGCCGCCCGGCGAAGCATCGCCCGCGCCGTCTCAGCCGGGGCGCGGGAGGGTGCGCCCCAGCAATCCACCGAGGTCCGTGCAGGTCAGCAGCCGCTTGCACATCCGCAAGCCTGTCGGGCCAGGGAGCCTGCGTAACTCGTGCGGGAATGCAAGGATCGATCGCCTTTCCAAGGCAGCGCCTTTTCCGGCCTCAGGCCCTTCAGGTCTCCGCGCAGCAGACAGCTGCGGGTTGCCTGACGGTCATTCGGCGGCTTTCAGCTCCAGTGGCGCTGCCAATCGCGCAACCGATTCCCTGGGCACGACATGAACGAAGTTGCCTAGCTCCAGCTGCCAGTTGGCGAGGATCGTCCTTCCGTGAAGCGAGCCAGTACGCTTCACGTGCTCCTCGATGAGGTCGCGCAGCACCTTGCTCCAGTGATCGGTGACCACGGGGCGCCAGAGAATGGTCTCGGCGTTCGCCATCAGCGCAAACCGCTGCTGCGGATCGTAGACGAAGGCCATGCCCCCCGTCATGCCGGCGCCGAAATTCTGGCCGACCGCACCGAGGATCACCGCCATACCGCCGGTCATGTATTCGCAGCCATTCGATCCGCAACCTTCGACCACGACCGTCGCGCCGGAATTGCGTACGGCGAAGCGTTCGCCTGCCTGACCTGCGGCGAAGAGATTGCCGGAGGTCGCGCCGTAGAGAACCGTATTGCCGATGATGGTGTTGTCCTTCGCGGCAAACCTTGCGGTCGATGGCGGCCTGATGATGATGGTCGCGCCTGACAGGCCCTTGCCGACATAGTCGTTGGCGTCACCCACGACTTCGAGCGTCAGGCCCTTGACGCCGAAGGCGCCGAGCGACTGGCCGCACGAGCCTTCCAGCGTCACCCGGAGACGATCCTCGGGAAGGCCATCCATGCCGTACTTGCGCACGATGTGAGACGAGGCGCGCGTGCCGATGGCGCGCTGCGTGTTCCTGACGTGATAGTCGAGCTGCATCTTCTCGCCGCGCTCGAAGAAGGGCGCGCCGTCGCGCAGGATCTGCTCATCCAGCGCGTCGGGCACTTCGTTGCGAAGCGTCGGCTTGTAGGCGACTTTCGCTGTCGGATCGGCGCGCACTAGCAGCGGTGACAGGTCGAGGTCGTCGAGCATCGCCGAACCGCGCGAGACCTGATGCAGCAGGTCGGTGCGGCCGATCACCTCGTCGAGACGGGAGAAACCAAGCTCGGCGAGGACTTCACGCACCTCCTCGGCGATGAAGGTCATCAGGTTGACGACCTTGTCCGCCGTGCCGGTGAACTTCGCGCGCAGGCGCTCGTCCTGCGTGCAGACACCGACGGGGCAGGTGTTGGAGTGGCACTGGCGCACCATGATGCAGCCCATGGCCAGCAGACTGGCGGTTCCGATGCCATACTCTTCCGCGCCAAGCATCGCCGCCATCACGATGTCGCGCCCTGTGCGGAGTCCGCCATCGGTACGCAGCGTGACCTGGTCGCGCAGGTTGTTGAGCGTCAGAACGTGGTGGGCTTCGGCAAGCCCGATCTCCCACGGCAGGCCGGCGAACTTGATCGACGACTGGGGTGATGCGCCGGTGCCGCCGACATGACCGGAGATCAGGATGACGTCGGCCTTGGCTTTCGCAACGCCTGCCGCGATCGTACCGACGCCGGAGCGCGAGACGAGTTTCACGCAGACGCGGCAGTCGGGGTTGATCTGCTTCAGGTCGTAGATGAGCTGGGCGAGGTCCTCGATCGAATAGATGTCGTGGTGCGGCGGCGGCGAGATCAGCATGACGCCGGGCGTTGCATAGCGGTTGCGTGCGATGAACTCGGTGACCTTGAATCCCGGAAGCTGGCCGCCTTCCCCGGGCTTGGCCCCCTGCGCGACCTTGATCTCGAGCTCCTTGCAGTTGTTGAGATACTCCGCCGTGACGCCGAACCGGCCCGAGGCGACCTGCTTGATCATCGAGTTGGCGTTGTCGCCGTTGGGCATCGGTTTGTAGCGCTCGCGTACTTCGCCGCCCTCGCCGGACACGGACTTCGCGCCGATGCGGTTCATGGCGATGTTGAGCGTGCCGTGCGCTTCTGGCCCCAGCGCACCGAGCGACATGCCTGGCGTGACGAAGCGCTTGCGGATCTCGTTGACCGACTGGACATCGTGCAACGAGGCCGGTTTCGGCTGTGGCTTGAAGTCGAGCAGGTCGCGCAGCTGCACCATCTTCTTCTTCGCGTTCGCGAGTTTCGAATACTTGCGGAAGGCGGCGTAGGAGTTGGTGTCGCAGGCGTGCTGAAGCGCATGGATCAGCTCGCCCGAGAGGGCGTGCGTGTCGCCGCTTGCGCGGACGCGGTAGAAGCCGCCGATCGGCAGCACGGCGACGGAGGCGCTCCACGCCTTGGCGTGCAGGTCGATCGCCTTGCGTTGCAGTCCCGCGAGGCCGATGCCGGAGATGCGGCTGGTCATGCCGGGGAAGTAGTCGGCGACGAGCGCGCGGGAGAGGCCGAGCGCCTCGAAGTTATAGCCGCCGCGATAGGACGAGATGACCGAAATTCCCATCTTGGAGAGAATCTTGAGCAGGCCCGCCTCGATCGATTTCTTGTAGTTCAGCACGATCTGGCCGAGCGTCCTGTCGCCGAACAGTCCCTTGGCGTGACGGTCTGCAAGCGTTTCCTGGGCCATGTACGCGTTGACGCAGGTCGCACCCACGCCGACGAGCACCGCAAAGTAGTGCGTGTCCATGCACTCAGCCGATCGGACGGTGATCGAGCAGAAGGTGCGCAGGCCGTGGCTGACCAGCCATGAGTGAACGGCGCCGGCAGCGAGGATCATCGGGATCCCGGCGCGATCCGCGCTCTGGCCTTCATCGGTCAGGATGATGTGGCCGCGGCCGGAGGAGACGGCGACGCGCGCTTCTTCGCGGATGCGGGCGACCGCTTCGCGCAGGGCGACGCCCGGCGAGCCCACGGAATCGACCGGGCCAGACAGAGAGAAAGTGCAGTCGATGACAGCGACCTGTTCGCCAATCGTCTCAAGCATGCGCGTATACATCCCGTTTGTGAGCACGGGGCTCTCCAGCACGAAGACGTTGGTCTGCGTCGCATCCTGCGCGAGGATGTTGCCGAGGTTCTTGAAGCGCGTCCGCAGGCTCATCACCCGTTCCTCGCGCAGCGGATCGATGGGCGGGTTGGTGACCTGCGCGAAGTTCTGCCGGAAAAAGTGCGATAGCGGACGGTGAACGTCCGAGAGGACGGCGAGGGGGCTGTCATCGCCCATCGAGCCAATGGCTTCCTTGCCGTCTTCTGCCATCGGCGAGAGGATCAGCTCGACGTCTTCCATCGTGAAGCCGGCTGCGTGCTGGCGGCGCAGGAACTCCGAACGCTCGGCATAGAGGCGCAGCTCCGGACCGGGGCCGATCACGGGCTCCAGTTCGACGACGTTGGACAGCCACTGCTCGTAAGGGTGGCTGCTCGCGAGGCGGTCGATCAGCGCTGTGTGCTCGTAGAACTTCCCGTCGCGCACATCGACGGCGATCATGCCGCCAGGCGGAACGCGGCCCTTGCGCGTGATGATCTCTTCGTTGATCGAGCACATGCCGGCCTCGGAGCCGACTGCGAGCACGCCGTCTTCTGTGAGCGCATAGCGCATGGGGCGCAGGCCGTTGCGGTCCATGCCGGCGATGGCCCAGCGGCCGTCGAACATGGCGAGGGCCGCCGGACCGTCCCATGGCTCCATCACAGAGTTGGCGTACGCATAAAGCGCCTGGTGCGCGCGCGGCATGATGCGCTCATCGCGCGAGAGCGGCTCGGGTACGAGCAGGGTTTTCGCCATTGGGCCAGGGCGCCCGGCGCGCACCAGCAATTCGAATGCATTGTCGAGCGCAGCTGAGTCAGATCCGCCCGGCTGGATCACGGGCTTCACATCATCGCCATGCTCGCCGAACACGTCCGAGACCATCTTGATCTCGTGGCTCTTCATCCAGTTGATGTTGCCCGAGATCGTGTTGATCTCGCCATTGTGTGCAAGCATCCGGAAGGGCTGGGCGAGGCGCCATTGCGGGAACGTGTTGGTCGAATAGCGCTGGTGGTAGATCGCGACGGCCGAGACAAATCGCGGATCCTTCAGGTCGAGATAGAAGGCGTCGATGTCCTGGGCAAGGAACATGCCCTTGTAGATCAGCGCCCGCGAGGAGAACGAGCACAGATAGAGGTCGAGGTTCGAGGCGCGCGCGCGGTTCTCGATCCGGCGGCGGCAGATGTAGAGCGCGCGCTCCAGCTCGGCAGGCTCGCGCTTCAGCTGATCGGAGAACAGGATCTGCTCGATCTCGGGGCGCGTGGCGTTCGCCTTCATGCCGATGACGGATGTGTCGATCGGCGGCTGGCGCCAGCCATAGATGTAGAAGCCGAAGCGAACGACCTCTGTCTCGATGATCGAACGGGCCTTTTCCTGGGCCGCAAGATCGGTGCGTGGCAGGAAGATCTGGCCGACGCAGACCTGCCGGTCGTCACTGATCGTGTGGCCCATGCCGCGCACGGCGTCGCGGAAGAAATCCTGCGGGACATCGACTCGGATGCCTGCGCCATCGCCGGTCTTGCCATCGGCGTCGACAGCGCCGCGGTGGTAGACCGCCTTCAGGGCGCGGATCGCCATCTCGACGATTTCGCGGCGCGGCGTTCCATCAATCTGCGCCACAAGACCGACGCCGCATGAGTCCTTCTCGTCGGCGGGGTCGTAGGCATTGGCCGCGATCAGCGCGTCGCGCTGCTCCGTGTAGCGTTCGAGCCATTCCTGGCCAGCTTGGTCGTGTGTCATGAAGGCTCGCCCGGTGGCTGGAAGCGCGCAACGACCTCTGCGCCTGTCACGCGCGGTGCATTGCCGGAAAAGTCGTAGTGCTCCGGCTTCTCATCGATGAAGACATGCTCGTCGATCTGCCTGATCGCTCCCTGATCATCGAGGCTTCCGGCCGACACGTTGATGTAGTCGCCATCGACCAGACGGTAGAACAGGGTCGTACCGCATGCTGTGCAGGAGCCTCGCTCGGCCCAGTCCGAGGAGCGATGCCAGCGAATGGTCGCAGGGGTCTTTATGTCTATGCCAGCAGCGAATGTCAGCGTCATGGCGGGGCTGCCTGTCCAGCGCCGACAGCTGGCGCAGTGGCAGACCTGCATGATGAAGTCGCCCATGCCGGTGTAGGTGGCGGCCCCGCAGAGGCAGTGTCCGGTGTGCGTCAACATCAGAATTTCTCCTCACCGTGCTTGCGGTGCGGGTCGGGAAAGTCGCGGTAGAGGGCGGCCTGGAAATTGTGGACAAGCGCGCTGACACCGTGATGGGCACCTTCGATCGGCTCGTCGCGCCTCGAGGCCGAGGTGAAGGCTGCGTCCAGTTGCGTGAGGTCACGCGTCTCGATCAGGATCTGGAATTCGCCAAGGCCTGGCATGCCAAGGCCGAGCTTGCGCCGCAGCAGGCGCCATCCCTCGATCCGGCCATCGGCTTTCAGCGCGCCAAGATATGTTTCGAGGGCGGCAAGGAACCGCGTATCCCGCACGCCAGGCTTGAGGTCGACGGAGATCTGATAGATGTCCATCGTGGCCTACTCCGCAGCAACGCGCGCAGAAGCGGCGCGCGCTTTCAGGTAAGCGTCGATCGAGGCCGCGGCGTCGCGGCCTTCCTTGATCGCCCAGACGACAAGTGATGCGCCGCGCACGATGTCGCCGGCGGCGAAGACGCCGTCCATCGATGTCATCATGGTGCGGTAGTCGACTTTCACCGCCCCCCAGCGGTTCACGGCAAGGACGCGCTGGTTGAACTGCGAGGGCAGATCCTCGGGGTCGAAACCCAGCGCCTTGATGACCATGTCGGCCTTCGCCTCATACTCTGAGCCGGGGATTTCCTCGGGCGCCTGGCGGCCGGACGCGTCCGGCGGGCCAAGGCGCATGCGGACGGCGCGTACGCCCTTCACCCCGCCGCCTTTCTTCTCGGCGACGGCGCTGGGTGCGGCCAGCCAGTCGAACTTGACGCCCTCTTCCTCGGCATTGGCGACTTCGCGTTGCGAGCCGGGCATGTTGGCGCGGTCGCGGCGATAGAGGCAGGTGACGGATTTCGCACCCTGCCGGATTGCGGTGCGCACGCAGTCCATCGCGGTGTCGCCGCCGCCGATGACCACGACATTCTTTTTCGCCGCATCGAGCTTGCCGTTGTCGAAGTCAGCCACTGTCTCGCCAAGGCCGACCCTGTTGGCGGCGATCAGGAAGTCGAGCGCCTTGAGCACGCCCTTCGCCGTGTTTCCGGGCGTCTGCATCTCCCGTGCGGCATAGACGCCGGTCGCGACCAGGACCGCGTCATGCCTTGCGCGCAGCTCGGCGAAGCTGATGTCCCTGCCGATGTCGGTGTTGAGCACGAACGTCACGCCGCCGTCCGCGAGGCGCTTTACGCGACGCTCGACGATCTCTTTCTCGAGCTTGAAATTCGGGATGCCGTAGATCAGGAGACCGCCTGCGCGGTCGTGGCGATCATAAACGGTGACCTGGTAGCCAGCTGCGCGAAGTTCGTCGGCCGCCGAGAGGCCGGCAGGGCCTGCGCCGATGATGCCGATGCTTTCGACGCGTTCGCGTGGGGGTGCGATCGGCTGCACCCAGCCGCGATCCCAGGCCGTGTCGGTAATGTAGCGTTCGACTGCGCCGATCGTCACTGAACCATGCCCCGACTGTTCGATGACGCAGGCGCCTTCGCACAGCCGATCCTGGGGGCAGATACGGCCGCAGATCTCCGGCATGTTCGATGTGGCAGCGGAGATCTCATAGGCCTCCTGCAGCCGTCCGGTCGCTGTCAGCATCAGCCAATCGGGGATGTTGTTCTGGAGCGGGCAGTGCGTCTGGCAGAACGGCACGCCGCATTGCGAGCAGCGGGAGGCCTGCTCATTGGCCTTGGCTGCAATGAAGTCGGCGTAGATTTCGTGGAAGTCGGCGCGGCGTTCGTCCGGCTCACGCTTGTCGGGCGTCTGCTGGTCGACGGACACAAAAGTGAGCATGCGCTGCTGCGCCATGGGTGCACCCGGGGTTGGACGGCAGAGCCTCCATGCCGCCCCGCCTGGCGGTCTGCAATCAGATTCTGCAATAAAAGAACCAAACAGGACATAAAGGCGTTCGGTATGCACTCTGACCGCGCGGTCTGGTCAGCCAATGAGCAAAGAACAGTCCCAAGCGGGACGTATACGCAGGTAACCCAACTTCCACCATAAACGGGCGACACCAGCGAACATCTCCAGCGACCCGGGCGGAATTCATGGACGCGACGACAATCCTGCAGGCGATCCTGCTCGGCCTGGTGGAAGGGCTCACCGAGTTCATCCCGGTTTCCTCAACCGGCCACCTCCTGCTGACGCAGACGGCGCTGGGGCTGACCTCGCCGTTCTGGACGACCTTCACCGTGATGATTCAGCTGGGTGCGATTCTGGCGGTGGTGGTGCTCTATTTCGGCCGCCTCTGGAACGTGCTGGTCACGCTGCCGACCGAGCCTGCCTCACGCCGCTTCGCGCTGTCGGTCATTATCGCCTGCGCGCCGGCTTTCCTTGCCGGTTTCCTCCTGCACGATTTCATCAAGGCCTATCTGTTCACGGGACTGGAGCTGATCTGCTGGTCGCTGATTGCCGGCGGCGTCGTGCTTCTGGTGATCGACCGCATCGCTCCGGCTCCAGCAGATCACAGCGCGATGACCCTGCCGCTCCACAAGGCGGCGATCATCGGCCTTTTCCAGATCCTGTCGATCATACCCGGCGTGTCGCGCTCGGGCTCGACTATCGTCGGCTCGATGCTGCTGAAGATCGACAAGCGCGCAGCGGCTGAGTTCTCGTTCTTCCTTGCGATCCCCATCATGGTCGGCGCCTTCGTGCTGGACATCTGGGAGAGCCGCGATTTTCTGACCAGCGACAATCTGGGCATCATCGCCGTAGGCTTTATCGCCAGCTTCGTGTTTGGCCTGATCGTGGTGAAGCTGATGCTCGATTTCGTGCAGAAGCGCGGCTTTGCGCCCTTCGGCTGGTGGCGCATTCTTGTCGGCGCTGCCGGCCTGGCGGCGATCTACACCGGCGTCTGGAGCAGTGCTGTTCCGGTCGCGATGTAGGAGAGGCCTTCACCGCCGCCCGGTTATCGGCCGCAGAACGCTCCGCAGCACGAGCGCGGCCAAGCAGACGATGACGAAGATGCCGACAGTGGCGCGTCACGTCGTTGAGCGGGCCGTTTCTCACTCCAGCGTGAGCCGACGAGGCCCGAAATGGGTGATGTTTGTCTCGAAATTCTAACGGCCGACAGGAGTAATTTAACCGCTGTGCGCGACACTGTGCTGATCACTTACATCTCTGGGTAGAATCGGCATGTTGAACCTTCGTATTCGCTCAATGCTGATCGCTTTGGGTGGTTTTGTCTGCTTGGCCTTTGCCGCCGCGACCGGGGTGCAGCAGTACGCCGCCTCGAAGACGGCGATCAACAGTCCCCACTATCTTCAGATCGTCAGAGCCAAGGACCTGGTTGCCGATGTCCTGCCGCCGCCGGCTTACCTGCTTGAATCCTACCTCGAGGCGAACCTTGCCGTGCGCGAACCTGCAAGGCTTGAGGAGCATCTCGACGCGCTTGCGAGACTGAAAAAGGACTACGAGGCCCGTCACGCGTTCTGGAGTGATCGCGCCAACTGGGAAAGCGACGACGGCGTCAACGAAAAAGCCTACGCTCTGGTTGCGCAGGACTCCGATGCCGAAGCAAGGAAATTCTGGAGCGCTGTCGATGATCGCCTGATCCCTGCGCTTCGCAGCGGAGATGCCGTCGGGGTCGATGCGGCCATGACCCAGACCGCCGACGCCTATGCCAAACATCGCGCCATCGTTGATGAAATCGTGAAGGCTGCGATGGCCGATCAGGCAAGGCTAGAGAACATTGCCCGTGAGGAAATCGCCTTCTTTTCAGTCGCCGTCTACGCCGTGATCGCAGCCGCTCTGCTGCTGACGGCGCTCGGGTTCTTCGTGCTGTTCAGAAGGGTCATTCGCCCCGTCGCCGGTGTCACTGGCGTCATGACCAGGCTTGCCTCGGGGGACCTTCACGCAAAGGCTGAGGGCGCTGAGCGTCGGGACGAAATTGGAGACATGGTTCGCGCCGTCGAGGTGTTCCGCGGCAACCTTGTCGAAACGGAGCGGATGCGGATCCAGCAGGCGGAAGACGCTGCAAAGGCCGAAGAGCATCGCCGCGCTTCGCTGCGCGAGATGGCCCGCGGCGTAGAAGCGGAGGCCAGCTCGGCGGTGATGCGCGTCAGCAGCGAGGCCACCGCGATGGCGCGGCTTGCAGACGCGATGAGCGGGTCCGTGTCCAACGTGACTGAACAGTGCCAGGGCGTCGCTGCTGCTGCGCAACAGGCCATGATGAGCGCCACCACCGTGACAGCCGCCACGCAGCAGTTCTCGGCGTCGATTCAGGAAGTTTCGCTGCAGTTGTCAAACGCCCGCAAGATCACTGCGGCCACGGTCGAAACCAGCGAGCGGACGCGAGCGGCGGTGACCAATCTTGCCGAGGCTGTCGAGAAGATCACCACGGTTGCCAACATTATTTCCGAGATTGCAGACCAGACCAACCTGCTTGCGCTCAATGCAACCATTGAAGCTGCGCGGGCGGGCGAGGCCGGTCGCGGGTTTGCCGTGGTTGCGAGCGAGGTCAAATCGCTTTCGAGCCAGACTGCAAGATCCACCGAGGAAATCCGCCGTCACGTTGCGGATATTCAGGTCGTGATGCGCGAGACAACGTCTGTTGTCTCCGAAATTGCGCACCAGATCTCCAGCGTGGACGAAGGGTCGACAGTCATCGCAGCTGCCATGGAAGAACAGACTGCGACGATCGGGGAGATCGCGCGGCATGTTGAAGAAACAGCCCGAGCAGCTTCATTTGTCTCGGATTCGGTTGCCATCGTGCTTGACGAGGCGGCCAAGACCGGAGAGGGCGCCCGCTCGCTCAGCGGCTCGGTCGGCAATGTCGATGAGTCGATTATGCGACTGCGCGAAAGCATCGTGCGGGTCATCCGCACCTCCTCGCCGGATGTCGAACGTCGGACTGACCCGCGTTATGAGATCCATACGCCAGGCACACTGCTTGAGACCCAGCAGAAGGTGATGGTGGAAAATCTCTCGCAGGGCGGCGCGCTGCTGGGAGCTGATGCGAACCTGCGCGGCGGACAGACTGGCCGCCTCGGAGTTGCTGACGCACAAGTCTCATACAAGGTCCTCGGCACGGACAAGTCGGGGACGCACCTTCAGTTCGCTGATCCAAAGCCTGCAGAGTTCGAGCAGGCCCTGGCGCGGCTCAGCAAGGGCGCGCCGGTCCGCAAGGCGGGCTGACGGCGGTTCGCTTCTGCGCGGCGCCTGCGGATACGGGCCCCAGGCCCGCAATCAGCCCTTGCCGGTGATCGGGCGCAGGATGCTGCGGAGCACGAGGGCGCCGAGGAAAGAGACGACGAACACATCGAGCCAGCGTGTCACGTCGTTGAGAGGGCCAAGGTCGAGACTCGCGATCCAGTCCGTCAGCGAGATATCGACCGCCTTCATCAGCGTGCCGATGAGAAAGACGCCGAGCAGGGCAAAGCCGATATCGCCCCAGAGGCCAAGAACCGCTCGGCCGCGCACGATCTTGCGCGCGGCGAATCCCGCAAGTGTCGCAAGCAGCAGCCAGAGGGCCAGCACGCCTAGATTCGTGCCGGAATACTCGACCGCCAGCTTGTCCATCTTGCCGTTCCCCTGAGCTATCGCGCGAAGAGGCTAGCTCGGGTCCATGCGAGGCGGAAGCGTCTGAAAGTGCTTAGGCGTCGGCCCTGCTTGTCTCGTCCACATGCGGCGGCTGGAACTGGCCGTGGGGGCGGTGGCGCCAGAGATAGGTCGGCGTTATGGCTTCGACGGTCTCGAGGCTTGTCACGCCAAGATCGGCGATCGTCCCGACATTGCCGGTGACGACATTGTCCACCTTCAGCGACTGGACCTGGTCACCCGTCAGCGGCGGACCGAAGAACGGGTTGAGCCGTGAGAGGGCGCCGATGATGTAGCCCATCGGCGCAGCGATCGGGCCCGGGATCGGCAGCAGCATGCGCGGCCGGTCTATCTCGCGCGTGATATACTGCAGCAGCTCCTTCATCGTGTAGGTGCGCGGTCCGCCAAGCTCGTAGGTCTTGCCAGCCGCTTCCGGTTTCGACAGCGCCGCGGCGACCGCCTGAGCAACATCGGCGACATAGATCGGCTGGAAGCGCGTCTTCGCGCCGATCAGCGGCAGGAACGGGCTGATGCGAGCGATCTCGGCAAAGCGCGTGAAGAAGCCGTCCTCGGGTCCGAACAGAATGGACGGACGCAGGATGGCGGCTGTGGGGATCGCCTTGCGGACAGCCTCCTCGGCCTCGCCCTTGGTGCGTGAATAGTTCGATTTCGATGTCGTATTGGCGCCGATGGAGGAGACCTGCACGAAATTGCTGATGCCCGCTTCGGCCGCGACCTGCGCGATATTGGCGCTGCCCAGCCCCTGCGTGCCCTGGAAGGACTGCGACCCGCGCTCGGTGAGAATCCCCACCAGGTTCACGACAGCTTCCGCATTCTCCAGCGCACGCTGGATCGAGGCGCGGTTCCGGACGTTGGCCTGGATCAGCTGCACCTGGCCGACATCGCCCGCCAGCTTGACGTCCCCGGCCAGATGCGGCCGGCGGCAGGCGACGCGAACGCGCCAGCCCTGCCGGCACAGCGCACGCACGACATGGCGTCCGAGAAAGCCTGAACCACCGAAAACAGTAACGATCCTGCCGGTCATTTCGATTCCCTGGCCGTTGACTCTGGCCTGTGATTTCCGTGGCTTCGGGAGCAGGGCCCCCGGGGCCTCGGGTCAGGCTCGGGCATAGACCAGAATCGGGCCGTGAAGTCCATGAGGCGGCTTGTTGCGGGGCGGCCCCCCGCCGCGCGCGGCCAACGGATCGTTCATTTGGCGCTCACCAGATTCCAGCCATTGTCCGCGACCATGACGCGCAGGGGTCAGATCATGTGGCGAGGGACGACGCTGGCGGGCATGGCCTGCCTCGCAGCTGCCGCCTGCGCCAGCGGCGGCCGAGCCCCCATCCATTACGCCGGCACGTCGGCCCCGGCAGCTCATCCGGCGATTGCGCCGCGGCCGCCGGCTGCGCCAGCGCCCCTGGATCTCACCGCAATTCCGTTCGAGCCGGCGACCGCGCCGATCGTGATCAAGGATCAGCCCTATTCAGAATGCGTACCCTATGCCTGCAACATTTCAGGCATCGCGATCTGGGGTGATGCGGTGACATGGTGGGCGCAGGCGGCGAGCCGCTATGTGCGCTCAAGCCGCCCTGCGCCGGGCTCGGTGCTTGTGCTGCGCGGCTACAGTGATCTGACACGCGGGCATGTGTCGTTTGTGCGCGACGTGGTCTCGCCGCGCCTGCTGCGTATCGATCATGCGAACTGGCTGAAAGGCGGCGAGATAAGCCTCAACGTTCCGGTCATCGACGTGTCGCCAGACAATGACTGGAGCCAGGTACGCGTCTGGCACATTCCGGGCGGCTACTGGGGCGGACGCGCCTACGAGGCCGAAGGCTTCATCCATCCCTACCGGCTCGATGGCGCAAGCAGCGTCAACGTCAGCGGATAACGCGCTCCCATATGTCGGAACGGCGCGCGCGCCATTCGTCGGCAGTCTGGCCCCAGATATCGGTCGGCTCGTTCTCGTAAGGCGGCGGCATCTTGCCGGGTCCGCGATTCACCGAACCCAGCCGCATGGCCAGCTTCTGCGAGTTGATGTTCTCGGGATGGATGGCGTGGATGATGTCGTTCCAGCCCAGGACGTCGACGGCGAAGTCCATCGAGGCGATCGCGCCCTCGAGGGCATAACCCTTGCCCCACACGTCGCGGGTGACGCCCCAGCCGACCTCAAGGCCGGGCCAGCCATGCGGCGACCATGGGCCAAGGCGGCCAACCCATCGGCCAGTGTCTTTCTCGAAGACGGAAAACATGGCGAAGCCCACGGCCTGCCACGAACCGATCATCGTGCAGATGCCGCGCCAGACGGCGGCAGGCGGCTGTGTCTTGCCGATGAAGCGAGCCGCCTCCTCGTCCGCCATGTAGGCGCACCAGGGCTCGAACTCCGCGAGGCTTGGCGCCTTCAGAACCAGGCGCGGCGTCTCGATGACGGTGTCGAGGCGATGCGTGAAGTTGCTGGGTGTGAACGCGTTGGGCTTGTCGGACATGCCAGTACGCCTCCTGTCGGGCGCACCTTGTATCCAGCTTCGCCGCCCCGGACTACTGGCCCCCGGCTTCCTTCTGGAAGTCGAGCGTCACGCGCCAGCCGGATGCCCCGCCGTCCTCGACCCACGCCTTCCTCAGCTGAACCGGGTAGGTGTAGGACGTCCCGGTCATCGCACGCTGCGCATCAGCTGCGCTTTCGTAGATCATGGCTTCGTTCGCATCGATCTCGTTCACGGCTCCGTCGCGCGATGTCCAGTCTGCGGGCAAGCACGCGTCCATCTGTCGGCGGGCTTCCACGAAGGCTTTCTTGGCGGCGCCGGCGCTCGTCGCGCGGTCGAGCGCGCCAGACGAATACAGTGTGCAATTCAGCGCGTGGATCACGGGGCCGCCGGGAGCGGCGGCAGTGGCCTCGGCGACCTTGCAGGCGGCGTTTGCAGGCGCAATCGGCGGGCCCGAGCCTAGCGAGGCAAAGGGCGCCGGCTCGTTGAAGGCGGCGAAGACGGCATTTATCTGAGTGCAGTCGACTGGCAGCGGCACATCAGAGTCGGCGGTTGCGTCCAGCGGCGCGGCAATGGCCTGTTCCTCAGCAACAGGCGGCGGCGTTTCTGCACCGCAGGCTGCAAGCGCAAAACAGGCGGCGCCGGCGACGATCAGACCACGCATGCAAGAACTCCGACATCCACCAACCGCGCTGCATTCAAGGATCAAACCGCTGCGGACACAACATTCATCCGCGCGCCAGGATGCCGCGGACCGATTGTTCGAGCGCCGCGTCCCACGGCGTCCATGCGAGGCGCAGCTGGCGGGTGGCGATGTCGGATGACATGCAGGCATTGGCAGGGCGTCTCGCCGGAGCGCCGAACGCCACGCTCGAGACGGGCGAGATATGCGTGAACGGTCCGCCCTGGCGACGCGATTCGTCCATGATCGCCTGCGCCATGCTGGCCCGGTCGATGCGGCCGGGCGCTGCAAAATGCAGGAGCCCGCACAGATCGGCAGGCGCTGCGTGCTTGCGCCGGGCGATGGCGAGCAGGCCTGTTGCGATATCGGGCGCATAGGTTGGCGGACCAGACTGGTCATCGACGACGCGAAGGTCCTGGCGCGTGCGCGCGAGGCTGATCATCCGGGAGACGAAATTCTCGCCGAACTCCGAGAATACCCAGCACACCCGCACGGTCAGGGCTGCGGGATTGTGCTCAAGCACGGCGATCTCGCCTGCGTGTTTCGAGTGGCCGTAGACGGACAGGGGATTGGGCGCGTCGATTTCGCTGTAGGCGCCGTCCTTCGTTCCATCGAAGACGCAATCGGTGGACATGTGCACAAAGCCGATCTCGCGGGCAGCGCAGATCCGGGCGAGCGCGCGGGGCCCTTCGGCGTTGATCGCAAAGGCGACGTCCCGATCGGTCTCGGCCCGGTCGAGATTGTTGTAGGCGCCCGCATTGATCACGATGTGCGGAGCAGCCGCGTCGATGAACCGGGCCAGGCTGTCGGAATCGCGCAGGTCAGCCTCGGCGGAAGACGCCTGGATCAGGGTGAGATCAGGCGCGTCTGCAGCGCAGGACGCGAGGGCCCGGGCGACCTGCCCATTCCTGCCGATTGTCGCGACGCGCAAGCTCATGGGCGTCGTGTCGCATGCCGTGCGCCAGCAGCAAAGCGCCATCGACGGCGCTTCAGGAAAGCCCTAGCTTCCGATCAACGAGAAAAAATCCGGGAGGCCTTCATGAAGCGTCGCGTCATCGCCCTTGCGGCGGTCCTGGCCCTGGCTGGCGGCGCTGTGTCCGGCGTTGCGGCCTTCGCACAGCCTGCAGGGGCGCAGCCGGGAACGGCGCAGGAGATGAAGGCGACGCGATCAGCGTGGTTCAAGCACCAGCCCTGGCAGACCAGCCTGCCGGAAGTGAAGAAGACCGGTAGCGGCCTCGAATACGTCGTCATCGCCAGCGGCCCGGCCACCGGCGCCTCGCCCAAGATCAACCAGGCGGCGCAGATCTGGTATGAAGGCCGCCTCAACTCCGGCGGCCGCGCTTTCGACTCGTCCTTCCAGCGCGGCGCGCCGGACGTCTATCCGGTCGCCGAGCTCGTGCCGGGTTTCTCCGAGGCCCTGATGGCGATGAAACCGGGCGACCGCTGGCTGGTCTACATACCCTCGACGCTAGGCTATGGCGACCGGGGCTATCCGGGGCTGATCGGTCCGGGCGAGAATCTGCTGTTCGAGATCCTGCTCGTCAGCGCGGCGGGGTAAGGTCATCATGCGAATTCTCTTTTTTGCCGGATCTGTGTTCGCTCTCGCAGCCTGCGGTGGACCCGCGACCCCAGCGGCTCCTGCGGGTGAAGCGCCAACCGCCGAGGCGCCCGCCACACCCGCGCCAGCAGCCGGGGTAAAAACGGCCGATGCCGCCGCCTGGTCGAAATACGCCCCTTGGAAGAGCGATCTGCCGGAAGTCTTGAAGACGGGGTCCGGTCTTGAATGCGTCGTGCTCGCCTCCGGCCCGGAAACCGGCGTGCCGCCAAAGGCGTCCGAGCAGGCAGAAGTGTTCTACGAGGGCCGTCTCAATGCGGGAGGCCCGGCCTTCGACAGCGCTTTCGAGCGCAACGAAAGCGCAACCTTCCCCGTCAGCGCTGTCGTCGATGGTTTCAGCGAAGCGCTGCAGCTCATGAAGCCCGGTGACCGCCGCCTCTGCTATCTGCCCTACGCGCTCGCCTATGGCGCAGCCGGGAGGGGACCGATCCCACCTGCAGCCGATCTGCTCTTCGAGATCGAGATGGTGGGCGTGCGCTAGCGATGACGCCAACCTTGCCGTTCAAGAACGTTGCTCATATTCTTACCGTGCCTGGTAAGGATTTTTGATGCGCATCACATCGAAGGGGCAGGTGACGATCCCTCAGGATGTTCGCGATCAGGCGGGCCTGATGCCCGGAACCGACGTCGAGTTCGTGCTGGAAGGAAAGCGTGTGGTGCTGCGCAAGGCCAAGGTTGCAGGCAAGGCGACGCGCGGACAGAAGCTGGTCGAGCGTCTTGCCGGCACGGGATCGTACGACCTTGGGGTCGACGAAATCATTCGTCTCATGCGCGGACCGCCGGCGGACGCGGATGCGCCGCCACACAAGCGATGATCCTGGTCGACTCAAACGTCCTCATCGATATCAGCGCCCGCGATCCGAAATGGTTCGACTGGTCGGCCGAGCAGCTCG
>CAIMMO010000269.1 GCA_903842595.1 uncultured Alphaproteobacteria bacterium
GAATGTCGCAAGGTGCGCCATCTCCTGAGCGCAATGCACCAACAACGCCCGAGCATCCGACTCGGTAGATCGCAACTCGCGGCGCGCCATGGCAGCGATCGGCGCAGCAAGCGGATGCAGTGGCGAAACGTTTGCGCCGCCGATCCAGAACCGTGAACGCATGACGCTGCCGCCGGACGTCGCCTGCACCAGATGCACCAGATAACCCGCCTTGATTGGAAAACCTGCAAGCGTGCTGTGCGCGCAGATCGCTGTTGCCTTCGTATCGTCGCGCAGGGATGCATCCGTCAAGGCCAGTTCATCTGGCGCTACGAAGCTGATGGCCAGGCGCAACAGGCCACTGCCGATGAATTCGTCCACGATGGACGTGTGGCCAGTGTAGCGGTCGCGCCCGCGTGCGCCGGCCGGAGGCGCTTTTCGCCAGGTCGCGTGCACGTGGGCGTTGGGGTGCCAGAGCTTGTAGCGTTCTGGACTGTCGGAATGCCAACCGAACCACCAGTCGATCATGGCGGGTGTTATGCCGGGCATCTCGGTACGGATGGCAATGCGCATGCCGCCGTCCGCCGTCAGCGCAAAACCATTTTCAACGCCGTCCCCGACAAACATCTCGCTTGCGCGCGCGAGCGGGGGCAGCAGGGGCTCTGCCAACGGGCCTTCATCCAGGGCAAGGCGCGCATGCTCCGCGATCGGCGCCATGTACGGGCGCCAGAAGCCTGCATAAGGCTTGGTTCGCAGATCCGTATCAGACCAGCCCAGGTGGCGTCCGGCGATCGGCTTGCTCGTTCTCATGGCGCGGTCATGTAGGAATTGAAGCGGCCGTCCGGATCGTAGTGGGCGCGGATCTGTTCAAGACGCCCATGGTTGGTGTCACTCATGAAGCGCGCTTTGCGGCGTCCCAGATTTTCATCGGCGAGCTGAATCCCTTTCCCGAGATGGGCCATTTCAGAGATTCGATCCGTCGCCCAGGTTGAATAGCGCGCGTCATCCTCGGCGTGCCGCCACTCTCCATAAGCGGCAAAGTAGAAACCTGCCTCCATCGAGAACGCCATGTCGGGTCGCGCGCGGTTTGGCTGCCAGTTGAGCCAGAGCGCATGCGAAGGGGCGGGCGGCAATGTATCAGAAACCTTGCGCAGACCCGGCATCAGATCGGCGATCGGCGCATCCGTCCACATGTTGTCGACGCACCAGTGCATCTTCGGTGGAAAGTGCGTCTGCGCGGCGCCCTCGGACATGCGCATCGTCGAAAGCGGAAGCAGCGGCGTGCTGACGCTGGCGCGCTTGCGAACCGGGCTTTGCCGAATGAATGCGGTCGCTTCGCGCGCCGCCTTCCAGCTCGACGTCATCACGGGCGCGAGGACTTCGACCCCCGGCTTGCCAGTGAAGAGGGTCTTTGGCGTGATCAGAAGCTGGAATTCGACACTGCTAGATACGCTGGGACCAATCGCATGCGCCCAGGTAAAAACGTCTTCCAGCCAGCGCTCGTGAAACACTTGCATGATCATTGCCGTCACTTTGGGGCGTTCATGCAGTTTGAGATGGAAGGTTGTGACGACGCCGAAGAAGCCCGGGCCTGCGCCCCGCGCCGCCCAGTAGAGGTCGGCGTTCTGTTCCGCGCTGGCATGGACCTGTGTCCCGTCGGCGAGCACGACATCAAGACCAACGACGCTCTCGCAAGCGAGGCCAAGCGCACGGCTGTTCCAGCCAAAGCCGCCCTGCAACAGGAAACCGCCGAGACAGACATCGGGCGCATGTGCGACTGGGAAGAAGAGGCCGACACGCTTCAGCGCGCGGTCCAGATCGATGCTCCAGCATCCAGGTCCGACGCGCGCGGTCCGGGCGCCTGCATCAATGACAATTGCGTTCAGTCGCGAAAGATCGATGAGCATTCCGCCGTCGCGCAAATGGTTCTGCGCCCAGCTATGGCCGCCCGAGCAAAGACTGATCCTGTGTTGCTGCTCGCGCGCGAGCTTTACTGCCGCGACGACGTCGGCGTCCTTGTTGGCCTGAATGTAGATGTCGGGCCGTCGCCCCGGATCGCGCCCGGAGAACGAAGTGGCAAGGACGGCTGCATCAAACCCCTTGTCGCCACGGCGCAGGGTAGCGCCTTTGCCGCGCGGTCGCTTCATGGAGAGGCACTTTCACTCGAGATCAGGGCGAGCCAGCGCAGAGGCAATGCAGGAGGCGCCTCGAAGCGGATACGTATGGCTGTCGCGCGCTGCACGAGGCTGCGTGCAACGCCAAGCATCACCAGCATTTCCGCCGTGGCCGCTCCGATGGCGGACCTGGGCAGTACTTTACGATGAAGATCGAGACCGACGCCAAGCATGCACCCCGCAATCATGCTTGCGGAGAGCGCCGGATTACTGGTCTTGAAGACGCCCGCGGCAACGCCAAGGCGAATGTCTGCCTCCAGGTCTTTGCGAAGGTGGGCAAGAAGCCGGTCGACGGGAAGGCCGGAATCGAAGATTAGGCGTCCATACTCCGGCGCGTGCACGGAAATGCCAAGCGTCTGCCGCGTCTTGAAAACAAAGGCTGCGATCGGATCGGCCTTTGCCGATGGTGCGCTGCCCCCAAGCGCGGCGAGAGATACAGAAAGAAGCGCGGCGAGTGCTTCAACGAGTTCATCGATGCTGTCAGCGTAGTTGTAGAACGTACCTTGCGCGACGCCAGCGCGTTCGCACACATCACCGATCGAGAAAGCTCCGGCGCCTGGCTCCAGCAGGAGCGACTGAAGGGCCGCCAGGAGCGCATCCAGCGTCCGTCCGCGCTTACCCATCCCGGCAGGGCATGAAACTATCGCCATAAAATGACGTATCCTCAAAAATGAGGAGATGTCAAGTATTGCGCGGCCCAGCCGCCTCCCAGGTCGTGCCGAGACAGTTCAGGGACGGCGGCATTCCGGCTCCGGCCGTGACCGCATGGCGTGTTTTGGCGAGCTCCCGCCTGACCTTCAGGGAAGCGGCGGACGGCGCCTGACGAGCGACCCTGCCGGATCGCCACACTCGAGGTTGGGGCAGGCACGGCCCCCTTTTCAGATCGTCCAGAGACGACTTAATGTGATCCGATGTGCCTTTACGTTGCACTCGTTGTTCGAGGCGGTGATGCCTCCACCATTGACCGAGTGCTGCGACGGCACGGCCGGCAAGCCCGACCATTCGCCAATGCCACGCTCGCAGGCTCACTTCTCCCTGGTGAAGCTCCGTTCCTCACCACTGTCGGGCACTGCGATTGTGGAACCGTCCTCGCTCCCATCGTAGCTGATCGCGAAGGCAAGCGAACCGAACAGGCCGCCAAGCTTGTGAAACGAGGTTGGTCGAAGGGAAAAATTGAGCGTTGGCTCAATGATCGAATGAAAGCCGACGAGCGAGCGGAAGAACGGCGGCATGCAAACACGCCTGACAGTGTTGAACTTTGGGGGCGTATCATCAGCGATCTGATGTCTACCCCCGGGGTTCAGCAAGCCGGCCTGCTCCTGCACTTCTACTCAGGTGACCTGGAGGAAGAAACGATTGAGCCCTTACGGAAGATGGTCCCCGCAAGCGAGTTTGCGTCGAGCCTTAAGGGCATTGGCGAAGATCAGCTCTTGATGGCTGCGTAGTGTCCGGAGTTGGGCGAGGCCCCGCCCGAGCATAAGGGAAGTCACGAACGGCAATTCTTGGACGGCCCTGCCGCTGCAAAGAGAGCGGCGGGCTCGGTTGATGGCCCAAAATTGCCCTTCGTCATTCAAGCTTCGGGAGGTCCGAAACTCCTATGGCAGGTCACTCCCCGAATGACTTCAGTTGATGGGGTAGGCCGGTCGTGGGCTGGTGGCCGTACACGCGGGTCGGGGCCAGAAGCCGCCGCTCGCGATGCGCTCGGATCCAAAACATTGGGGCAGGTCAGCCGAGCGTCATCGGCCGGATCGTGGAGTTTGTGCTGTACCCGTCCGCTACTGGACCATCGACAGCACCTGTGCGCCCACATAGCCGGCGCCGGCGACGATCAGGAAATGCCACGTCACGATCTGCCGGAAGTCATAGACTTTCTGGCCCTTCCAGCTGCCGGCGGCGGTCACCATCGCGGCAAAGTCCTTCAGCTCCTTGCGCGGGACGGAAGAGCTGATGATGTCGCCGGAAGGTCCCGGACCATCGACGACGAACGGAGTCTTCAGGCGATAGAGCGCCATCAGCGGCCAGGCGAGCCTCACGAAGGCGCCGCGCACGCTCTTGGGAATGGCCAGAACGAGGGAGTCCACGCGTCCCTTTCCAAAAGCTTCCTTCAGCAGGACCCATCGGCTCTGCCCGTCGGTATCGACCGCGACAAGATCATCCTTCTCGGCCCGGAGCACCGTGTTTCCGATGGAAGCGTAGGCTATCACGGTTTCCACCAGCAACGGCGGCAGTCGAAAGCCATATTGTGCGACGATGCCATACAGGGAGCGCAGGATGCTCTCCTGTTCTTCCAGAATACGCGCTGCAAGGCCTTTCACGACAACAAGATCGGCGGCGCCAAAATACTTCGCCGCGCTGACGGCGGCGAGCAGGAACAGCGGCAGGCCGAGGGCCGAGAACAGCGCCGCAATCGTTCTGGAGAACGACGGCCACAGCGTTCCGAGGAAAAGCGCCAGACGGCCGGGCGCCTTGCCTCCCTCGCCACCGGCTGCATCGCCGTGCGCACCGGACGCGACGGCGTTCCCGCCGACCAGGGAATCGTGGAGGTCGCCGAGATAGATGGTCATGAGCCTGCCGTCCGAGGTCTCGGATGCAAGCTCGAGCTCCTCGCCGGCATACCGGATGGCGACGACCGCATCGTCGCCGTCGAAGTCCCAGGTGTCGATCTGCAGTTTGCCGAGCTCGAACTGGCCGGCGTCCCGGACGATGGCGATCGCCTGTTCGCCCTTCTCCAGCGACTTGCAGACGAGGACAGGATTGGCAGGGTTGTCGACACCGGTCGCCACCTCGATCTGGCGCACTGTGCGCAGGAAGCCCTCCGGCATCCCGGCGCACACCGCGGCGATCTCGAAGGACTCCGCGAAGCCGCCGGGCATGACAGCATATCCTCCGATGGCGTCGGCGTCTGCGGTGACTTCCTCGACATGGATGTAGTTATTGTTGGTCAGCGCGCCGCTGACATGCGCGACATCGTCGAAGTCGTGCCATGCATAGGGCCCGGCGTCGCCGTCTCGTGCCGGAGGCGCGGCGGGATCGCACGCGGCCGCGTCCCAGGCCAGGATATGGGCCTCCAGGCTCGCAGCGTCGCGGCCGCGCCAGTAGTCATGGAAGGCCTTCGTCACGCGGCCGCAGACGAATTCTCCGCACCAGCGCTGTATCGAGACTCTGTACAGACGCATGTCTGGGGCCGCC
Source organism: uncultured Alphaproteobacteria bacterium (assembly GCA_903842595.1). Lineage (GTDB taxonomy): Bacteria > Pseudomonadota > Alphaproteobacteria > Caulobacterales > Hyphomonadaceae > UBA7672. Next base: position 5,343 of record CAIMMO010000269.1, read on the forward strand.
GCCGGATCCGGGAAGGCCGCCACTGAGCAAACCGGTAGGGCCTCGTCAACAGGTGGTTGATGTCCCGGCGTAATCGGCCATCGCCATTTGGCGCCGGGCAGGGCCTGAATGCTCACAGTCCATCGCGCTGCCGGGCGGCATGCTCGTGGCGGCGCTCGTCAAGGCACTGCAGGTTGAAGGCGAGGCGGAAGTGGTGGCGCAGCTTCTCGACATTGAAGCTGACTGCCGGCAGCGGCTTCTGGTGGTCACGGTCATCGTTTCACCCGATCAGGTGCTCCAGCGTGTCCAGCGCGGCGGTGACGAACCGCCGCGATTGACGCGATTGGAGCACGGGCCCTGACACGTGGAAGGATCGCCCTTCCGAGCGCAATGGTGAAGAGAGCCGCGCCAGGCCGTTACAAGAATGGCCCCGAACAATCGCCAGTGGGGGCCCATCCGTGGCGCGCCAGCGAAACGGCTGCTTTGAGGCGATCACCCGCCGGGTCCGTTGCGGCAGAATGACTGGCAGCTGCAGGGCGACGCAGCCATCTTGCCACGTTGCCGGTTCCGGCGACCGTGGGGCCCTTTTCAGACATTGATTGGCGTCGTAGCTTGCGCGCTGCCGGGGGCTGCAGAACATGCTTCAACTACTGTATACGCCACACACTTGTTCTCTTGCGACGCACATCGCGCTCGTGGACGCCGGAGCTGCATACACGCTTCGGCGCATTGACTTCAGCACGACCGAGCAGCAGTCGCTGGAGTATCTCGCGATCAACCCCAAAGCCCGGGTGCCGTCGCTGATTACGGCCCGTGGCGTCCTGACCGAGACTCCAGCCATGCTTGCGTTCGTCGCGCAAAGCTATCCCGATGCGATGCTGGCGCCGCTGACTGATCCCTTCCAGTTCGCCGAATTGCAGGCATTCAACAGCTATCTCTGTTCCACGGTGCACGTGGCCCACGCGCACAGGATGCGCGGCTATCGGTGGGCGGATGATAGTGCGGCAATCTCGGCCATGCAGAAAAAGGTACCGCAATCAGTGGGCGCCTGCTTCGACCTCATCGAGCGCCACATGTTGCGAGGACCCTGGGTCATGGGCGACGTCTACACCGTCGCAGACCCATACCTCTTTACTCTTGCGCAGTGGCTGGAGGCTGATGGCGTCGATCCGGCGCAATTGCCTCGCGTAACTGGGCATCGCGAGCGGATGCTTTGCCGTGAAGGCGTCAGGCGTGCGCTTGCGGAAGAGCTGACTGAATAGAGTTTGCCTAAGCTTGTTCGGGAAGGCGCAACGACGTCCGACAATGGGCGAGGTCCTGCCTGATCAGCCGGGCAGGAGCGACCGGAAGTTCACGAGCGACCTTGCCATTGGTAGCATCATCGGAACCGCGTGCAGTTGGCGCCCGAAGCGGCCGTTGACAGCAATCCGTGCGAGGCCGAACTTTCCGTAATGGTCACACGTGCAAGGATACGTCTTTCGCGCCTTCGCGATATCGGATGGTGGTGTTGGGACCCAATTGCCCTTGGCGGTCCTGACGGTGATTGGGCTGACAGCGCGGCAGCTGATGAATACGACGGGTACTTGCTCCAAATTGCCCGGATGGTGCGCCAGAACGAAGGCGACGATACCGCTGCACAACATCTCGTCTGGGCTGAGAGCGAGCATATGGGACTGGGCATGCGAGCAGACACGCTTGAGAGGGCGCGAGCGACCATCGCGGCTATTCGCGCTGACGATCAGTTGTGGAACGAGGGTTAGGCGAACGACGCTTCGTGGGCGATCTGCCGCCCGCCCGACCGGGCAAGCCGGAACAGCGATCGTTATGCGCGCCTGCCATCGGCAACAATGTAGTGGCGCATGCCGATAGGCGCGGCGAGAGCCGGGCGATCGGCCGAGGGTCGTATCGAGACGCACGAGAAGGGGAACAAGGATGAACGGACAGCCGGTCGTGGCCGAAAAGGGGCCGAAGCCAATCGAAGTGGAAGCGGGCAAGACGTACTATTGGTGCGCCTGCGGCAAGTCCACAAATCAGCCATTCTGCAATGGCGCGCATAAGGACACGTCCTTCACGCCGATGGCCTGGACGGCAGAAGAAACGAAGAC
>CAIMMO010000270.1 GCA_903842595.1 uncultured Alphaproteobacteria bacterium
AGCGTCGATCCGGCCTTCTGCAGAAGGCCGGATCGACGCTCGAAACTAACAGCACAGCTACGCAGTGAGGGGGGGTCAGTTCTTCACTTCGCCCAGGGGAGCAAATCTCCACTTCGCTTGACACGAGGAGGAAGCCGACCGGTTCGCTCTTGCGTCGCCTGCCGCAACGCCGATACTTACATCGCGCGCGGCCTGAGCCGGTACACTGCTTGGCCGCCCCAATTTACACCACTCAGGTGGACGTGACCAACTTTGGGGCAGGTCAAGATGGACCAAGCATTACGATCGGCTGTGTTGTGGGCGAGAAATGTCCGGTCGTTCCGGTGCACGCCGGATGGCCGTTCGCGCCAGTGAATCTATTTTGGCCGCTGAGTCGCTACCGTCCGACAGGTACACATTCCAGGCCCCAAAGAAGGCGAGGAAGCAGCGACGGTTGCGCGCCGACCGCAGTAGGCAGGGGCAGTCGCCTGCCGCTTCGAGCACGGAGCGCCATACAGCCACTGATCCGGCTTCAGTTCTCGTGGCAATGCAATGCGCACGGTGTAGGTCGATGAGCTGGTTTGTTACCGTCCTGCGCCCCCGATGACAGCTTGCAAAGGTTGGGCCCTCAGACCACGTAACCATCTGTTCTATAGAAGTCCGGATTTTTTCTCACGAACTCAATGGTCCGGAGCAGGCCTTCATCGAGAGACACGGCCGGCGCCCAGTCCATCGCCTCCCTGGCCAGCCGATTGTCCGAGACGAGCTTCATTACCTCGCTGGCTTCCGGACGCTGACGCTGCTGCTCCTGAACGATAGGTTTGCTGACCTTCATCAGCGACAGGATGCGCTCGGCGAACCAGCCGACAGAATGCGTGGCTCCGGTGCCCAGATTGATCGTTCGTCCTTCGATGTTCGGTGTGGCGGCCGCGGCCATGAAGCCAGCAACAGTGTCAGAGACGAAGGTCATATCCCGCTCCGGCGTCAGCGATCCGAGGCGGACCTCGTCGCGGGCCAGCGCTTGCGAAATGATGGTAGGAATAAAGGCGCGAGCGCTCTGTCGCGGGCCGAAGGTATTGAACGGCCGTAGCGTGACCACCGGGGTCCGGAAGGAACGGAAAAATGCCTCCGCCATCATGTCGGCGCCGATCTTGGACGCCGAGTAAGGAGATTGGCCCTGCAGGGGGTGGGATTCGTCAATTGGAACACGCAGCGCCGTTCCGTATGTCTCGGATGTGCTCGTATGAACAACTCTGCCGATGCCGTAGCGCCTGGCGGCCTCGAGGACGTTTAGCGTTCCCTCTATATTGGTACGGATGTAACTGCGCGGAGCTTCGTACGAGTAGGGGATGGCGATCAGCGCCGCCAGATGCATCACGACCTCGCTTCCCTCGAGCGTACGGTAGACGAAATCACTGTCTTCGATGTTGCCGGCTGCTATCCGGACAGATTTCAATATACTCCGCTCGGCGAGCGCCAAACTGCCCAGCGAAGAGTTGGAGTTGTAATGGGTGAGAACGGTGACTTGCGCCCCAGCGCGCACCAGCGCTTCGGTAAGATGGCTTCCGATGAAGCCCGCTCCACCCGTCACGACAACTTTCTTGTTGTCCCACATCATGCCTAAGCGTCCTCCATCATGGTTGTCAAACGGCGTGCGACCGAAGCAATCGACACACCCGGCTCGAAGGGTTCGGCCGCCAATCCACACTAGAGCGCATCGGAGTAGCTGCTGCGAACCCTCAAGTGCCTTTGGTCGCACATAGGTTTGCGTCCGCGATAGACAAGTGGACACGATCCGCCCCGATCTTCCAGCATGAGCCGTATCAGCGCCGCGGTAAGTTCGATCAGCCCGGTTACCATCCTGTCGCTTATGCAGGTCAGCAAACCTCACGTTCAGGAGCAGCAGCGGCAGCATCCGTAAGCCAGCGAGGTAGTGAAGCTCATCTCGGATAATCGCCTGGCCAGGGGGTCGATGGACTGGGCGCCGGCCGTGTCTCTCGATGAAGGCCTGCTCCGGACAATCGAGTTCGTGAGAATAATCCCGGACTTCTACGGAACCGATGCTTCTGTAAAGAGTTACGTGAGTGGTTACGTGATCTCGGGGCTCACCGCATGCAAGCTGCAACTATGGCTGACGCTCAGGGAGCCCGACCTTATCCTTACTTCACCCTGTTTCCCACGCCGCTGATGTCGCTCTGCGAAATGCCAGTTCTCGAACTGCTACTGCTTTGCCTGAACGCGGCCGGCCTCACCAAGGGTGATCTCCTGTCGGGAAGATGGTCGAGGCTCGCGCCAACTGGGGCGCCGCAGGCGGCAACAGCACTGCCATCATCAGGTCCCTAACCTAAGGTTCTTCTGTTTGGTTTCGTGAGCTGGTCGCCAGGCCTGGAGCCAGATCGAAGCGCCTCAGCATTTTCCGCTTGGATGCGGCAGGAGTTCGCGATGGGGTTTCGCACAGCGACAAGATGGCGGCCAGCGTTGGAGGCCAAAGGTCGAGGCGAGGAACTGTTCGACGCCGCATTGCGAAACTGCGCGCCTCACTTCAAGGCCGCATGGGTCTTTTCTGCGCTCATCGCGCTCCTCTATCTCGCTCCTTCCATCTACATGCTGCAGGTCTATGACCGCGTGCTGGCCACTGATGGGGTGATGACCCTGGCTTTCATGAGCATTGCCCTTGCCTTCGCTCTGGCGACGCACGCCTTTCTCGACGTTACCCGGCAGCGGTTGCTGGCGCGCGCCTCGCTGCGGCTGGACCGAACTCTGGGCGAGCGTATCATTCGCCAGAGCTTCGACGACGCTCCTGGCGGTGATGCCCGTAGCGCACAGATACTTCGCGAATTTGATACCTTCCGACAGGCAATACAGGGGCCAATCGCCACCGCTGTCCTCGATCTTCCCTTCGCTCCTCTTTTTGTGTTCGTCGCGTTCGCCCTCCATGTCTGGCTCGGGCTTCTCGTGCTGGGCGGGGCGGTTCTGCTCGTTACGATTGCGGTCCTCGGTGAGCGTGCAACAAAACGCGATGTCGCGGCCAACTCCGAGCGGACGCCCTCCGTCTACGCTGCGGCAGAACTGGCTCAGGTTTTTGGAGGCGCAGTCCGCGCCTTGGGGATGCGCGGCTCGATGACGCGCAGACTGGGCAACGAGCGACAAAAGCTCAATGAGCTCTCGACAAGAAGCACCTTCGTGGCGATGCACTATTCTGGAATGATCCGCCTTTTGCGGATGGCGTTGCAGTCGGCCGCCCTCGGTCTCGGTGCTTATCTTGCGATCCGGCAGGAGATAACGCCCGGCTCCCTCATCGCTGCCACCATACTCTCAGGCCGCGCCCTAGCGCCCATTGATCAGATCGTCGGCAGCTGGCGACAGCTCGGGCAGGCGCGCAACGCACGTAGCGCAATCATCCGCTTTCTCGACGGAGCGGCCGCCGATGAACCGCACATGCAGCTGCCCACGCCAGAGGGCGCACTTGAATTCGAAGACGTCGTTGCGAGATCTGGGGCTGGAGACAGGCTGGCGTTGCAAGCAGTCAGCTTCGCCCTGGCGCCCGGCGAAATACTCGGGGTCATCGGCTCCTCGGGGGCGGGCAAGTCGACCCTTGCCCGCCTTCTGGTCGGCGCCCAGCACCCGGACGCAGGTGCCGTGCGTATAGATGGTTCGAATATCAAGGATTGGGACAGCGACAGCCTGGGCGCGCATCTGGGATACTTGCCTCAGGAAGTTGCCCTTTTCTCCGGCTCAATCGCGGACAACATCAGCCGGTTCTCCGGCAGGCCGAACGATGGGGAGCGCATTGTTGCAGCAGCGCAGGGCGCGGGCGTCCACGCCATGATCCAGACGCTTCCGCAAGGCTATGATACGGTACTTGGACCGCGCGGGGCGGGGCTGTCGGCGGGTCAATCCCAGCGCGTTGCGCTGGCGCGCTCGCTTTTCGGCGATCCGCGTATCCTCGTTCTCGATGAGCCAAACTCCCACCTCGACAGCGATGGCGACGCCTCTCTTCTCGCCGCCATGTCGGCGGCAAAGGCCCGCGGCGCCACCGTGGTCATCATGACCCATCGCTCGGGCATTCTTGCCGCCGCTGACAAGCTGCTGGTTCTTAAGGACGGACAGGTGGTCCAGTTCGGTCCGCGCGACATGATTCTCGGCGACCTGCGCAAGACGGCCGTGCAGTCCGGACAGGTTCGCGCCGTGGGTTCGAGAGGCCAGGCATGAAGGCGTTCGTTTCGCAGCTGATCCCCGGCAGTCTCAAGCTGGCAGAGCCCAAGGCCGAGCCCGACGATCCCTCGTCCGATACCTGGCGAGGAGGGGCGGTCGCGGCGGCCTTCTTTATCGGGCTGGGCGGATGGGCGGCTTTGACGCCCCTCGACGCGGCGGTCATCGCGAGCGGCGTTATCGTCGTATCGGGCAACCGTCAGGCTGTTCAGCATCTCGATGGCGGCATCGTCCGCGCACTCCACGTTAAGGAAGGAGACATTGTCAGCGAAGGTGACGTGCTGCTCGAACTGGTCGATACCGAGCTGGTCGGGCAGGAGCGAGCGCTCTCCTCGCGCCTGGTTGAACTTGAAGCCCAGCGCGCGCGGCTGCTGGCGGAGGCATCAGGCGCCAAGATAATACGTCAACCTACTCGGTGGAATGAACTCCCGCCTGCCGACAAGGCTATCGCCCTCGACATTCTGGAACGTCAGGCTGGCGAGCTTCGCGCCCGCTCTAGCGCCGCAAGCGCGCGGGTAGCTGTGCTGCAGAGACAGAGGCATCAGCTGGAAGCGCGAATGCCAGGTCAGAACGTGGAGCTTACATCCGGTCGCGAGCAGGTCCGTCTTCTCGATGACGAGATTGGAGGTCTTTCGACCCTCCTAGAGAAAGGCCTGACCTCGCTTACGCGTGTTCGCTCGCTCGAGCGTGAACGCGAAGGCCTTCTTGGGCGCGCCGGCCGGATTGAGTCGGAGATATCCCAGACGCGCGCCAGCATCAGCGAAACGGAGGCGCAGATCGAAGCTGTTTACGCCGAGCTGCGCGCCAGCCAGGCAGAGGAGCTACAGGACGTCGAGGTCCAGCTGGCGGATGTAGCTCCCAAATACACAGCCCTGCTTGCGCGCCTCGTGCGCGCCAAGGTACGCGCGCCTGCATCGGGGGAGGTCGTGGCTCTGACCGTTTTCACGGTTGGGGGCGTCATCGCACCTGGCGCCCACGTCATGGACATTGTTCCTTCTGGACGCATGCTGATCATTGAGGCTGAACTCAAACCCGAGAATGCCGATGAAGTTCATACCGGCGCTGCGGCGAACATCAAGTTTCCCGGGCTGAAGGGGCGCGACATTCCAGTCCTTCACGGTGAAGTATCGCAGGTTTCAGCCGACCGCATCATCGAGCCCAATTCTGGTAAGGCGTTCTTCCGGATGCAGATAACGGCCGGTACGGGAGAGCTTGAAAAACTGAGGAAGATGCCGGAAGGCGCCGGCGGTGCAATCCGACCAGGCATACCTGCAGAAGTCATGATCCCCCTGCACAAGCGCACCGCGCTGCAGTACATCTACGAACCTATCGTCGGCGCGTTGTGGAAGAGCTTTCGCGAAGAGTGACGTGCCGGACCTCCCGGTCTAGCGAGGTGATCCGCATTCCTGCTTCGCCTCTGTCCGCACACGTCTGGCTCGCTCGCAAGACACATGCATGGCCGTGCTGCTCTTCCGGGCGCTCAACACCGATCGGCGGGTGCGTCCAGACCCAGCGTTGTGATGATCGTCGCCACGCCAGCGTTTGACGACGTTCGGCAGACCTGCGTCCTGTCGAAGGCGCCCGGCCTCCACTCCGACGGATACTCGGCGTTAAGAGCTGGCTTTCCTGCGGCCACATAGGGCGCCGCTGCGGCGCAGAAATTCAGGCGAATACACTCTTCGAAAAGCACTGCGCCAAAAATCGGCTGAAGCTCGGAAGAAAGATCGTCCGCGTTCTTCTGGATCGCCTGCATACCGTAAGCGTTCGTGCGGCGCACAAGGTCACTGACATAAGCAATCGTGCGCGCCCGGGAGATCGAGAAACCCGTTATGCTTTCGCCGTCCTGATAGGCGTCCATGACGTCAAACTCGACGTAGCTAAAGCCCTTCGACCGACACATCTCAAGGCGCGCGTCCATGATAGATATGAACTGCGGATACAAGTTGATGTTAAGGTAGAAATCACCGGGAAAGCCGGAAATTGGCCTGCCAACAACATTCGGAAGCGACCGAAACTGCACAAAGTCGGATCTGAAGTCTTCCGCTGTTCCTACAGATATATAACATATTGTCTTGATGCCGCGCGCATTGGCTGACCTGACGTACGCCGCCGGCGTGTCAAACCCGTCAACATTCAGATATGTGACCTGCACAGGCGTTGCTGGAAGCCCGGAGGCCTGAAGTATCCATTCCCACGTCGGCGCCCCTACGGGCGGCGAAGGCTGCGATGACGGCTGCCCGGTGTTCGTTCGCGGAGCTGCAGGGGCGCCGCCGCCACAGGCAGAAAGCCCCATTGCCGCCACCAGGAGCATCCGAGTAAAGGCTCCGAACGCGCTCGTATTCAATACCATTCCGCAGATCCTCTGCGCTTCGCACCCCAGGCCGCCGCTCGCCCGCTTCGGAGTATCGCGCTCCGCTCCGTCACTCATCCGCTCCGCAAGGGCCGCACGCACAAGGCAGAGAACGGCCGCCTCCTAACTGCAAAACAGTACACGGAGTTGATCCGCGCATTGCCGAGCGTTCAGCGCAGAGAGCCTTTTTGAGCCCAGAGCTTTCGTCCGTACCCCTGTCATTTTCCTCCGTACCCCTCCGATTCCGAAAGCAAATGCAAACTGCGACACTATTCTTTGTCGTCGTCCCTGTCTTTGTTTCGCGCTCCGCGACGAAGTCGCTTCCAAAAAAATTGGACCTACGGTGCGCGCGAACCATATCGGTCATAGCGTCCACGCTAGCTAGATCGCTTTCACCCGAATTCGTGGTGCTTGCGAGGCCTGGATCAAGGTAGATATTCATGAGGGGACAGGCCGTGGAGCTTTCGAGGACAAGGGCGGGAAGCGAGCTCGGATCCTATCGCGCAGCGTTGTATCCCAGCGAGTTTCTAGCAAGCAATGTGGGCGATAATGGTCACGACGAAGGCGTTCAACGTTTCGCCCATATCGGCGCCGAGATGTTGGACCTCATCCGACTTTCCACGACCACCAGCAAATGGGAGTACATCGCCTCCACAGCGTTCGGGGTCACTGGCGCTGAGGCAGCTGAAGCCATCCGCGCTATGGATCGACACGGATGGCCGAGCATAACGGTCGTCGAAGCAAATGTCTTGCAGGGCGCATTTGCCGCATACGCTGCGGCCAGCGACACGATTCTGATTTCACCTGAATTGCTCAAAGCCAGCGCTCATGATCCTCAGGCTCTGCAAACTTCTATCCTAGAAGAACTGGGCCACGCGATAGATGCGCGCTTGCACGTCACGGACGCGCCCGGTGATGAGGGCGCCATCTTCTCCGCCCTCGTGCGCGGAGAGACCCTGTCAGCCGACACCCTGACTGGCCTGAAAGGCGAAGATGATCACGGCGTTATCAACTTGGCCGGCGCCCCAGTTAAGGTGGAGTTTGCGGGCACCTACGGATCCATCACCGTTGATGGCAGCCTGACTGAATGGAGCGCCGCCGACCGGATTGACATAGCGCTCGGAACAATAGGCTACGAAATCTATGGCAAGAACACAGGCAACGCCTTTGTCTTTGCGATCAAGGCACCCGTCGTCATCGGGGCAGGCACGACCGCCTGGCTCAACACGGATCTCAATTCTGCAACGGGCTACCAGATCTTTGGCTTTGCCGGCGGGGTTGAATACAATGTCAACTTCGACGCCGCAGGAACGGCCAGGCTCTACTCGGGAGCGGCTGGGCAGACGTTGCTCGGGACGGTCGACTACACATATTCCGCGGATCACAAGGTTGTAGAGTTCGCGGTGCCGACGGCACTGATTGGATCGCCAACGGCCCTTGGCGCGTTCTTCGATGTGAACAACAGTGTCTACCTATCAAGCGATTACTCCAACGCGCAGTACATTGTCGGGCCGCCGTCAGGATCGACGCCGCCTGCAATTGTGGGCAGTGTCACACTCGATGGCGCCCTCTCGGAATGGACGGCAGCGAACCGCATCGACACGGCCCTGGGCGCTGTCGGTTACGAAATCTACGCCAGGGTTGACGGGGATGCGTATATCTTTGCGATGAAGGCTCCGATCTTGATCGGGGCCAATACGACTGCCTGGCTCAACACCGATCTCAATGCGGCAACCGGCTACAAGATTTTCGGCTTTGCCGGTGGTGCCGAATACAATGTCAATTTCAATGCCGCCGGCGCGCCTACGCTGTATTCTGGGGCGGCCGGGCAGACCCTGATCGGCAGCCTTCAGTATGGCTTTTCCGCTGACCACAAGTCAGTCGAGTTCGCAGTACCAAAATCGCTGATAGGGTCTCCCGCCGCCCTCGGCTCACTGTTCGACGTAAACAACAGCATCTACCTGCCGGGCGACTACGGCGCAGCGCAATATATCGTCTCCTCCGCCACCGGAGCTGCCGTCGTTGGCGGTGTCACACTCGATGGCAGTCTCGCGGACTGGACTGCCGCGATGCGGATCGACAATGGATCAGTGCCGGCCGGGTATGAAATTTACGGCCGCATTGCGGGCGATTCTTTCATCGTAGCGTTGAAAGCGACATCGGCGATCGGCGCAAACACCACGGCCTGGCTCAATACGGATCAGAACGCCGCGACCGGCTTCAAGGTGTTCGGCGCATCCGGCGGGGCGGAGTTCAACGTCAACTTCAACGCTCTCAGCAAACCAGCGCTCTATACGGGCGATGCGAGCCAGACCGCCGTGGTTGGGGGCGAAAACCTCCTCCACGGATTTTCTGCCGATCACCAAACCGTTGAATTCGCAGTTCCGAAGGCGTTGCTGGGCTCGCCGATCGAACTGAACATGATCTTCGACTTCAACAATGCCGTGTTTCTGCCAACCAATTTTGTTGGAGCGCAGTACGAGATCGTCGACACCCCGCAGCTGCCGGTTGTGACGGAAAGCTCGAAGCGGGTTGCAATCGTCTACTCCGAGACGAGCGCCAACGCCTATTTCTCGACCACAGCCTATTCGCAGCTCTTCATGGCGGCGCAGAACCAGGCCGTCGCTGCAGGTGTGCCTTTCGACGTCATCAACGAGACGGACCTCACCAGTATCGCAACGCTTGCGAAGTATGATGCGATTGTCTTTCCCTCATTTCGAAACGTCGCGGCCGACAAGGTGGGTGCGATCGAGAACGCGCTCGAACTCGCAGTCGAGCAGTATCATATTGGCCTGATCGCTGCGGGCGATTTCATGACCAACGATGCAACTGGAGCGGTCCTGCCGGGTGATCCCTATGGGCGTATGAAGGCGTTTTTTGATCTCACGCGTGAAGGGGGCGGCAGTGGGCCGACGGTCATCACTGCTGCAACTGCCTCACATCCAGTCATGAGCGGTTACGCCATTGGCGAAACGATCCGCTCGTATGGCGCGGTGTCTTACTCGTTCTTCCAGGACGCGACACCCGGCGTGACAGCGCCGACGGTGCTCGCGACGGAAACGACCGCCGGGCAGACGCACTCCGCAGTGGTCGCAACAGGCGCTAACGGTGCACGCAACGTGCATTTTGCCACTGAAGGGTTTCTGGGTGACAGCAACCAGCTTCAGCACGCAATCCAGTGGAGCGTGAATGGCGCCGGGATCACGGGCGGCCTGCAGCTCAGCCGCGAGGCCAGTGTCTTTGCTTCGCGCAATGACATGGATCAGTCCATGTTCACCGATGACGTGACGCCGCTGGGACCCAACGGGCAAATTCTCCCGGGTATCTATGATACGCTCCTGACGCTGATCTCACAGTGGAAGGAGGCATATAACTTCGTCAGCTCCTATTACATCAACGTCGGCGACCAACCCGGCATCGGGCAGGTAACTGACTGGGCCCGATCACTGCCCTATTATCAGGCCATACTGGCGCTGGGGAACGAGATCGGCAGCCACTCGATGACCCACCTTGTCAATCTCAATCCGACCGAAGACACAAACATCCTGACTCAGGGCACTGGCCCGGGATCATTCGATTATGAATTCAATCAGTCGAAAGTCATAATAGACCAACGGATCGGCGCGCTCGTGCCAGGCTTTTCTGTCATGGGCGCCGCCGTGCCTGGCGCGCCGGAGTTGCTGGCGACCGCAAAGCAGATCATCCAGTATTACAACTATCTGTCAGGCGGATACGCAGGCGTCGGCGCCGGCTATCCTGGCGCGATCGGCTATCTCACGCCCGAGTCGAACAAGGTCTACATCGCTCCGAACATCAAATTCGACTTCACCCTGGTCCAGTTCAACGGCCTCACGCCCGCTCAGGCACTTGTCGAGTGGAACAAGGAAATGGCTGATATCGCCAGCCATGCCGATGTCCCAATTTTCGTATGGCCGTGGCACGACTACGCCGCGACTGCGTGGACAACGCCGGGAGACGCCGCTGCCTCGCCCTACACAACCCAAATGTTCACCTCATTCATCGCATCAGCTGCCGGCGCGGGCGCAGAATTCGTGACGCTCGAAGATCTGGCCCGGCGATATGCCGCGCTGGAAAAGGCGACGATTGACTACACGGTGACGGGCAACATCGTGAATGCGGCCATTATATCATCCGATGCTGGCAAGTTGGCCTTTGACCTCGATGCTCTCGGAACGCAGAAGATCGCGAGCGTCGCCAACTGGTACGCCTATGACGATGACAGCGTGTTCCTACCGCGAAATGGCGGCAACTTTACGATTACGCTCGCGGCGAACGCGGCGGATGTCGCGCACATCGTGAAACTCCCAGCGCGTGCGGAACTGGTGTCACTCACGGGCGATGGAACAAATCTGAGCTTCACGCTGATCGGCGAAGGCAAGGTCGTCATCGATCTCAAGAACCAGCCTGGCGCGACACTCAACGTAACGGGGGCGACAATCGTCAGTCAGTCGGGCGACATCCTTACGCTCGATGTCGGAGCCATCGGCCAGCACACTGTCACAGTCATTCACCAGGCAGTCAGCCCGCCGGTGATCACCTCGAATGGCGGGGGTGACACGGCGGCTGTCTCTCTTGCCGAAAATCTTGCCACTGTCACGACGGTGGTGGCGAGCGTGTCGAACCCCAATCTCTCCAGGACATTCTCGATCGGTGGCGGCGCGGACGCTGCTCTATTTGTGATCAACGCGACCTCGGGCGCGCTTGCCTTTCTTGCCCCGCCGGACTTCGAGACCCCAGCAGATGTCGGAGCTAACAATGTTTACGACGTTCGCGTCGTGGTCACCGATAGCCTGGGCAGAAGCGACACGCAGGCAATTGCGGTGACAATCACCAATATTGCAGGCGTTACTCGGACCGGGACGGCGGCCGCAGACATTCTGACTGGAACAAGCGAACAGGATACCATCAACGGCGCGGGCGGCAGTGATACCCTCAATGGCTTGGGCGGAAATGATACGCTCAACGGCGGGACGGGTGCCGATACGATGATCGGTGGGACGGGAAATGACAGCTACGTCGTGGACAATACTGGTGATGTCGTCACGGAGGCAGCCGGGGAGGGTGCAGACCTAGTCCGCAGCTCCATCACCTACTCACTTACAGCGAATGTTGAGAACCTTGCGCTCACTGGGTCGACCAATATCAACGGCCTCGGCAATGCACTCGATAACATCCTGAACGGAAACTCCGGCGCCAACGTACTGACCGGCGGCGGCGGCAATGACACGATATCCGGCGCTGGCGGAAGCGACACGCTCGATGGCGGGGATGGAAACGACATCCTTAACGGAGACGCTGGCGTCGACACCTTGTCTGGAGGTGCAGGAAACGACCGCCTGGATGGTGGGGCCGGCTTCGACATGCTTTTCGGAGGCGCCGGCAATGACACTTTCATATTCAGGGCGGTGGCGCAGATCGGAAACGGCACGACCCTGGGGCTGCGGGATGCGATCAATGACTTTATTCATGGCGAGGATACTATTGATCTCAGCGCAATCGATGCCAACACGACAGCCACTGCTGCGGGGGATCAGGCCTTCAATCTTCTGGAGACAGCTGGGGCTGCCTTCACCGCCGCGGGTCAGATCAGAATCCTCTACACCACTATAGACGGAGTGGAGCACACCATCATCGAGGGCAATGTCGACGCTAACCTGGCGACCGACTTTCGCATCGACCTTCTTGGGCACATCGACATCACCGCCAATGATTTCATCTTCTAGTACCCCGCGTCCACCAGCCTCTGCGCCTTCCGCGCAGCCCCGAACGGGCGGCCTGCGCGCCTTGCGCCTATTGCCCTGTGTCTGCCTTGCCGCAATGACCGCAGGTCACGCTTTCGCCTGTCTCCCGCCCAGCCTCGCCCCGAGCACGTATGCGCTGGCTTGGCTGGGACGACCACAGCGGGTGCCTGCGCTCAATGTTTATTGGCCCAGAGAAGCCCGGTGGGATGGACCAGCTGCTTCTCGCGAACGCCACAAAGTTGGCGCGGCACCGCAAACGGTGCACAGCGCGCCCGAAGAGCAGCCTCAGGCGCAAACTCAGCAACCGGTTTCACCTCCCGCGACCACGCTGGATGAGGCGGACGCGGCTCTCGCTCTGAAGTCTGTACGAGCGCGCGCACTCCTTGGCATGGGCGACGTTGGCCAGGCGCGTGAGACGGCCGGCGCAGTTCTGAAGGTGAATCCTGACGACGTGGCCGCCCTCACCGTCATGGCCCTTGCGGATGAGACGGAAGACAGATGGCGTCAGGCCGCCCAGTACTGGACCCGGATCAACGACATCAGCGCCAATCCCGAGGCTGTTGCGCGCCGCGATGCCCTGAAGGCGATGCACCCGACAGAGGTCGGCGTGACCGCATTCTTCGAAGGCTCTTCGGGGGTAGATGAACAGTATGGTCTACGTGCGGGTGGCGCTTGGCGAGCGCTGGACGGCCCGGAATGGACGGCGCTGCTTGAGACGCGGCAAGCTGAAGCCGGGCAGGTCGTTCTTCTCGACGGAGCCGTGAGTCCGGTCTCACTCCATCGGCAACGCATCGATATCGGCGCGGCTGACACGATGAGTTTTGGCCGTCTCTCCCTCAACGTCACCGCCGCCCAGAACGGCGCAGGTGTTCGTGCGAGTTACGGGCGTACGACCCCGTGGGGCAAGTTCGAGATGTTTGCAGCGGCAAACGAGCCATACTGGTTGTTTTCCGCTGGCCTCGCCAACGAAGCTAGGACGGATTACGTTGGCGCATCGGCAGCCTTCTATACGAAAACACTCGGCGCCCGGCTCGCGGTCAGACAATCCAACTATGGGGTAGAAGAAGACGACTCGATCGCAAGATCGACACGCGCGACTGCGGGCATGGATGTTTCCCTATCCGACCAGCCGAATTCACTTCGATTGAGCTATGTCCTGGATGCTGAGTATTTCGACCGGATTGATAAGCGATCAGGTATCGGCGGCGCCTTGTACACGCCCATGCCTTTTACCAATCGTGAGGTTCATTCCTTTGGCGTTTACCAGGACTTCGGAGACAAAGCGAAAACCTTTGCAACCATCGGTGCTGGCTACCGCGACGATCGCTACGGCAGTAACGGGACATTTGCGTCATTTTCCGGCGAGCTGCCTTTGGACCGTGATGTGCGCCTCGGGGTCCGTTTGGAATACAGCGAAATCTCCACCAGAGGGTTGAACGAAAACTCGTACAGTTTTGGAGAGGCCTATGTCCGACGCGTTTTCTGAGGCAGACCTGCCCCAGAAAGGACAACAGGTTAGTCAGTCTCGTGCCGCTAGCCGACACGCTGCTCGCCGCATCCCCAGGTTGGACAAGGCGCGTAGTTCGCTCTTCGAGCACTGGCAGCGCTATGTTCCGGAAACCGTGCTGCTGATCGGCGCGATGACCATTGTCGACGCCATGTACTTTGGCGGCCATCGCTTCCAGGATGTGCAGCCCCATCCGTTCTGGCTTCCGATCCTGCTCGTCGCCGTCCAGTACGGTATCGGCGGCGGTGCATTCGCTGCGCTTTGTGCGACGGCCGCGCTCTACACCGGAGCGCTTCCCCCGCGCGGGGAGGACATCGAATTCTACAGCTACCTTGGCTCCCTTGCTGGCCAGCCCGCTGCGTGGTTGGTGACGGCCTCTATGCTCGGCGGTCTACGTACTGTCCACATCTGGCGCGAGACATCGCTGACGACGACGCTCCGGGAAAGCGAAGATCGCGCAATGGCCATTGCCGACGGCCTCAGGCGCTCCCTCAGAGAGATCGACCGGCTTGAGCATCGCATTGCGGCCGACACCGCGACAGTCGATGGGCTTCTAAGAGGCCTTGGTCAGGCGAACATGAAAAATGCGCATGCGTTTGCGGGAAGCATGAATGGGCTTGTCCATGACCTCCTGGGAGCTGCGTCTTTCACGGTCTATCTCCGCACACAGGCAGGACTTGAAGCCGCCGTTACGGAGGATGAGGAGGCGGACATCACCGGGCATCGCCCCGTGATCCCCAAAGAGGCGCCTCTCATACGCCTTCTTGAAGCGCCCGGACGTGTGATCGAACGCTCAAACGATCTTCCTGGCGAGCATCTGCCCGCCGGCGCACTTGCTGTGGTCTCTCTGTTTTCCCAGCGCACCGCCCGCCTGCATGGAGTTCTCGTTGTCGAGAGGCTGCGGTTGACCGAAAGACCTGTCGCAGGTTTCGCCGATCGCTTGTCGGCCCTCGCGCTCGCGCTTGCGGCGATACTTGACGGCATTCCGGCGAGCAGCGCCGCCTCAAGAGACCTGAGCGAGGTGCGCCCTGACAAGATCAGTGCATAAGCGCGGCGCGGAGGGGGCGACAGCGAACCGTTTGGGCGTAACCGCAACGGGAGCGGCTTGCGGCTTCCTTGCTGGAGCCGGCTTTCTGGCTGGAGCATTCGGCGCGATCGACCCGGGCGCCGTCATAGCGATTCAGGTGGCCTGCGCGATACTGGCGGCCGCCGTTGGAATTCATGTGCGCAAGGACCCAGCGCTCGTGGGCTCGTGTCTATTGCTTGCGACGTGGGTCCTTGTCGGCGGGTTCGGCGGCGTGCTGATCTGGGGGCTGCTCGCGCTCCCGAGAGGTCGGCTGTTGCGCCTCGAGCGTACCCAGACGCCCCAGGGACGCGCCGATGACATGGCGCAACAGCTTCACAACCAGCTGATCGATGGCAGGCTCAGGATAGAGGGCGCACATTTGATCCGACCGTTGCGCGACGTTCTGGCTACCGGAACGCAGGCGCAGAAATTCCGGGCGCTCAACGCGACCGCAAGACGATATAGCGTTGACCTCGCGCCAGCCTTGCGGGTGGCGTTGAAGGATGTTGACCCAGCTGTCAGAGTCCTTGCCTCAAGCGTGATGGCGTCGCTTGATGCGCGCTATCTCGGGCGCGTACGTGTGGCAACGATACGCTCGCGCGCGGAGCCTACGAACAGCGTCCACTGGCTTGAATTGTCGCAGGCCTTTCTTGCATACGCTGGTTCCGGTCTTCTCTCGGGTGAGCGCCGGCGCGAGGCTCTGCACAAGGCGCAGGAGTTCCAGCAGCGCTACGAAGAGATAAACCAGAAGACGGCGACGCTTCCCCCCGCCACAACGCCAGCCGCCGGCCCAACCCGGAGACGAACTGCGGGCTTCGTTCGAGCGCCGAGGCCGGCGCCCGAAGGCGAGAGACGATCCAATCGCAACGACCATCCATCGGCAGGGATCTGAGAAATGGGCGCGGCCGCTGCTGTCAGCATCAAATCACGCACCAGCAGCCTCTCCGGCCTTGCCGGTGCATGCGGCTATACTGTCTTTCTGGTCGCCGGGCCCTGGATCCTTATCGTGTTCGCCATCGCCGGGCTGAGTTACGGGGCATGTCCTACCGACGACTGCGCCTCGCTCGACGTCTTCCGTTCGGTCGTCATCTACAATTTCCTGTTTTCTCTAATGCTTGCTGGCCCCATTTGCCTTCCGCTCGTCAGATTGGTGTCTGACGACATCTTCAGCGGGAACAACAGCTCGATCCTCGGTGCCTACACGTTGGGGCTGATGATGGTCTCGCTCCTCTGCTGCGCGCTTGTCGGCCCCTTCTACGCGCTCCTCACGGAAATGACCGGCCCGGAAAAGATCGCCGCAATCCAGAATGTTCTCCTGATGAGTGCGACCTGGCTGGCGGCGCCGTTTCTCGGAGTGCTTCTGGATCACCGCAGCGTTTCGATCGCCTTCCTGCTGGGGGCAGGTTTGATGCTCGCTGTCGCTCAAGTTCTGCCCGGCAAGGACCCCGCCGCGCTCCTCAACGATTTCAGCATCGGCATGATTGCGATCAACGCCTGCATGTTGTGGCGTCTCTCTCAGGCAAGCAGCGCGCCCATTCGCATCGAGCGGCGAATGATTGGCGCCTATCGACGCTACTGGCAGCTCGCCTTGTTCAGCCTCATCTACTTCCTCGGCATCTGGGTCGACAACGTCATAATGTGGTTTGGCTCACCCATCGGTGTATCGCGCGTGGCAGGCATCCTCGCGACCATGCCTGATTATGACTCCATGATGTTCTGGGCCCAGCTCGCGACCATTCCGCTGCTGGCCCTGTTCACCCTGGGTGTGGAAACGCGACTCTACGAAATGAACAGGCAGTTCCAGCTCTCCCTCGCGCGCCACGCCAGCCGTCGCGAGATCGAGTCCAGGATCACCGCACTCAGCCGCTTCGTGATCCGCAGCATCGTCCTCCTGTTCGTCGCCTCTATTGTCATCGTGATCTTGGTGATGCTCGCGTCGTTCTGGGGGATGGACCGTGTTGGCCTCAGCGGCCGGCAGATGGCGATGTTACGAGCGGGCTTGTTTGGCGTTGCGTGCCATACGACCGCGATGTTCTGCTGCGTCTTCATGATGTTCTTCGACATGCGTCGCGCGGCGCTCATCGTGATGCTAACATTCTTTGTCGCAAATGCCGTTCTGACGCTCGCCTTCCTGCCGCTGGGTTTTGCGTATTTTGGCTACGGCAACCTCCTGGCCGGCGCGTTGGCCCTGATGCTCGGCTTCTTGCTCCTTGTGAAAGAGCTTCCCTGGCTTTGCTATCACACCTTCGTCACCAACAATGTATCGCTCCAGAGATCATCATGAGGAAAACCTTCAACGCTGGCGCAAGGAGGGTTCGTTTACTCGTCTCGCGACGCGGTGCGGTGGCGCGCCTTGGCGCCCTAGCAGGCCTCTCGATGCTGGTTGGCATTCCAGCCTTGGCGCAGACCCGGCGCCTGCGGGGAGGTGTGCGGTGGGCGATATTCTACGGGATGGACGTGGATCCCGCAGAGCTTGAGCCGTTCGAGCTGATTGTTCTGGATCCGAATTTCACGCGGCCAGTATCCTCGCTTAAGCGGCCGGGTGTCACCCTGCTGGGCTATCTGAGCATGGGCGAGTTCAACCGGACAAAGCCGCAGTTTTCTAGACTGCAGTCTACGGCAGCGCTGATCGGGCAGAACCCTCACTGGCCCGACAGCTATACCGTTGATACTCGCCATGAGGCTTGGCGTTCGCTTGTTCTGAACGAACTCGTGCCCGACCTCGTCGATCAAGGGTTCGACGGCCTGTTTCTCGACACGCTAGATTCTCCGCCACATCTGGAACAAACAAACCCCGAGCTCTATCGCGGAATGAGCGAGGCTGCAGTGTCTCTCGTGTGCGCGATCCGGGACAAGTATCCGCGGATGCCGCTGATGATTAACCGCGGCTATGCACTGTTGCCGCAACTGATCGACACGGTCGATGCGGTTGTCGCCGAGAGCATGATCACCAGCTACGATCCGGAAACCAAGGCCTATGTGCGCGTTGTTGACGACACGGTGGCCAGGCATCTTGCGCTCTTGCGTCCTGCGCGCGAGGCGCAGCCAGAATTGCCTGTGTTCAGTCTCGACTACTGGGAGCCTGCCGACATCGGTACTCTGCGATCGCTCTACGCACGCGAGCGCGAGCTTGGCCACTCACCTTACGTTGCGACGGTTCTCCTTGATCAGGTCGTCGCAGAACCCTTGCGGTGAAGATCTGGCGAGCGGTCCGCTGGAGGAAGAAGGAAGAAGCAATGTCGAAGCGGCCTGGAATGTTCAAAACGCTGCTCTTGGTCGGGGCGTTGTCCTCGCTGTTCGTCGCGGCAGCCTTCTGGTTGGCGCCCGGGCGCAATGAACAGGCGGCGATAGAGCACCGCGAGGTGCTCGATCACGCGCGGCAGCTGATGGCCCGTGGGCAGGCTACCGAAGCCCAACGGCTGCTGGAGCCACTCATGGCGCGTGGGCGTCCCGATCTCGATGTCACGCGGCTTCTCCTGGCAAGCTATCTTGTGACCGGGGAGATGGATGCGCATGCACATTTGGTGACCGGGAACAACGACGTTCTCAACGGCCTGCATGCCGAAGATCTCCACGATATCGGACAGCTCTACCTGCAACATGACAGGCGAGGCGATGCCATCATGGTGCTGGAGGCGCTGGCGGCCCGTAACGCAGCAAATGCCGAGGAGCTTGCCGTTCTGGGACATTCGCGGATTGACGCTGGCGACTGGGCAGGAGCGCTGGCGATTGCACGACAACTTGCCCTGAAGTTGCGCCCGAACTCCCAACCTGCGATGGCGTCCTTTGTGGTCAACATGCTCGCGCACTCCGGGACGCACGCTGAGGTCGACACATTCCTTGCCGCCTGGCTCGGAGCTAAGCCGGATCTGGCGTCTCTTCTGGCTGTGTCTGCATCCCTTGTTGAAAACGGCCGGGAAGACTTTGTGATCAGCGCGCTCGCTGATCGGCAGGAGGAATCGCGTGACGCGCGACAGATGTATGTCTACGCGCTGGCCCGCGGGGCCAAGGGCGGGTCTGACGACCTGATTGAACTGACAGATAGACTGCTCGTGCGGCTTGCAGCGGCCGAGGAGGGGAGCGTGTCATTCGAACTTGCGCTGCACGACGTGCTTGCTTTTGGAAACCTCGACACGGTCGCGGATGAGATGACACTATCCGGAGCGTGGCGCTCGCCAGCGATCAGACCCAGTTTCCTTTTTGCGCTTGAGAAGGCGGGGCTGATCGCTCGCCTGCGGAACATTCTCGTCATCGAGGCGCAGCGCCCCGGGATTGCCACCGACCAACAGCGCTCGCTTGCTCGCGAACTCTCCGAGATGGGCTTTGTAACTGATGCCGTATCCATCCTCAAGCGTGCCGCCGCGTCGGAAGGACCCAAGGGCGCAGCGCTCGGCGATCTGATGTATGTTTGGCAGACGAACGCGCTGCCCGTGGAGGTCGCGTGGATTGGCGATCAGGCCAAGCGGTCCGGCGCGGGGGACGCGGAAGGCTGGATCAAGATGATCGCGAGCGCCTCCCCCAAGATGGCGCTGACACAAATTGAGCGGATCGAAGCCGGGGCGCAGGCGAGCGCGCGTCTGACGCTGATCAAAGCGCGTTATCTTGGCTGGCAGGGAGATTCTACCGCCCTGCGCGATGTCCTCGCGGTTGCAGCTTCCGTCCCGCGGGCGCCAGCGGAGTATGCCGAACTTGGCAGCATCGCCTGTCAGATAGGGGACACGGAAGCAGCTGTCCGCTTCACATCCCTTCTCGGGGATGAACGCGCCGGTCGCGAGGTGCGCATGTGCGCTAGCCGCCTCGTGGTGGCGGCGGGGCGCGAGGCTTTGGCGCGCGGCGATCAGGCGGGCGCCAGCGCTGATTTCGCACGGGCCAGAAGACTCAATAACGGTTGGCTGAGCCAGTCCCGCGATCTTCAGATGGCGGAGGCGTTGCGGTCTGGAACGCCCATCGGGAAGCAGCGTTCGCTAGCGCGTGGCCTTGCCGACTTGGGTTTTACCTCTGACGCTGTGACCATCCTCAAGCGCGCGGCTGTATCTGAGGGACCCGAAGGCGCTGCTCTCAGCGATCTGATGTATGTGTGGCGCTCAAGCGGATTGCCAATCGACGCGGGCTGGATCGGCGATCAAGCAAGACGCTCGGCCGAGTTGGAGATGGAGGCCTGGATCAAGACGATCGCCAGCGTCGATCCAAGGTCAGCCCTGGACCAGATTGAGCGGATCGAAGTCGGGTCGCCAGCGAGCGCTCGCCTCATGCTGCTCAAGGCCCGGTATCTGGGCTGGCAAGGAGATTCGCCGGCCCTGCGAACCGTCATCTCAGCTGCGGCCTCGGTTCCCCGCTCGCAGGGGGATTATGCCGAACTTGGCAACATCGCCTGCCAGATAGGCGACGCGGAAGCGGCCGTCCGCCTCGTTCCACTTGTCGGCGGTGATCGCGCCGGTCGCGAGATTCGCCGCTGCGCCGCCCGTCTTGAGGTGGCGACGGGGCGCGAGGCATTGGGGCGCGGCGAGAAGGCTCGTGCAAGCGCAGCCTTCGTGAAGGCCAAAGCGCTCGATGAGGAGGGACTGACGTCCCAGGACTATCTCGACTTTGCTCTGGCCACAGAAAACCGAGCCGATGCAGTTCAGCTCTTCGAAGCTGCGCTTGAGCGCCTGCCGCCGTCCGAACCTCCATCTATTCCTGTCGAGATGGCGCGTGCGACGATACTGAGCGAGCTAAAACGGTATAGCGAGGCAAAGGCCACACTTCAAAAAGTGCTGGCGCTGGCGCCCAGCCAGTCGCGGGCTCGCCTTCAACTGGCGCAGATTTATCTTCTGGAGAACAATTATGAAGAGGTGCTCAGGCTGTCGCAGTCCTTTCCTGGTCGCGACGGGCGCGGGGCAGACAAGGTAGCCCTATGATCGCCGCATCATTGCAGTGGGATGACGTCCGAATGGCAAGTGTCTCCAGTTGCAGCGCGCTCGGGGGAGGACAGCCGCACGGTTTCTTGCCGAACGCTCCTTCCGGATCAGTTAGCGATCAAGCGCCTGCAGCGGCAAGCGGGGGCAGTCAGCTTCGGATGCCCGCTTTCTCTCCTCCCTGCCGATCAACGCCGTAGAATCCGCATGCAGGAATTTGTCCTCACAGACACCAAAGGCAGAGGGCTTTGCCCGACCGACGGGCTTTGCAAACCTCGCCCGGTGGACGGGCCCAGGCTGAAGGATGTGCTCAATGCATCGTGAGAGCGATGTCTGTATTGTCGTGGAGGGGGGTTATCCCTATTCGATCGGCGGCGTCGCGACATGGCTCGACTCGTTCCTGCGATCATTTCCGCACATGCAATTCCATATTGTGACGATTCGTGTCTCCACGACGGGGCGGACGCCGAAGTACCCGCGCCCAGACAATGTCGTCGACATAACGGACATCAACATCGACCAGTGTCCGGCGGGGCGTGCGCCGACGCGTGCGGACCGGCCAGCTATCCTGTCTTTCGCGGCCCAAATGCAGCGACTTCTGAGCGACCCAGATCCCTCGGTTTTCGCACAGCTGATGCTGGATATGCAGCGATCTGGCCTTGGACGCGTAGCGCTTCTTGACACCCGGGCGGCCTGGCAGGGCATGGAGAGGGCCTACAACGCAATCGCTCCGAACGCACCGCTCGTCGACTTCTTCTGGACCTGGCGAAACTTCGCAACCTGCATCATCGCGCTCGCCAGCGCGCCGCTGCCGCGGGCAAAAAGTTATCACGCGCTTGCAACCGGATACTCGGGCCTCTTCGGCGCCCGCGCCAAAGCCCTGACGCAGCGGCCGTTCGTGATTACCGAGCACGGCATCTATACAAACGAACGACGGATCGAGCTTGCCGTTGCCGATTGGCTCTATGTCTCCGGCGCTGGCGGTTATGATGTGTCACAGGCAACCCCCGAGCTGCACGACCTTTGGCTCGACGCTTTCCGGAATTTTTCGGCAATCGCCTATGGCGCGTGTGATGTCGTCACGACGCAGTATCGCGACAATCAATCTTTCCAGCGCAATGATGGAGCTCCTGCACACAAGCAGCGCCTCATCCCGAATGGAATCGACGTCGACAAGCTGACGAAGATTCAATCGAGCAATGAACCTCGCCGTCCAACCATCGCCTTGCTGGGTCGTGTCGTGCCCATCAAGGATACGCGCACCTTCATTCTGGCGGCCGGCGCCGTTCGCAAGGCGATTCCGGATGTGGAGGCGCTGATCATCGGACCGGAGGACGAAGATCCGATTTACGCCGCAGACTGCCATTCCCTGGTCCGGCATGAGAACCTGGAAGGCACGGTGCGGTTCCTCGGCCGGGTTCCGGAGCTTGCCGCCTTCTTTTCGCGTATCGACATTCTGGTGATTACGAGCATCAGCGAGGCCCAGCCGCTTGTACTGCTCGAGGCCGGCGCGGCCGGTCTCCCAGCTGTCACCAGCGATGTAGGCTCCTGCCGCGAGATCATTGAAGGCTTGCCAGAGGACGGCGTTGAGGGTGCAGGCGGTGTTGTCGTGCCCGCCAGCGATCCCAAAGCGACCGCAGATGCCCTGATCTTCATGCTTCGCGATGCTCCGCTTCGCGCGCGGATGGCCGACGCGATGCGCCGCCGCGTTGAGAGCTATTACAGCAAGCCGCGCATCGATCGTCTCTACAGCGAACTTTATGCGTCCCTGTTCGAAACCCGGGCATAACGGTATCCTGCGCGCGACCTTCGGTTCAGCTTAAGCTGCAACGCGCGATGATGCTTGGGTCAGGATGGCGTCGGCGATAGCTTGCATGTCGGGCGGTTGGGGTGCAATCCCGAGGCGCTGCAAGCGGGCAGTCGAGCCAATGATGACCCGTGTCTCGCCTGGACGGATACGGGAGGCATCCAGCTCGAGACGGATGGTTTTTCTTGAGCGTTCTATCATGTGTTCGACGATCGTGCGCAGGTGCGCAGCAACGCCGCTGCATACATTAATGATGCCATCAGCCGCGGAAACCTCGGCGAGCCGCACCATCGTTTGGGCGACAGTCTCGACGTCGAGGAAGTCGCGCCAGACATCAAGGTTGCCTGTCCTGATTACGCCGCCTGCGCCCATTGCTGCGATCTGGGCCGCAAAGTCGCCCAAAGCCAGGGACTTGGGCATGCCGGCGCCAACGGCATTGAAGATGCGCGCAATGATGATGCGCGCGCCCGTCTTTTCAGCGAACGCCATCGCCGCGCGCGTTTGCGCGTGCTTTGTCGCGCCATAGGACTGAGACGCGGGCGTGCAAACCACAGATTCGGACGTGGGCTCGCCGTCGAGGAAGGCTGTGCCGTATTCGGCGGCGCTTCCTGCGACCACGAGGGCAGGCTTTGTCTCATACGCGCTCAGGCTCGCAAGCAGTGTTTGCAGCTGCCCGATATTGGCCGCTTCCAGCTCCGCGAACGATCCCCGAAAGCGGCCGGCGAGATGAAAAACAACATCGGGATCACCCGTCTCGATCGCCTGACGCCACTGCGGTTCAGTCCAGATCGCGGGCCCGAAATCAAGATGCTGGGCACCCTCGTTTGCCGCCCCACCTATTCCGACCGTCAAGACACGGACGCGCCTGGCGATCAGCTGCCTGACCAGCTTTTGTCCGATGAAACCGCTTGCTCCGGTCACGATCGCACGGCGAATCATCATGTCTCAATCCGATTGGCCAGCGTGTGGCGCCAGCTCAATGCCTCTCGTTGGCGGCCTCTTCATAAAAAAGCGGCTTCGACGACAGCCAGATCCACCGCCGCAGGCGAGTCGACGCGCGCGATCGGTCGCAATGCCACGACCGGAGCGGAGTGCGGCTGCTCGACAGCTTGTGGGCTGTCCAGAAAGAGGGCGCGATCCTTTGCAAACATTTCCTGGGCGAGCGCGAAATCGTCCGGCCGGCCGATGTCCAGCCACACGCAGTCGTCGTGAAAACAGCGCACATCTGCCTTGGCGTCCGCCATCTTCAGCAGCAGTGTTGGCATGTCCAGATAGGTATCACGAACAACGTGGGACCTTACCGCGTCGCGCTGCAACAGATAAATGCCCATGCTGACAAAGAAGGATGAGGTTGGCTTTTCGCGATAGGCGGTGAGACGACTGTCCACATCACGTTCAATGAGGCCAAAGTCTATTTTCAGTTCCCGCTTATAGACGCCGATTGAAGCCGCAGCGCCCCATTCGGCATGAGCCTCGATCATCTTTCTGATATCGAGAGTGGTCAGGAGATCACCGTTGGTGACGAGAAACGTATCATCGAGTTCGTCGATGAGCGCGGCGAGACCGCCGGCAGTTCCAAGCGCACGATCCTCGTGACTGTAGCGGATCTTCATGCCGAGCTTTGTTCCGTCGCCGAAGAAGGCTTCAATCAGGTGACTGAGGTGATTGACCGCCATTATGACATCGGTCACGCCAGCCGCTTTGAGACGACGCAGTAGCAGTTCGAGAACTGGCATATCGCCAAGTGGCATCAGGGGTTTGGGAAACAGGGCGGAGTACGGATAAAGTCGGGTTCCTTTTCCGCCGGCCATGATGACAGCTTGCATGCGATGAGCCCCACAAGACCACGTGACCATTCGCGTGGTCATTGTCGGAACCCTTCACGCAAGCATCGGTTCCATCGAAGTCCGGAAGTTTTCTCATGAACTCTATGATCCGGGGCAGGTCATCATCGAGAGACACTCACCTGCTCGGCGTCATGGGACCGCAGCCAATTTGTCTAGGCGGCGATTTCTGCCTTCTGTGCTCGCCGGTGGCCGCACAATGGAGCGCCGAAGCGGCTTGCGGGCTCATCACATCCTGCAGCGACCCCTTCCATGACCTTCGCAGTCGGTGGGGTGGGGCGATGGTGAAGCCATGCTCATGCAGCAACAATTGGGGGACTGGAGGCCCTTGTCGCCTCACATCGGCGGCAGACTGACCCCGATTCCGAGCGATGGGCTCCGGATGCGCTTCCAGCCGATAGTCATGTCGAGGCCGAGGCCCTGGCCGAGCGCGAGCCCCTGTGTCTGGCCGTAGCTACGAACCTGGCCCTGGACCAGCTTTCCGCCGAACTGTTCGAGCGCCGGTTGCCAAGGCACGATCTGGAGAGACCGTTCCCGCCACAGGATGGCGACGCGCCCCTGCGCAAGGTCGACACGGCGCGCATAAATGCCTTCGACG
>CAIMMO010000271.1 GCA_903842595.1 uncultured Alphaproteobacteria bacterium
GGGGCAGTGACCCGTGTCCACCAAACGGACTTTCCAGCCGAGCAACCTGAAGCGCAAGCGGCGCCACGGGTTCCGCGCGCGCATGGCGACCAAGAACGGCCAGAAAATCCTGGCCTCCCGCCGCGCCAAGGGCCGCAAGCGTCTGAGCGCTTAAGCGTTCCTGCGATCTCCGACACAGCGCCGCAGATTGAGGTGCTTCGCCTTCGGGTGAGGCGCGAATTCCTCTTTGTTGCAGAGGGCTTTGCCGAAAGACGGCGCCTGATCGTCGTCCAGGCCCGCCGCCGGAACCCGCCGCGGGGCGAGGCCGGCGCGGGATTCACCACCACCAAGAAGATCGGCAACGCCGTCATCCGCAACCGCGCCAGGCGCCGGTTGCGTGAGGCGGCGCGGTCGCTATTGCCCGTCCATGGCATTGGAGGCGGCGACTACGTCTTTGTCGCGCGTCAGGAAACCGCCACAGCGCCATGGCCGCGTTTGCTTGACGATATGGAAAAGGCGTTGATAAGCCTCCGCCGCCGCCTACTGACTTCAGATGGCGCCTTTCAGGCGGACGCCAGCGCCTCCAGCTCCCGGACCTGATCCATGGAACAGCAAGACCAGCGCAATCTCCTGCTGGCGCTAGCCCTGTGCTTCGGGCTGTTCATGATTTACAACATCTTCGTTCTGGACCCCCAGCAGAAGGCTGCACAGGCCGCCCGACAGCAGGCAACCGCAAACGCCGTCGAACAGGCTGCATCGCCGACTCCGACCATCCGCCCCCGCGAAGAAATCGTCACCGCCGGACTGGCCTCCGGACAGCGCGCCGTCGTGGACGCGCCATCGGTCGAAGGATCGATTTCGCTGCTCGGCTCGCGCATCGACGATGTATCGCTGAAGAATTTCTACGAGACGATCGGCGACAAGGAAGCGAAGAACCCCGTCGGCGAGATCAAGCTGCTGGCGCCGGCGGAATCTGAGCGCGCCTTCTACGCGACGGTCGCCTGGACGACCCCGAGCACGACCACCGACGATGTGCTGTGGACGCAGACGAGCACCGGCCCCCTAACCTTCGATAATCCGCTGAAGCTGTCCTACACGGCAGCAGCCGTTCACATCGACCGCACGATCACCGTCGACGGCGACTACATGTTCACCGTGGCCGACATCGTTGCCAACACGGGCGCGACCCCAATCACGTTGACGCAGAAGACGCAGCTTCGCCAGCGCCAGACGCCCGACCTCGTGACGACACCGCATCAGGAACAAGGCGCACATCGCGGAGCCCTCGGTGTCTACGGCACCGACAAGAACCAGATGAAGAACTATCACGACCTGACCCAGGGCCAGGCCGTGTCGCGCGCCGTGACCGGCGGCTGGAATTCACTGACAACGAAATACTGGATGGCCGCCGCAGTGCCTGAACAGGGCGAGACCGTTACGATGGTGGCGAGGTCGGAGGCGCTCAATGGCGCGATCACCTATTCGGCCGGCTACGATCTGTCGCCCTACGAGATTCAGCCCGGACAATCGATCACCAAGACCGCACGCATCTTCGCCGGCGCGAAGAAGCTCAGCGTGCTCGAGCGCTATGAGAACAAGGAGGGCGTGCCCTCCTTCACCGATGCGATCGACTGGTCGTTCATGTTCTTCATCACCAAGCCGTTCTTCTACTTCCTCATGCTTCTGCAGGGCTGGGTCGGCTATTTCGGCATCGCCATCCTCGTGCTGACGGTCGTGGTGAAGACGCTGTTCTTCCCGCTGCAGTACAACATGTACAAATCAATGTCGAAGATGCGGCTGCTGCAGCCCGAAATGAAGTCCATCCAGGAACGCTTTGCCGCCGACCCGCAGCGCATGCGCACAGAGCAGGCCAACCTGTTCAAGCGCGAGAAGGTGAACCCGGTCGCGGGCTGCCTCCCGCTGATCCCGACCATGTTTGTGTTCTATGCGCTCTTCCACGTGCTCAACGTGACGATCGAGATGCGCCACACGCCCTTCGTTGGCTGGATCAGGGACATGTCTGCCGCTGACCCGACCTCGATCTTCAACCTGTTCGGCCTGATCCCGTGGGAGCCGCGCTCGGTGCCGCTCATCGGCGGCCTGCTCGGCATCGGTGTCTGGCCGATCCTGTACGGCATCACCATGGTTGGCCTGCAAGGCCTGTCGGCGCCGCCAGCCGACCCGATGCAGAAGGCGATCATGAAGTGGATCCCGCTTCTCTTCACGGTGCTGTTCGCAGGCTTCGCAGCGGGCCTCGTGATCTACTATGTCTGGTCGAACCTGATCTCGATCCTGCAGCAATACATCATCATGCGCCGCACCGGCGTCGAGACCGAGTTCGACAAGTGGATGAAGAAGCGCTTCGGCGGAGCCAAGAAGCCCGCCTAGGCCCGAAGCAAATCATCGCCCTTCGAGACGCTGCTTGTTGAGCCCCCATCCTGATGAGAGCCAGAAGGGCCCGTCTCGAAGGAGTTTGCTGCGGTCCGAGCAGCGGACGATTTGGTCCGGGGGGACCAATTCGAGCGGCGGACGCGGGCTCACAGACCGGGCAACAAAAATGGACGACACGACCTTCACCCCCGAGCAGATCGAAGCCGCCCGCAAGCTGTTCGCCGGGCCGGTGGCGTTCGTCATGGGCGCAGTGTCGATCAGCGCGATGCCGCCCAGCGATCGGCCCGAGATCGCCTTCGCTGGCCGCTCCAATGTCGGCAAGTCGAGCCTCATCAACGCGCTGTGCAACCGGAAAAATCTCGCGCGCGCATCCAACACGCCGGGCCGCACGCAGGAGATCAATTTCTTCGATCTCGCCGAGGGCAGGTTCTATCTCGTCGACCTGCCCGGCTACGGCTTTGCCGATGCGCCCAAGAAAAACGTCGACACCTGGAGCCGCCTCAATCTCAACTACCTGCGCAGCCGTTCGAAACTGCGGCGCGTCTTCATGCTGATCGATGCGCGCCGCGGCGTGGGCGACGTTGACCGCACGGTGATGAAGGACCTCGACAGCGCGGCTGTGCAGTATCAGGTCGTGCTGACCAAGTCGGACAAGATCAAGAAGTCGGACCTGCCGGAGCTCGTCGAGGTGACAAAAGCGGCGCTGATGAAACAGCCGGCCGCACATCCGCATGTGCTGGTAACGTCCAGCGAGAAGGGCTTCGGGATTCCGGAGCTGCGGGCGACGATTGTCTCGCTGGCTTGAGTGTAATTCCGGACGTACGCGCAGCTTGCGCGCCGGGACCCAGGAGGCGCGCTTCCGCTTGGAATGACAGGGGAGGTAGGCTGGTCGCAGATCGGATCGGACTTCCTGCCAGCGCAGTGTCAGCTACCTTGCGGGCCGCATTGGAAAATCGTTACCTGCCATTGTCGGCTTTGATATTCCTTGCCCGTCCTCTGGACACAGGCAGCGGCGGGCCCCACATGGCGGGAGGCCGCCTCAAGGGCCACAACGACACGCCCGGGGGGGCTTCTACATCATGCAACCCGTTCTCTCGATCCGGGGTCTCAGCAAGTCCTACAAGGGCGGGCTGCAGGCGCTCAAGACTGTCGATCTCGACATCCAGAAGGGCGAGATCTTCGCGCTGCTTGGCCCAAATGGCGCCGGCAAGACGACGCTGATCAATGCGGTATGCGGGATCGTGACGCCGACGACGGGCGTGATCACGGCCGCAGGCTATGATACGCGCAAGGAATACCGCGCCGCGCGTTCGCTCATCGGCCTCGTGCCGCAGGAGATGCATATCGACATCTTCGAGACCGTCTGGGCCGTGACGACCTATTCGCGCGGGCTGTTCGGCCTGCCGGCCAACAACGCCCACATCGAAAAAACCCTGAAGGATCTGTCGCTATGGGACAAGAAGGACGAGAAGCTGCAGGCGCTCTCCGGCGGCATGAAGCGGCGCGTCCTGATCGCCAAAGCGCTGGCGCACGAGCCTGAAATCCTGTTCCTCGACGAACCCACAGCAGGCGTCGACGTCGAACTTCGTCGTGACATGTGGAACCTCGTGCGCAAGCTGCGTGACAAGGGTGTCACCGTGATCCTCACCACCCACTACATCGAGGAGGCCGAAGAGATGGCCGACCGCGTCGGCGTCATTGCCAAGGGCGAGCTGATCCTCGTTGAGGAGAAGAAGACGCTGATGAAGAAGTTGGGCAAGAAGCAGGTGAACTTCGAGCTCGCCGAGCCGCTAGGCGCCCTGCCCGAGGGCCTCTCGGGATGGGACCTTCAGCTCGCCGACCAGGGTCGCCGCCTCGAATACACATTCGACACCACGGCGGATCGCACCGGCGTCGCCTCGCTGATCAGCCGCATGAGCGAACTGGGCGTGCAGTTCAAGGATCTCGAGACGAAGTCTTCCTCGCTCGAGGATATTTTCGTCAGCCTCGTCCACACGCCGAAATCCGAAACGGCCAAGGAGCTGCAGCGATGACGGAAGCAGCAGCAGCCTCCCCGGCCCAGCCGCTCGACCGGCCTGTCCGGCACGTTGCCGCCTTCAATGGCCATAGCGTCTGGGCGATGTACCGCTTCCAGATGGTGCGCTTCTTCCGCACAATAGGCGAAAGCCTCGCGACACCCGTGATCACCACCGCACTCTATTTCGTGGTGTTCGGCTCGGCGATCGGAAGCCGCATGGCGCCCATCGTTCCGGGTCTCGAATATGGCTCCTTCCTGGTGCCGGGCCTGATCATGCTATCGATCTTCACCAACTCGATCTTCAATGCGAGCTTCGGCATCTACTTCCCGAAATTCACCGGCACGATCTATGAACTTCTGTCGGCGCCGGTGTCCTACTTCGAGATCGTGATCGCCTTCGTCGGCGCGGCGGCGACCAAGTCGGTTATCCTCGGGCTGGTCATCCTAGCGACGGCCTATCTCTTCGTGCCGGTCACGATCCTGCACCCTGTCGAGATGGTGGCGCTCCTGATCCTGGTGTCGTTCGCCTTCAGCCTGTTCGGCTTCATCATCGGCATCTGGGCGCAGAGCTTCGAGCAGCTGAACTTCATTCCGATGCTGATCGTCACGCCCCTGACCTTCCTCGGCGGCGCGTTCTACACAGTCGACATGCTGCCGGAGGCCTGGCAGGGCATCGCCCAGCTGAACCCTGTGGTGCACCTGATCTCGGGCTACCGCTGGGCCTTCTTCGGCCTTGAGGGCGACAATGTGATGCTGAGCCTCGGCGTCACCGCCGTGTTCATCGTCGTCCTTCTCGCCGTCGTAAGCTGGATGTTCAAGACGGGCTACCGGCTGAAGAACTAGGTTTCAGGCGGGGTCTTCTACCACCGCCCGAAACCCGCTACACCGCGCGCCATGACGAAGATACCTGCCCTGATCGCGGACCCGAACGCGGATGCCTTTGCGACCGCGCGCCTGCTGTCCGAAGCGCTCCCCTACATCCAGCGCTATGATAGGCAGACCATCGTCATCAAGTATGGCGGCCACGCCATGGAGAACCAGGAGCTGGCGGACCTGTTCGCCCGCGACGTGGTTCTCCTCAAGCTGCTCGGCATCAACCCCGTCGTGGTCCATGGGGGCGGGCCGCAGATCGGCCGCATGCTGGAAAAGCTCGGAATCAAATCGACCTTTGAAGATGGCCTGCGTGTTACCGACGCCGCCTCAATGGAGATCGTCGAGATGGTGCTGGCTGGCGGCATCAACAAATCCATCGTCCGCGCCATCAACGCCGCCGGCAACCAGGCTTTCCAGATCGACGGCGCAGACCCGGACCGCGTGACGAAAGTGAAGGCCGTCGGCCTCTCGGGCATCGACGCCAACCTGATCACCGCCCAGAAGCTAACCCGGACCAAGCGCGACCCTGATTCGAACATCGAGCGGGTGGTCGAGCTCGGCTATGTCGGCGAGCCTGACAAGGTAGACATTTCGGTACTGGAAGCATTGGCCGCCCAGGCCGACGACGATTTCATCCCCGTGGTCGCACCCGTAGGCATCGGGCCGGACGGAAAGAGCTTCAACATCAACGCAGATACCGCCGCCGGCGCCATCGCGGGCGCACTCAAGGCCGAACGGGTTCTGTTCCTAACCGACATCACCGGCGTGCTCGACAAGGACAAGAAGCTGATAGAGCGCCTGTCCGTGGACGAGGCGCGTGGACTTATCGCAGACGGAACTGCTCAGGGGGGGATGATTCCCAAGCTTGAAACCGCCATTCAGGCAGTGGAAAAGGGAGTGGGCGCCGCCGTCATCATGGACGGAAGGCAGCGCCATGCCCTGCTGATGGAGCTGTTCACCGAACATGGCGCCGGTACGCTGGTTCACAACGGCAAACCCCGTGGCTAGCTGGCCAATAGCTGGCTGGACTGCCCGGCTTGGCGTGCTGATCGCGATGCTGGCAGCCTTCATCGTCCCGTCCTCCGCGCAGAGCGGATCCAGCGGCTGGGAGCTCTGCAACCGCACGAGCTATGTGGTCGAAGCCGCCACCGGCCGCCCCGACGGCGAGGACGTGATCGTCGAGGGCTGGACCCGTATCCGCCCTGGCCAGTGCGAGACGGCCCTCGAAGGCCCGCTCAAGCCTGGCGTCTACTTCGTCTTCGCGCGCTCCTCCAAGGCGCACCGCGGCGGCCAGCGCGACTGGAGCGGCAAGACTCCGCTCTGCGTCGACACAAACGGCTCGTTCGCGGTCGAGAACCCCTCCTCCTGCCAGTCCATGGGCATGGAGCAGCGCGGCTTCAGCGCCGTGCGCGTCGAGGGCAAGGGCGCCTCGATGACACTCAAGGAAACCGAGCTGTACGACAAAGCGAACCAGTCGCCACAGAATGCCGGCATCCAGCGCCTGCTCAATGACGCCGGCATTTTCCAGGATGTGGTTGACGGCTATCTCGGCCGCGAAAGTCGCGCCGCGATCAACGCCTTCCTCGCCGAACGCAAGCTACCGCCGAACACGACACAGGCTGAGCTGATCGACGTGTTGGAAGATGTCGCCAACCGCCGCGCCCGCCAGGTTGGCATGGAGCTGTGCAATCGCACTGGCAACCGCATTCTCGCTGCGATGGCGCGCAGCCGCCCTGATGGTCTTGAGTCACGCGGCTGGTGGCTGATCGACGCCAATCTATGCGTCCGCGCCGTCGACGAAAGCCTGATCACAGCGCCTCACTATGTCTTTGCGGAGATGCAGACCGACGACGGCATCCGCCGCCTGAAGAACGCGTCGACTGTCTTCTGCACGTCGCGCGCCCAGTTCGCCATCCTCGGCAACCAGGCCTGCGAACAGCGCCGCTATCGTCCCGAGAAGTTCATCGAGACGACGCCTCCCGAAGAAGGCAAGCTCGTCTACGAATTTTTCGAAAGCGCCTTTGGCCCGCCACAGCTGGATTGAGCTCCGCCTCGGCGGGCTCACCACCTTCGCCTACTTCGCAGCCTCGTCCAACTTCGCCGGCTCCTGAGTGCTTGTTTTCGTCTTGCCGTTGGCCTTCACCCTCTTCTCCGGCTTCGGCGGCGCAGGCACCAGGACCGGCCTGAACGGCTTCAGCGGACCCGGATTGTAACGCGGCTTCAGGTCAGGCGCCGACAGACGCTGCACGACGCTGGGGTCGAGAACGCTGCCCGCATAGTCGATCGTGGGCATCTCCTTACGCGACTTGGCCGCCCAGATGCGCCGCGAGGCGAACGGATAGTTCATCGGCGACAAAGAGTCCCAGAAGCGCGGACGCGAGATACGGCCGCTGAACACCAGCCCCGCCTCGCGCACCGCAATGCTCAAAGGCGATTCATCGCCGCCATAGCTGCCATAGAAGCGCAGCCCGCAATCGGCCGCGCCTTCGGCGATCCATTTCAGCGGCGCCGCCGACAGGGGCGATCCCTCGCCGCCGCCAACGTCGCCATGCGTACCGATGAACCAGCGCTGCGCATAGTGCTGA
Organism: uncultured Alphaproteobacteria bacterium; assembly: GCA_903842595.1. Taxonomy (GTDB): domain Bacteria; phylum Pseudomonadota; class Alphaproteobacteria; order Caulobacterales; family Hyphomonadaceae; genus UBA7672. The sequence continues at coordinate 7,846 of CAIMMO010000271.1, forward strand.
CGTCCACCAGCGCAGTGCTCGCGACTGTTTGCCTCGTCCACGCCCTCCCACAGCGTCGGTGGAAAGCCGAGCCGGTTCTCGTCCACGGCCACTGCATGGCGCGCCGAGAGCACGCACTTGCCGATCTCCATGTCATGAAAGCCGAAGCGCTTGTTGAACATCGACGCCAGGCCGCCCAACGCGCTCGGCACGCCGCGCTGGCCCACCGTGTCGAAAATGCCGAGATAGGTGATCTTCGGCGCCTCGTCCGACCTGATGCGCGTGCCGTCAGCTGCGCGCTTGCCCTTGCCATAGCTCGCGCGGAAGTCGCGCCGCGCGCGCTCATAGTCTTCCAGCTCGAACTTTGTCGCCTTCCTGCCAGGATTTGCGCGATAGAGTCGGAATGCGTCCCATGCCTTCTCGGCATGCATGCGGCTGACAATACCCGCGCACCCGACCAGCCCGGCAAAGCTGCGCGCGCAGAATGCGCCGCGGCTGAAGCCGAACACATAGATCTCGTCGCCGTCCTCATAGTTGAAGGCCAGCCGCAGATAGGTCTCGACGATGTTGTCTTCCAGTCCTTCGCCGAACACACCACCGAGGATGCGATTCAGCCACTCGCTGAACCCGTCCAGGAATCCGTCCTTGCCGAGCGCATCCACGTTGGACCCGACGCCCTGGCTGTAGAGCACAATCTGCGGGATCTGCGTGCCATCTGGGAGCGTGTGCGTGTGGGCGATGCTGCGTGCGATAATGGCGATGTTGGTGGGCTTTGGCTGGCGCAGCTTCTGCCAGGTGCCGTCAAAACAGACCACGAAACGCTTCAAAACAGCCACCCACGCCAGAACACGTCGAACCTATCAGAGCCGCCACGGACCGCCAGCCTGCTCGCCTGTATTCGTGAAGGAGAACAGATGCGAGAAGGGGAGCGCTTTCGGTGCGGTTCGCAGACCCAAGCATCTTTATCGTGAAAGCGCGCTCTTCACCGCCGCCCCGTGCAAGGAGGCACCTTCCGGCCGCAATGCATGATCGACATTCGGAGCAACCTGCGCTTTTGTTGGGGTCGTTCACAGTATCATCCCCACACGCCAGGGAAACCGCATGAACCGCCTTCTTCCGCTCTACACGACCGCCCTTGTCGCCTGTATGTTCGTCGCCTGCTCGCCCCAGGCGCCGGCGCCGCAGGTCGCAGAGACGCCTCCATCAGAAGAGGCGGATGAAGGTGGCCATGACGGCCCGCTCGTGCCGATGATGACCTGCAATTCGAACGCGATGTTCAATGCATCGACGACAAAGGCCTCGCTCATTGCAACCCACGGCGCCGAAAACATGCGCGAAGAGCGAGTCCCCTGGGTCGACAGCGAACTCGACGCGATCGTGATGTGGCCTGACAACCCCGCCATGCGGGCCGAGGTGCTCTGGTTCGGCAACAAGTCGGGCATGCCCGAGGGCGCGCGCGTATCGGGTGGGCAGGAGTCCCTGTGGGTCGGGCCCGAAGGTCTCCTGCTGGGCGCCACGATCGCTGACATTGAGGCGGCCAATGGCGGCCCCTTCATGATGACCGCGTTCGAGAACCACAATCACGGCGAGGTGTCGAACTTCCTCGGCGGTAAACTCGACGCCGAAGTGGGCGGCTGCCGGGTCAGCCTCGCGCTCGACGCCGCGCCCGATGCGCCTGAAGCGGCCCTGGCCGCCCTGTCCGGCGACTCCGAAAAATCCTTCCGCTCTGACAGCCCCGAAATGCGCGCGATGCAACCTGTGCTGGCCGAGATGACCATCCTGTTCTCCAAGCCATGATCTTCGCCCCGCCCTTCTCCGGCTCCCAGCAGGACGAGACCGTCGAGCTGCGTCCGAAGTTCGATGCCGACGGCCTCGTCGCGGCGATAGCGCAAGATGCCGACACGGGCGAAGTCCTGATGCTGGCGTGGATGAATCCAGAGGCGCTGCAGCTGACCATCGACACCGGCCGCGTGGTCTACTGGTCACGCTCGCGCAAGGCGCTCTGGCGCAAGGGCGATACATCCGGCCACGAACAGCATGTCGCCGAAATCCGCGTCGATTGCGATCAGGACGTGGTGCTCCTCAAGGTGCGTCAGACAGGCGCTGCCTGCCATACAGGCCGTCATTCGTGTTTCTACCGGATCGCCACGCCCGCGGGCCTGACGAAAACATGAGCCCTTCCAGTTCGGGGCGCGCCTCGTTAGCGTGGGCCAAGGCTATGGAGACCCGGATGTTCAGGACAGCGTTGATCGCAGCGACCGTCGCGCTTGCCTCATGCGCGGCCGTCCCGTCTTCGGGCGAACCACAGACAATGACCGCCGCGGCAAGCTGGAACACTGCCGCCCTGGCCGACGTCGCGTCCTACGTCCGGTCACAGAAGACGACCGGTTTCCTGATCATCCAGGACGGAAACGCAATCATTGAGCATTACTGGCCCCTGCCGGACGATCCCGCCTCGCAGACCTTCCACGCCAACTTCGTACACGGCGAACTGCCAGGGGGCGCATTGCGCGAGGACGTGGCCTCGCAACAAAAAAGCCTGATCGCGCTCCTCGTCGGTGTCGGTGTGGACAAGGGACTGATCGACGTCGGGAAGTCCGTGACATCCTACATCGGCGCCGGCTGGTCGAAGGCCGCGCCCGAACAGGAAGCCGCAATCACCGTCCGCCATCTGCTCGAGATGAACTCGGGCCTGAAGGAGGATCTCACCTACAAGTCTCCGGCGGGCGCAGAATTCTTCTACAACACGCCGGCCTACGCCAAGCTGAAGCCCGTGCTCGAGAAGGCGGCGGGGCAGGACCTTCGAATTCTCACCCAGCTCTGGTTCACCAAGATCGCAGACATGCATAGCACGGGCTGGGAACAGCGCCCCGGCGCGTTCAGCGATGTCGGCAATCCGACAGGCCTCGTCACCACGCCGCGTGATCTTGCCATCTTGGGTCAGATCATTCTCGATCGCGGCCGCAAGCCCAGCGGCGCGCGCCTCATCTCCGAAGCCCAGTTCGATGCGATCTTCACGCCGAGCGCGACCAACCCGGCGTATGGCCGCCTGTGGTGGCTCAACAACGGGGCCTACGCCCTGAACGTTGGCCCCAACGCCCCTCGCCGCGAAGGCCGCTTCATTCCTTCGGCGCCGGCTGACACGCTCTCCGCCCTCGGCGCACAGGACCGGAAGCTGTTCGTTGTTCCCTCGATGAAACTGATCGTCGTGCGCACCGGGCAGGCCGCCCCCGACCGCGACTTCAACGACCGTCTTTGGCAATTGCTGTCGAAGGCTGCAACGCAACAATAGGCGTTGCCAGCCGCCCTCCCTCTTCCCATCTCCGGCAGGCATGCTAACGCAAATCTACATTTGCGAAGGAGCACACCCATGAAGAGCCAGGCCATCGTCGCTTACGGGGCGCCGCTCGAAGAGGTCACCTCCGACATCCCGACCCCGAAAGGCACGGAAGTGGTGGTGAAGATCACTCATTCCGGGGTCTGCCATTCCGACGTCCACCTGCAGGACGGCCATGTCGACATTGGCGACGGCGACAAGATCGACTGGTCCAAGGGCCGCACTCTGCCCCACACGCTCGGCCACGAGATCGAGGGAACGCTGTCTGCTGTGGGCCCGGATGCGCAGGGCCTGCTTGAAGGCCGCGCCGTCGGCCAGCGCTTCGTCGTCTTCCCCTGGATCGGCTGCGGCGAGTGCGCCACCTGCAAACGCGATCAGGAGCATATCTGCGCCAAGCCGCGCCAGCTTGGCATCCAGGTCGCGGGTGGTTATTCCGAATACGTCCTGGTCCCCCACCCGAAATACCTGCTCGACGCAACCGGCGTCCCCGAAGGCCTTGCCGCCACTTACATGTGCTCGGGTATCACGGCGTTCTCGGCGCTGAAGAAAGTGCGCACCGCATATGAAGGCGAGTCCATTGCCATCGTCGGTCTCGGCGGCGTCGGCATGATGGGTCTGCAGTTCGCGCGCGCCATGTTCCCGAACAACAAGATCATCGGCTGCGACATCGATGCGAAGAAGCTTGATGCAGCGATGGCCGCGGGCGCGCACGCCGTCTACAATTCGAAGGAAGCGGACTCGCTGAAGAAGCTGAAGCTCGACACCGGCGGCGGCGTTGCGGCCGCGGTTGATTTCGTCGGCTCCACACCGTCGCTCAACTACGCCAACGGCGCCATCCGCCGCGGCGGCGAGATCATCGTGGTCGGCTTGTTCGGCGGCAAGTTCGCAGCCCCGATCCCCACCTTCCCCGGCCGACCTTATTCGATCGTTGGCTCCTACACCGGCCCGCTCGGCGAGACGCGTGAGATGATGGATCTGGTGAAGACCGGAAAGATCGCCCCTATCCCCGTCGAGATGCGCGCGCTCGATCAAGCCGAGCGTACGCTCAACCAGCTGCGCGAAGGGACGATTGTCGGGCGAGTTGTGCTGAAACCCTAGACTGGTTACCAGAAGGGGAGATTGCTGGTCAGGCAGCAGCAGCGGCGTTCGCCAGAAGCGGACGCTCGCCCATCGCCAGCGCTATCTTGTGCGTGAGCTCGCGCTGGTCCAGCGGCTTGGAGACATAGTCCGTCATGCCAAGCGCGAGATAGCGCTCGCGGTCGCCACTCATCGCATCGGCCGTCAGCGCGATCACCGGCAGCTCGGCCCAGGGCTCGCGTGATCCGCGGATGCGCCTGATCGCTTCCTTGCCGTCCATCACCGGCATGTGCACATCGAGAAGCACAATGTCGAACGGCTCGTCACGCAGGCGGTCGAGCGCCTCCTGCCCGTTCACAGCCTCGACATAGCGCGCCGAGAGTTGCGCGGTGAAAAGCTTCACGACCTGGCGGTTCACTGCGTTGTCGTCTACCAGCAGGATCTTGATCCCGCGAAGGCTGCCCAACTGGCTGTCGCTCACGGCGGATGCAAAGGCCTCGGCTGGCTTGCCAGCGTGGTCCTGCATGGCGGCTTCGGCCACGAAGGTCAGTGTGAAGGTAGAGCCGATGCCGGGCTCGCTCTGAACCGTCACATCGCCGCCCATCAGGCGCGCCAGCTGACGCGTGATGGCAAGGCCAAGTCCCGATCCGCCAAAGCGGCGCGATATCGTGGCGTCGGCCTGCGTGAAAGTCGTGAACAGCCTGCTCATCACGGCCGGCGTGATGCCGATGCCGGTATCCCGCACGGCGACAGCGATGCGCCACAGGCCGGGCTGGAACTCTTCCGATGTTACGTCGACCTTCACAGCGCCGCGTTCGGTGAACTTGATTGCGTTGGACAGGAGATTGCCAACGCACTGACGCACGCGAACGGGATCGAAGTGCAGCATCGCCGGGATTCCGGGCGCGATGTGAAGGTCGATCTTGAGGCCACGCTCAACAGCCCTGGACAGGAAAAGCTGACGCAACCTGTCCAGCGCAACTGACAACTCCCCGTCCGCGCAGGCGATCTCGATCTTGCCGGCTTCGATCTTGGAAAGATCGAGCACGTCGTTGAGAAGCGCAGTCAGAGTGCGGCCGGACTCGAGGATGATGTCGACCTTCTCGCGCTGGCCGGCCAGCAGTCCATCGCTGACCAGCGACTGCGCCATGCCGAGAACGCCGTTGAGCGGCGTGCGGATCTCGTGGCTCATCGACGCGAGGAAGTTCGATTTCGCGATGGTCGCTGCTTCCGCCTGTTTTTTCGCTTCGATCAGCGCAAGCTCCTGGGCCTTCTGCTGCTGGATATCCAGCATCAGGCCAACCGCGCGCACCGGCACCAGGTGGGCGTCGCGCTGCACGCGCATGAAGAGGCGCACCCACTGCTCGCCGCCATGCGGACGATAAAGACGCGCATCGATCGACTCGACCTCGCGCGAACGCAGGCAGCGCTCCCAGCTGGCGCGAACCGCGGGAATGTCGTCGTCATGATACATGCCGAACGGCTTCATCGAATGGCGCGCCAGAGCTTCAGGGCCGGCAAGGGCCTGGTATTGCGGCGAGGTCCACCGCTCGGACGATCGCAGGTCGATCTCGTAGACACCCGCGCTTGCTGCGCTCATGGCGATCTCGAGGCGGTCATGCATCACCGCCGCCTGGTCGCGCGCATCCACAAGCTCGGTAATGTTCTGCGACAATCCGAAGATCTCGAACTTACCGGACGGCAGCCTGCGTCCAGAGATGAACTGGGCAAGCGTGTGCCGCCAGGCGCCATCCGCCTTGCGCCGCCGCAGATGCAGCGTGGCCGTGCCGCCTTCACGCGACAGGCGTTCGCGCACCTGCGCATCCTTCTCGACATCGTCCTGGTGCAGGTCCTTGACCACGTCCGAGATATGATAGCCGGGCAGCTCTTCGCCGCGGCGAACCAGCGCCTCGGAAAACTGCAGCGTGCCGTCGTCAGGGTTGTAGCGGAAAATGCCGATGTCGGCATCGCGCATCAGCCTGTCGCGCACCTGGATGGTGGTCACCAGCTTGCCGAGCATGCTCCACTCGCTGGTCACGTCCGAGAGCGTGATGACGCCCTCTGCCAGGCCCCGGCCCGGGCGGGGTCTCAGCCAGCGGTCGCCACGCGGGGTCGCGAAGCGGTAGACAGACGTCTCGCCGCCATAAGCGTTGTGCTCGACCGCGCTGGCCTCGAGCACGTCCGCCAGGCGTTGTCCGATGAGGGCTCCAGGGCCAATCCCGGTGAGCTGGAAGAAAAGTTCGTTGGCCTCGGCGACGGCGTCGTCCTGGCCCAGCCGCACAGCCCCGATGCCGAGCGCGCTAAGCTGCTCCAGCATGAGCGTGGCGTCCGATGCGGACTGGTGCAGCAAATCAGGTCCCCTGCCGTCAACCGACCTAGAGGGAACTTCTAGCCTGCTCCGTGTTAATGTGGCCTTTCCGACCCGGCCTGTTTCCCGAAAGCAGCAGGATTATCGGGAGTTTTCAGCCTTGGAATTGAGGCCTTCGTATCCTCAGCCCATTACCCGCTGCAGCCCGCCCATGCCGCCGATCTCGTTGGTACGGGCAAGGAATTTGGCGTCCGTACTGGCGTAATAATCCCGTGACCTGACCGTGGAGACTTTGACGAACTCGGCCTCGACCTGATCGGCAGTGAGCGTCAGCACCGTGAACCCCTTCGAGAACGCGTTGTAGTACACGACCTCGTCGTTCGCCTCCGGCATCAGCCAGTTGAGCTCCTTTAGAGGCAGGCTGTCCCCCGCCCCGTTCGAGGTGACCGACGTGCAGCCGAACTCGACGCCGCGCTTCTGCCCTGAAGCATCGTGCAGCTCGTTGGCCCAGGCCGTGTGGGTATCGCCGGTCAGCGTCACGAGCCGTGCATTGGCCGCCTTCGCAGCCTGGTAGAGCCGCTCTCGCGCTTGCGGAAAGCCGGACCAGGCGTCGGGATTCCATTCGAGGCCCCAGCGTGCGGTCGAATAGGACCGCTTGGCGCCCTGCGGCACGGTCGCGTACTGCTCGGGCGTCAGGTGGCGCTGCAGGTCTGGCATCTGCACCTTCGCCATCGTCACCTGGTTGCCGAGCACCTGCCACTTCTTGCCCGCCGCCGCCGATTGCTTCAGCCCATCGGCCAGCCAGGCTTCCTGCTCGAAGCCCAGCATCGTGCGGTTCGGATCGTTGATCCTGGCCTTGATCCGGTCGACGATCGCAGGACGGTCGACGTCGGCCGCGAGATAGATCTCGCCATACGTGACATCCTCGCCGCGCCCGACCAGACGGCTTTCCAGCAGGAACAGCGTTGCCAGATCACCGATCTCGAACTTGCGCCAGATCGCCTCGCGCGCCTTGCCGGCTTCGGGATCGCGCACCGGCATCCATTCGAGATACGCCTGCACCGCAACAGCCTTGCGAACGCTCCAGTCGCCCTCGGTGTCGGCCTGATGGTTCTCGGCCCCCGTGCGATAGGAATTGTTGGTCGATTCATGATCGTCCCACGTGCAGAACCACGGCGCCACTGCATGGGCCGCCTGCAGATCGGGATCGGACTTATACTGAGCGTGCCGCTGCCGGTAATCGGCCAGCGTGATGATCTCGTGCTCGGGGACGTGATTGCGGCCAAGCTCCTTGCCGATAGCGCTGCCATACCCGTTGATGCTGTATTCGTAGATGTAGTCTCCGAGATGGATCACGGCATCGATCTTTCCCTGCGCCCCGCGCCTGGCGATCTCGCGATAGGCGTTGAAATACCCAAACGGCCAGTTCGAGCACGATACCACCGCCATGCGGTAATCGCTGACCCCCGTCGCGGGCAGCGTCCGCGTCGCTCCACCCGGCGACGACGTCCGTCCCACCGAGAACCAGTAGTAGTACAGTTGTCCCGGCTCGAGCCCCTGCACGTCCACCTTGACCGTGTAGTCGCGCTCGGGACCCGTATTGAACGTTCCACGCTTCACAACGTCTTTGAAGCCGGAATCCCGCGCGACGCCCCAGGCAACCGACATGGGTCCTTCCAGCTCCGGCGTTACGCGCGTCCAGATCAGCACGCTGGTCTGGGTCGGATCGCCCGAGGCGATACCGTGCTGGAAAGCGCCTTTTGAGCTCGCAACATCGCCCGTCGTGGCGCAGCCAGCCGCCCCGAGACCGGCAACCCCCAGACCCGCACCAAGTCCCAGCGCACCGCGCCTTGTCAGCCTGGTCATGGATTTATCCTCCCCGCCGGGTTAGTTGCCGCCTGAAGTACTCAAGACTCCCTACCTCGCAGCGCATCGCGACGAAAGCATGACGTCAGACCCCTCACCCGCCCTGACCCTGACCGCCCCGGCGGAAGCTGCAGGCGCGCGCCTCGATAAATGGCTGGCGGACGCCGGAACCGGCATGTCCCGCTCGCGCCTGCGCGTCCTGATCGAGGAAGGCCGCGTCACCGCCAACGGCCAGCCCGCCACCGACGCCAGCGCCAAGGTGATCACGGGCGCGGTCTACGCCATCGACCTGCCCGCCCCTGTCTCCGCCCTGCCGGAAGCCGAGGACATACCGCTCGACATCGTCTTCGAGGACAAGCACCTCATCGTCATCAACAAGCCGCCCGGCCTCGTGGTTCATCCTGCCGGCGGATCCGAGCGCGGCACGCTGGTCAACGCGTTGCTGTTCCACTGCGGACCTGAGCTGACCGGCATCGGAGGCGTCGCACGGCCGGGCATCGTGCACCGTCTCGACAAGGATACGTCAGGCGTGATGGTCGCGGCAAAGTCCGAAGCCGCCCACACGGCCCTCACGGCCATGTTCGCCGCGCACGACATCGAGCGCGCCTATCTCGCCGTCACGCGCGGCGCGCCGCGTCCACTGGTCGGACGGATCGAGACGAACATCGGCCGCTCGCCCAACGACCGCAAGAAGATGGCGGTGATGAAGGAGAAGCATTTCCGCGCCGACCACTGGTCCGACGACTCCAGTCAGGAGAACGACCTGCCGCAAGGCAAGATCGCCATCACCAACTATCGCGGCATTGAAACCTACGGCCGCCTCGATGCGACCGGCACGCAACCCGCCGCCGCGCTTGTCGAGTGTCGCCTCGAGACCGGACGTACGCACCAGATCCGCGTCCACATGGCCCACATCCAGGCGCCCGTCCTCGGCGACCAGACCTACGGCAAGCACCGCTGGCTCCGTGCGGACGGCAAGGGCCCCGCCTTCGAACGCGCCACCGCCACCGCAAAAGCTTTCGAACGCCAGGCCCTGCACGCCGCCATCCTCGGCTTCGTGCATCCGATCACCGGGAAGGAA
>CAIMMO010000272.1 GCA_903842595.1 uncultured Alphaproteobacteria bacterium
CTGGCGTCAGCACCGTCGAGGAGGAAGCCGACCGGTTCGCTCTTGCGTCGCCTGCTGCAACGCCGATACTTACACCGCGCGCGGCCTGAGCCGGTACACTGCTTGGCCGCCCCAATTTACACCACTCAGGTGGACGTGACCAGTTCTGTTTGAGCTTTGCAGCAACAGCTTGCCGCAGTTGACCATAGATCGACAACTTACACTGCTTCGGTCGTCGAGCCGTTCTCCAGGCGCTTGTCGGCCGCTTCGGCGCGGTAACACCGGGATCCGCCATTGCGACCGATCTCTCACATGATCGTCGATGGCGAACGCGCCAAAGCCCGCGCTATTGAACGAGTCGACCGGCCTGCAACGACGCCTCTCGAGATCTCTTCGCGCTCCGCCAAGGTCAATGAGCGCGCCGATCGTCGCGGGGGCGGCGGTCTGATGCCGCCCGTCGGCATCAGACGCTCGAAAAGACTGGAATGCCGCCTACCCAGTGCGCGGCCGATCTCGATCAGCCCTTCGCCTCTCTTCCAGCGTTCCCAGACCTCGGCGCGCTCCGCTGCAGTATAGTACTTCTGCTTCATGACTCTCGCTCCACACCCTCAAAGTAAGGTACGTGTTGCGTCAATCAGTTGAACTCACCATCAAACCTGCCGGTCAGGTGCGTTATTCCGCTGCGGCGGTGGCTCGCCCGAAGTCGGTCAACCTCGCAGGTTCCGGGGTCCGCCTCTCACTTGGTCTGGTCAGCATCTTCAGCGTCACTCAGACCCCGGCCCACTCAACGGCGTCATGATCACTCGAACGATATGTTTGATCCCGAACCGACGAGAGTAGCCCGGCGTCTGTATCTCCCACCATCGAACTACGTGTCGAGAGATCGGGGCCCCATGGGTTCCCCGCTCTTCCAACGCGTGCGGCTACCCAATTCGACAGGCGAAGGAGATCGAGATGTCAGCAAGCCTTAAATGGACGAACCGCCTTCGCCTCGACCTGGCATTCGAGATCGCGCAGCTGGAAACCGGGGGCCGCAGGGTGACACAGAGCACGCCGGGCGGACCAGTTGATGTTACCGAGCAGGTTCTGGAAGTTCTGAAAGACCGTTTCGAGCAGCTGGAAGAGATTGTCTTGGCGCCGGATCAAAAGCTGCAGGACGATTGAACTCACGGAACCAAAAGCGCTGACCCGTCCGCGCTCTCAATCCCCGAGCAGCCGATCGAACTCCTTCTTTGAGACGCCATAGCATTCGCACGACAGCTTCTGCAGGCCCACCACGTCCAGGATGGTGACGTGGCCCCGCGTGTAGGTGATGAGGCCCGCGCGTTGGAGTCCGCCTGCGGCTATCGACACGCCCGGCCGTTGAACGCCGAGCATCATTGCGAGGAACTCCTGCGTCAGCAAGAACTTATCCGTATCCATTCGATCCCGCGTCATGAGCAGCCAACGGCAGCAGCGTTGTTCCAGCGAGTGGAAATGATTGCACGCTGCAGACTGCGCTACCTGATTGAAGAGGGCATGAACGTAGCGAAGCATGACAACCTGCATCGCAGGGCTCTGCGCGAGCGCCTGCCTGAAGAGAGGCGCCTTCATCCTGAGGCCTTCTCCTGGAACCTGAATGTACACGGCGGTCGGCGCCCGATCGTCTCCAAGCACGAGCGGCAGACCGACCACGCCTTCATTACCAATGGTTCCAACCTCCGCAGCCTGGCCGTTGGCCATGGTGTTTACGAGCGACCCCACGCCGGTCTCAATGAAGTAGACAAATTCCAGCTTTTCGTCGGCCTGATAGAGCGACTGCCCGTATACGAGAGGCAACCGTTCAAGATGTGGCCGCAGGCTGGCGTAGTCGCGCGGCGTGAGCAATGCCAGCAGCCTGTTGGTGGGGGGCTCGTCCGCACTTGGCTTCGTCACCATGGTTGCTGCTCCTCCCCTCCCCCGCCAGACAGGCGGGGGGGCCGATTCGGCGCCTGGCGCGTCCGCAATGCTTGGTGATCTAGCTCGACGGTCGCTGAAGTCGATGCGCCGCGACAACGGCAAGGTCGATCCCCATCATGTCGCGATATTCGTTCACTACGGCCTCGCAACACTCGCAGGCGGAGTTCTCGAGGCCGACGCGGTCAACAATGGTGATCTACTTGTCCTGATAGTGCATGATCCCGGCTTTCTGGAGCATTCAAGTCGCTATGCTGACGGTGGCGCGACGAAACCCTCGCGGCCGCCCTCGGCGCGAACTGCTAGGTCCAAGCGTTGATCGTCTCGCAGGAGACGTCGATGCCCTGCTGCGCGAGCATATCTCTTAACTCTTCGATAGCTGGATCGGACATCGGCACGTGATGGGCCCGGCCCAACTTCATACCCGCAGCTGGGATGCTCCAGATACGCGTACCAAAGTCGGGCCGGTCGCGGTGCATCTGCTCGATCCATTCGCGAGGTCGTCCCGCATCTCAGCGATGCACGGGCCGTAACATCATTTCTTGCTTATGAACGCGACGCTCGCGAGGGTGGCGGCGAACAGGCCCATGAGGGTCAAGACGACGGAAATGAAAAGCGGTGGGAATGACATCTGGGTCTCCGTGATGATGACTTCAGGCTTGGGGCGAGCAAGACGGGAGGCGATAGAGATCGTCTGAATCGCAGGCGTAGGTTTTCTCGCCCGCGGTCACGCGCCACGAAATCTTGGCAGGCTGCCGGTGGACATCGGAGATCACGATCTGGTCCGGGTTGACGCCCTGGATGGCGGCGAGAGTGGCTTCGCGGATCTTTGCTTCCGATGTCGGCAACGGCGCGCCGACGGCACACGCGGAGAGCGCCAGGGCACCGCCGGCGATGATCAGGGTGAAGTTGATTGCCGTCCGCATTGTCAGGCCTCCTGCTTCGATTTGGCCGCGCAGCAGCAGTCACGCTGCTTCGCTGGAAGGTGCTGGGCGACCCGGTAAGTCAGGTCGCGTCCATCACTTTCATGAATTGTGATGTAGCTGCCAAGAGCGAGCGCATGATCGCCGAGGCGATAGAGCGGTTCGTCGTCGCCCTCGTGCACTTCGTCGTAATGCAGGAACCAGTGCGATCCGCGATGCGTCAGCTTCCCATCCGCATCACGATCGTCGCCCGGCTTGAACCGAATGACCGAGCATTCGTCGCGAAGCTTCTGCCATTCTTCCACGGAGAGCTTGAAGTCAGCGTCCAGCGGAGCGTTGATGACATATCCCTGGCTATCGTCGCCTGCCGGAAAACCGGGGTTTCGTGCCAATCGCAACACAACCTGCGTCAAAGACATGCTTGCCTCCATTGCTTGGGCCATGCTGCAACTGTCCGCGCCTGCACTGTCTGATTCAGATCAAGCGCCCGATTTGCTCATTGCGACAAATTCGGCCGTCAGCCGCAAAATCCGTCTGGTTCAGTCGATGAGGGACAAATCGCCAACTCGCGACGGCGTTCCGCCTTCTGGCGCCAAACCGAGCGTTCCCATAGGATTGTCCGATGTGTGGAAGCTGCCGGAGACCGACTTGACGTCACTCTTCACAGACGAGCGCTTCCGGATCGTGCCGGAAACCATGGTCGATGGCCTGATCGTGATCGATGCCGCGGGGACGATACAATATGTGAACCCCGGTTGCGAGAAGCTGTTCAGATACAAGCCCGATGAACTGATCGGGCGCAATGTGTCAGTGCTCATGCCGGTTTCGCAGGCTGCAACGCACGACGGATACCTGTCGCGCCATCGCGACACGCGCGTGAAGCGCATCATCGGGATGGGACGGGAACTGAGCGGCCTCAAGTCCGACGGGACGGTCTTCCCGATGTATCTGTCTGTCGGCGAAGCAGAGACCGCCGATGGCGTGATCTTTGTCGGCATCATCTATGATCTCACGGAAAAGAAGCGCGCCGAGGAGATGATCCTGCACCACCAGAAGCTGGACGCGATAGGCCAGCTTTCCGGCGGTGTCGCGCATGACTTCAACAATATTCTCAGCGTAATCGGCGGCAATCTGGAGATGATCGCTGCGGGGGATCTGCCTCCCGCTGCACGCCGGGCAGTTGCGCGGGCACAGGAGGCGGCGGTGCGCGCCGCGCGGATCACACAGCGCCTGCTCGCCTTCGCGCGGAAACAGCCGCTGATCCGCGAGCCCCTAAACCTCAACAAGGCGCTGGAGGACATGGAGGAGATGCTGCGACGCACGATTGGCGAGCAGATCCAGGTCCGCATGCACCTGTCCGACGATCCTGGAATTGTCGAGACGGATATCGACCAGTTCGAGACTGCTATCCTGAACCTCGCCGTGAATTCGCGCGACGCGATGCCGGATGGCGGCGTCATCGACATCGAGACTGAGGGGGTTCGCTTCGAGGATGACACGCGCACCGCGCAGGAGGTGCCGCCCGGAGAGTACCTGTGCGTTTCGATTTCCGACACGGGCGTCGGCATGACGCCCGACGTATGCGCACGAGCGATCGAGCCATTCTTCACGACCAAGGAGACTGGCTCGGGAACAGGCCTTGGGCTCAGCATGGTCTATGGGCTGATGAAGCAGTTGGGGGGCCACGCAAGGCTCTACAGCGAAGTGGGACGGGGCACGCGTGTGAGCCTGTTCTTCCCGCGCGAAAAGGGCACAGCCGCTGTCAGGAACGTGACGTCAAATCAGACCATTCGCAGGGGTAATGCTGAAGTGGTGCTGGTCGTCGAGGATGATCCGGATGTGCGGCTGGTCACGGTCTCGCGCCTGGAGGGGCTGGGCTATCGGGTAAGGATCGCCGCAGATGGGCCAGGAGCCCTGGAGGTGGTGGCGCGCGACTCGGACATCGCGCTTGCGCTGATCGATGTTGTCATGCCGGGGGGAATGGACGGACACGCGCTAGCCGACGAAATCGACAAGCGCCTTCCGCAGATGAAGATCGTCCTGACATCTGGCTATTCGCCGCGCATGGCGAAAGCAGGTGCGCAGACAGACCGGCCATTCCTGCCCAAACCATCGTCACGCACGCAACTGGCCCAGGTCATTCACGACACGCTTTATCCGAAAGGATGATCAAGCCTCACGCGGGCCCGACCACACCACGGTACTGGCGAGGACATAGCCCTCCCCGCGTACGGTTTGGATCAATTGCGAAGAGTCCGTGTGGCCAGCCAGTTTGCGACGCAGGCGACTGACCAGTGTATCAATGCTGCGGTCGAAGGCGCTCCAGTCATCTTTCCGCGTCACATCGGCGATGGCGTCGCGCGTCAGCACGCGATTGGGGCGTTCGGCGAAAGCCGCAATGAGATTGTACTCGGCGCCGGTGAGATCAATGTGATCGCCGGCGCTGGTCTTCAGCTCGCGGCGCGACGGCGTCAGCACGAACAAATCGAAACGGCACTGGCGCTCGGCCGCGGCGGGCTCTCCGGCAGCTGCAGGCGGTCGCGCGCGACGCAGGACCGCCCGGATGCGGGCCAGCAACTCGCGCAATTCGAAAGGCTTTGCGATATAGTCATCGGCGCCCACTTCAAGGCCGACGACACGGTCGACCATCGCGCCCTTGCCCGACAGGATGATGATCGGGATCTCGGTGGAGCGGCGAAGATCCCCCGCAAGCGAGAGCCCGTCACCGCCCGGCATATTGATGTCGAGCAGGATGAGGTCGGGACGGCCGGTAGCGACTTGCGCCCGCGCCTCGGTCACGTTGCCAGCTTCGCGGATGGCATAGCCTTCCACGGAGAGAAAATCGGCCACGGTCTCGCGCAGGCCGATATCGTCGTCCACCACGAGTATATATCCTTGGGCGCCAATCCCGGACACGTGTCCCCCCCACGCGAAGCGGCCCGTCACAGGCACCGCCCCCTATGGATTTAAGGGCCATTGTCCGGAACGACTGTCAACACGTCTTGCCTGCGGCCGCGTATCCCGCGGGCGCAGGATCATTCGGGACGGTCGTTGTCCAGGAGCACGCGAGCGGCGGCGCCCGTGGGATCGTCGTACTGGCCGGATCGGAGTGACCAGATGAAAGCTGCAAGTGCAACAAGTGCAAGTACCACAGTGCCCAGGATCATGAAGATGACCACGTTCATGCCGCCCCCCCTGTTTCCCGCCTGCCGCCAGTGGCCAGACGCAGCGCATTGAGGGTGACAATCGCCGACGAGGCGGACATCGCAATTGCGGCCACCAGGGGGGTCGCCCAACCCAGGAGCGCAATCGGAATCGCGACGAGGTTGTAGACAGCTGCGAAGGCGAAGTTCTCGCGTATGCGCGCGCGCGACTTGCGGGCTATCGTAACGATGCGCGGTACCGATTCGAGACTTTCGCCGGAGAAGACGCAATCACTGGCCAGGCGTGACACGTCCACGGCGCCACCCGGCGCCAGCGAGGCATGAGCCATGGCGAGGGCGGCCGCGTCGTTGAGGCCGTCACCTACCATCAGGACTCTCGCACCCTCCGCCTCAAGCTCCTGCAGGCGTTGCGCCTTGAACTGGGGCGTCGCGGACGCACGCCAGTCCGTGATGCCAGCGGTCGCAGCCGCGCTCCCCACGCGTTCGGGGCTATCGCCTGAAAGAAGCTCCACGGAGAGGCCCATGCGACGGAGCTGGTCAACCGCGGCCCTGGCATCGGGCCGCAGCCTGTCTTCGAACCGGAACATCACGGGGTCGGCGCCCTCGATCGCAAACCAGAGATGTGATCCGTCGACGCCCCTGGCGCCCACAAACTCCGCGCGCCCCAGCATTGCGGCGCGCCCATCGACGAGGCCCGAGACACCGCTGCCGCTATGCTCTTCCACGGCATTTGCAACCGGGCCTGGACCTGCCGCCTGAGCGATTGCGCGCGAGAACGGATGGCGGCTGGCGCGCGCCAGCTGGGCTGCCGCGGCCAGCTGGTCGGGAGTCCATCCTATCTGCAGGAGCATCGGGTCGCCCAAGGTGAGCGTGCCCGTCTTGTCGAGGATAACATGCGTGACCGTCGCAATCCGCTCCAGCGCATCGCCGGAGGACAGGTATGCGCCCTCGCGGAAGAGCCTGCCGGCGGCGACGATCTGGACGAGAGGAGCTGCGAGCGCGATGGCGCAGGGACAGGTGATGATCAGAACCGTAACGGCGACGAAGGCCGCGTGCGACAGGGATGCGCCCGCGATCAGCCAGCCTACAAATCCCAACGCTGCCGTGACGTGGACTTGCGGCACATAGAAGGCAACAGCTTTATCGGCGATGCGGCGATAGGAGGATTTCTTCTGCTCACCTGCCTCCAGCAGGCGCGCGATGTCAGCCATCAATGATTGGCTTGCCGGCGCAAGTGCGAGCACTTCAATCGGCGCCGACAGGTTGACCGCGCCAGCGTAAAGCGTCTGACCCGGGAATGTACGCGCAGGCTCCACCTCGCCCGTGACGAGCCGCAGATCTGCCTCGCTCTCCCCTGTCACGACCTGTGCGTTGACCGGCAACCTCTCACCGGCGGCGATCAGCAGCCTGTCACCGGGGCGGATTTCAGATGCTCGCACCGCCTCCGCGAGACCTCTGGAGCCAAGACGCGTTGCGCTTGTGGTCTGCATGGCAGCCAACGCGTTGGCTGCCGCGTAAGCCTGCCGGCGGAGACGCGCGTCGAGATAGCGGCCGATGAGCAGGAAGAGCAGGAGCATGACGGAGGCGTCGAAATAGGTGTGGGCGCCGTCAGTGATGGTTGCGTGCAGGCTGAGCGCCAGCGCCATAAGGAGCGCCAGGGAAATCGGGACATCCATATTGAGCTGCGAGCGCCTGATGGCCGCCCACGCGGATTGGAAGAATGTGCGCCCCGAAAACAGGGTCGCCGGAATGGAGATAGACGCAGACAGCCAGTGCAGCTGCGTGCGGGTCTCCGCCGGCAAGTCCGTCCCGAACCACAGCGCTTCCGACATAAGCATCACGCCAGCGGTCGCGATGCCCGCTACGGTCAGGGCGAGCAGCAGACCCTTTTCGGAGCGCGAGATGGCGCCGTCAGCTTGCCCGGGATCAACCGCGGCTGCGCCATAGCCGAGTTTGACAATGGCCTCGATGATAATTGTTGCTGCGAGACCTCCCGTCCATTCAGCGCGTATACGGCCGGTCGAGAGATTCAGCCGGGCGACCTGCATGCCAGGAAGTCGCATCAGCGCCGTTTCAATCTTCGCGATGCACCCGGCGCAGCTCGCGCCACGAATCATGAGGTCGAGCACGCGCCTGCCCTTGACCTCCGTCACGAAAGCCGATGGGTCCTGCGTCACGGCTCCAGGCGTGGCTGGCGCAAGCCCGCTGGGACAGCCTGAAACCAGCGCGGTCATGAGACCACCTCCAGAACCTTGGTCGCCTCGAACACGGGCGTCGTCGCGCCGGGCTTGCGGGCGCTGATCTCGAGCTCGGCGCGACGGGCGCCATTCAGCACAACGGCTCCCGAGTATTCACCAGGGGCATGCTCTGTCAGCAACAGCGTCTGGGCGCCCCTGCCCGGCAGGATCATCTCGACGTCGACAGTCAGGCCTGTCAACGGGCCGGCATCAGAGTTGAGCCGCACCAGCAGCATCGGATCCTCGCCGCCGACGAGGCCAGCTTCCGCGGTCCAGCCGAGCTTCAACTGGGCCTCGCGCCGTGCGAGCTGATGGTTGTAGTCGAGGCCGAGCACGTAGGAGTTCTTGACCTGCTCTCCGGGAAACGTCCCGACCGCGCGCACCACAAAGTACGTGTCGGCGGCAATCACGAGGGCGAAGAAGCTCGCGATCCACCAGAAGACATGAATTCCGCGTATTGGTTTCGCTGCCATATCAGGTCTCCGGACCTTCGAAGGGGGCCGCCACGCTGGACATGCCGCTGGCGTCGGACAGGACAAAACGGACGGTTGCCCCACCCGAGACGACAGAGGCAGCCGGCGCAGTGACGAGCACGCGGTAGCGATCGACGCCATCGGGCTCGGCGGTGACGTGCGCTGCGCCCGACATGAGGCCTTCGCCTATGATCTCGATCCTCGCGCCGGTGAGGCCTTCGACTGCCAGGCCGAGCCTCCGCACATTCCGCTGCTTGTTCGCGACCTTGAGTGTATAGGCGTTTCGAATGTCGCCGCTGACCAGCTTCACATAGGGAACAGCACGATCCTTGAGCACCGATATGTCGATGTCCGAGCGAGTCGTGAGACCGAACAGCATGATCGATCCGGCCAGCGCGAACACGACGACGTAGAGCATGGTGCGCGCCCGAAGGGGGCGGAATGGCTTTGCCGGCTTCTTGTCGCAGCGCAGCGCGACGTTCTCGTCCGTGTCGTAGGCGATCAGGTTTGCCGGGCGGCCGATCTTCTTCATGACGCCATTGCACGCGTCGATGCACAGGCCGCACTGGATGCATTCGAGCTGCGCGCCGTCACGTATGTCGATACCCATCGGACATACGACCACGCATTGCTGGCAATCGATGCAGTCGCCCCGCCCTTCCCAGGTTTCATCTTTCTTGTGCGGAGCGCGCGGCTCACCGCGTTCATAGCGATAGGTTATCGTCAGCGTATCCTTGTCGACCAGCGCGCCCTGGATGCGTGGCCAGGGGCACATGTAGGTGCAGACCTGCTCACGCATGGTGCCCGCCAGCGCATAGGTGGTGAGCGTCAGCATGCCGGCGAACACGTAGGCAGTCATCGGCGCCTGGCCCGCGAAGAATGTCTGCGCGAGCGATGGCGCATCGTGCCAGTACAAAATGAATGCGCCGCCGGTCGCGAAGGAGACCAGCAGCCACGTGGCATGCTTGGCTGTCTTGCGCGCAACCTTGTTGGCGGAAAGCGGCGACTTGTCGAGTCTCATCCGGGCGTTGCGATCGCCCTCGAAGAAGCGCTCGACGACGAGGAAGAGGTCGGTCCAGACCGTCTGCGGACAGAAGTAACCGCACCACACGCGCCCAAACAACGCTGTCGCGAGGAACAGGCCTACAGCCGCAAGGATCAGGAGGCCTGTGATGTAGTAAACCTCTTGCGGCCAGATCTCGAGGCCGAAGAAATAGAACCTGCCAACGGCAAAATCGGCAAGTACGGCCTGGTCGGGCGCGCCGGGACCGCGATCCCAGCGGATCCATGGAATGATGTAATAGAGGCCAAGGGTCGCGAAGAGCAGCAACCACTTTATGGACCGGACGCGTCCGAAGACCAGCTTCGGGTAAATCTGCTTCCGTTTCGCGTAGAGAACCAGCGGTTCATCGCCCTCTGGCGGACGCGGCGGCAGTGACCCGCCCTGCGCGCCACGCTCAGCGCGAAGATCAATGAGCGTGGCTTTGCCCATTCTATTCACCGCCCCCGAGCGAGTGAACGTAGACTGCAAGCGCACGGATCGTCGCCGGATCGAAACGCGTCGTCCATGCGGGCATCACGCCCCGACGCGCTCCGAAGATCGTGCTCTGGAGCGTATCGCGATCACCGCCATAGAGCCATTCGGCATCAGTGAGATTCGGAGCCCCCTGCGCGCGATCGCCACGCGCATCGACACCATGACAGGACGCGCAGTTCGTCTGGAAGATCGGCCGGGCGCGATCAACCGCGGCGAGATTCGCTTTTCGACCCGAGATGGCGGTTACAAATTCCACCAGATCCCTGATCTCGGCCGATGTAAGGAATTCATCACGGCCAAACGCGGGCATGTCCGTCATGCGCGCATCGGGATCATCGGATCTGATGCCGTGGCGGATCGTAGTTTCGATGTCGGTGAGCGTGCCGCCCCAGAGCCAGATGTCGTCAGCCAAACGCGGATACCCCTTGGCGCCGCGTCCGCCCGCCCCGTGACAGGTCGCGCAGTTGTCGCCGAATGCGCTTTCGCCGAGGCCGAGGGCCAGTTGGCTCAGGTCATGGTCCTGCAGTATGGCGCTGGCATCGACGGCAGAGAGGCGGCTAGCCAGTTCGGCGCGCATCTTCGCAGTCTCTGACACCTCGGCGGCGACGGTTGCGCGATCTGACTGGCCAAGCACGCCAAGCGTGTTGCCCTGCATGCCCGGAGGCGCCGGCCACGCCGGCATGAGAACCCAGTAGACGATCGCCACAACGATCGTCCCCCAGAAGATGAACAGCCACCATCGCGGCAGCGGATTGTTCAACTCCTTGATGCCGTCCCACTCATGGCCGGTTGTCTCCACCTGGCTGTGCGGATCGATCTCAGGCGAGCGGTCGGTCATCGCCGTTATCCTTTTCGGTGATGGGGAGTTGTGCGGCCCGGCGGAAGCCCTTGCCGTTGCGCGGCCAAAGCGCATAGGCCAGCGCGCAGAAGAAGATTGCCGTGAAGTACAGCGTGCCCCAGGTCTGCGCGAAGGACGACCAGTCTTCATAGGTCATGTGGGCTACCTCCGGTTCGAGAGATCGCCGGCTTCGTAGGTCTTGAAGTCAACCAGCGTGCCAAGCATCTGCAGGTAGGCAATCAGCGCATCGAGCTCGGTCGGGGCGCCGTCCACGCCATCGAAATTTCGGACGGGCACGGTGCCATCCCTGCCCGCGATTCCGTCGTAGGACTTGCGCAGCGCCTCAACATCGTAGTCGCCGCCCGCCTGCGCCATCGTGTTGTCGAGGGCTGCGTCGATCATCGGCGTCGTGTAGGGTACGCCTTCGAATTGCAGCGTCCGCATCTGGTCCTGGATGGTCGACAGGTCGAGCGTCCGACCCGCCAGAAAGGCATAGGGCGGCATGATCGACTCCGGCACGAGTGCGCGGGGATTGATCAGGTGATCCCTGTGCCAATCGTCGGAATACTTGCCGCCGACGCGCGCCAGATCAGGCCCGGTGCGCTTGGAACCCCACTGGAAAGGGTGGTCGTACATGCTCTCGGCCGCGAGCGAATAGTGACCATAACGCTCGACCTCGTCGCGGAGCGGGCGAATCATCTGGGAGTGACAGGTATTGCAGCCCTCGCGGATGTAGATGTTCTGCCCGGCGAGTTCGAGCGGCGTGTACGGCCGCATACCCTCGACCTTCTCGATGGTGTTCTTGAGATAGAACAGCGGCACGATCTCGATGAGGCCGCCAATCGCTACCGCCACCAGGATACCTAGCAGGAGGACGAATGTGTGTCGTTCGAAAAGCTTGTGCTTGTTGAACAGCTTGCTCTGGCGTGTCGCCATGCGTGCCTCCTATTCGGCAGGTTGAATGGCGGGCGTGGCGCTTGACCTGCGCCGCTCGTCAGCAGGAACGTCGCCGCGCGCCGTGCGCACGAGGTTGTAGGCCATGATCAGCGCGCCTGTCAGGTAGAGCCCGCCGCCAAGGGCGCGGATGATGTATGAGATGTGCTTGGCGCTGACGGTTTCGATGAAGGAGTATTCAAGGAAGCCGAACTGATTGTAGGCGCGCCACATCAGGCCTTCCATGATGCCCGACACCCACATCGACGTGATGTAGAGCACGATGCCGATCGTCGCGATCCAGAAGTGCCATTCGACAAGGGCGTTGGAGTAGAGGCGGTCGCGCTTCCACACCCATTGCGTCAGGCAGTACAGGGCGCCGAAGGTGACAAAACCCACCCAGCCCAGCGCGCCGGAATGCACATGCCCAATGCCCCAGTCAGTGTAATGCGAGAGAGCGTTCACTTCACGCACGGACATGACCGGTCCTTCGAAGGTCGCCATGCCGTAGAACGCGACCGAGACCACGAGCATGCGGACAACAGGATCAGTGCGCAGCTTGTCCCACGCGCCCGATAGCGTCATCAGGCCGTTGATCATCCCGCCCCAGCTAGGCATCCAGAGCATGATCGAGAACGTCATACCCAGCGTCTGCGCCCACTGGGGCAGAGCGGTGTAGTGAAGGTGGTGGGGACCGGCCCAGATGTAGATGAAAATGAGCGACCAGAAGTGGACGATCGACAAGCGGTATGACCAGACCGGGCGCTCGATGCGCTTGGGGATGAAGTAGTACATGATTGCGAGGAATCCGGCGGTCAGGAAGAAGCCGACCGCGTTGTGGCCGTACCACCACTGGATCAGCGCGCTCTGCACGCCGCTGAAAACTGAGACGGACCTGGATCCGGCGAGACTGATCGGGATCGACAGGCTATTGACCAGGTGCAACAGCGCGATGGTTACGATGAAGGCGAGGTAGAACCAGTTCGCCACGTAGATGTGCGGCTCCTTGCGGCGGAGAATCGTCGCCACAAACACCGCGAGGTAAGCGACCCACACAATGGTGAGCCAGATATCGGCATACCATTCGGGCTCAGCATACTCCTTCGACTGGGTCACACCCATGAGGTAGCCGGTTGCGGCGATAACGATGAAGAGCTGGTAACCCCAGAACACGAACCACGGCCACATGCCGCCGACGAGGCGCGTGCGGCAGGTTCGCTGCACGACATAGAAGGATGTCGCGATGAGCGCATTGCCGCCGAAGGCGAAGATCACGGCTGACGTGTGCAGCGGACGCAGGCGTCCGAAATTGGTCCAGCCGATTTCGGGAAAATAGAAGAGATTCGGGAAGGTTAGCTGCAGGGCGATGATCAGGCCGACCAGAAAGCCCGCGATTCCCCAGAACATCGTGGCGACGATGCCTGCCTTGACGATGCCCTCCTCATAGAACGTCTTGTCGAAGCGCGGCTGACGGTCCGAGAGTTCATGCCACCCGAGCAGGCCCGCCAGTCCGATGGCTGAAGCGATCAAGAAGATGAAGGCATGTGCGCGGAATGCCGGGTCCGCAGCGTTCGCCGCTCCGCTGAAGGACAGGATCAGCACGACGAGGATCAAGAAGCCGACCGCAAATGTGCTGACGTCGATCCGCTCACGGGAAAATGCTGCCGCCATGAACTGCCCTCTCAAGCGGAGCGCTCTCCAGTTTGGAGGCGCGACGAGGGGCTTTGACACGCTCGCATTCCGCGTCGCTTGATCCATCGCAAGGGGAAGACGATGCAGCGGGCTACAAAGGCTGCACGGTCGCTCCGTTCCCAAATCCGACGCGACCGCGAGGTGGAGACGCTCGTGAAGCGATTGGTCGTATTCCTGTCCGGCTTGGCGACCACGATCACGGGCGTCTTCATTCGATCCTGCGAGAGCGGTGTCGAGATGACACTCGCCAGCGCATGGTGTGGCAAAGCATCGCCTGGGACTGTGATGCTGGGTGATCACGCGCACTGCGCTGGGTGTGTTAGCGCCTTCGCGGGGCTGGTCGCGATGGGACTGGCATCAGCCAGCCTGGCCAAAGCGCGTGGTCTGACGAACGCTGGTGCGAGGGCGGATCAATGAGTGACCTCACCTATCGCGCTCGCAGCGAGAAAGACGTTTGGGACTACCTGCCCGAATTCGCCTCCGAACAGCTGCCGCGGTACACGAGCTATCCTCCTGCCAACCGGTTCTCCGGTGACATCGATGCCGCCGCCGCCAGCTCCGCGCGTGCGCGCTTGCCCGCCGACGCGACCATTTCGCTCTACCTTCACATTCCCTTCTGCCAAAAGCTCTGCTGGTACTGTGGCTGCCACACGACCGTTCCAACGCTCGCAGATCCGGTCGAGACGTATATTCAGGCGCTGAAGGCGGAGATCGCCCTCGTGGCATCTGATGTCCCGTCCGGCGCCCGTGTCACCCGGATACATTTTGGCGGCGGGTCCCCTGACATTCTCTCGCCGCAGCAGGTCGATGAGCTGTTCGCTGCGATACGTGCGCGCTTCAACCTCTCGCCGCTCGCAGACATTGCCGTCGAGCTTGACCCGCGCGGGGTTTCGCCGGGGCTGGTCCAGGCGTTTGCGAATGCCGGCCTCACCCGCGCCAGTCTCGGTGTTCAGGTGCTGAATACCGACGTGCAGAAGCGCATCAATCGCATCCAGCCGAAAGCGGTGATCGAGGATGCGATAAAGATGCTTCGTGGCACGGGCGTCGAAAGCATCAACATCGACATGATGTACGGCCTTCCGGGGCAAAACATCGCAGACGTCGTAGAGACAGGACTCTTCGCGGCGACGCAGGACGCCGATCGAATCGCCGTCTTTGGTTACGCGCACGTTCCGTGGATGAAGAAGTACCAGAAGGCATTCCGCACCGACGATCTACCATCGGGCGAGACGCGCTTCCGTCAGGCTGAGGCGGCGGCCCGCACGCTGACATCGGCGGGCTACATGCCGGTCGGATTTGATCATTTTGCGGCCCCGGGGGACGCGTTGTCGACGGCAGAGCGAAATGGCCGGCTCCACCGGAATTTCCAGGGATACACAGACGATGCGAGCGACGCCCTGATCGGCCTTGGCGCTTCGGCAATCTCCTCGCTGCCCGATCTCTTCTACCAGAACACGAGGGACACCGGGGCCTATCGCGCATGCCTCGGCGAAGGGAAGTCACCGGTTGTCCGTGGCCTGAAGCCAACGCGGGAGGAGCTATCGATCGGCCGGCTGATCGAGGGCGTGCTTTGCAATTTCGAGGTCAATCTCGACGCCGACACCAGGAAAGCCGTCTATCCGAAACTGGCGCCGCTGATGCGGGCCGGCCTCGTAGGTCTGCATGGGACCACCCTCACCGTGTCGGCGCGCGGCAAGCCTTACGCCCGCAATGTTGCCGCCTGTCTTGATCCCGGCTTTGCTGCGAAGCCCAGCGTCCATAGTCTGGCGATCTAAGCGAGGCCTGGCTCAACCCCGCCCTGCGACAAATGCGCTGAAACATGAGCTGGACGAGCCAAATCGGGCCTTCACAGGCCAGATGTCATGTTTCGTCACAAAGCCAGACACGCTTCGGCAAACGGCCGCAAGTTTGGCGAGACACGGTTCACGCATTGGAACCGGACAAGGACCATCTCAATGTGCATCGCTGGCGGCCGAATTGACTCCCTCACACAGGCATCCCTCGGGAAAATCGAAGACTCCCGACCGGGCCCCTTGAAGCAGGTCGGAGCGCACGAACACTTGTTCTTCGAAGGCGACGATCGGTCAGGTTTATACATCGTCGAAAGCGGATGGGTGAAGCTCTATCGCACGTTGATCGATGGTCAGCGCCAAGTCGTCGGCTTCGCCAATGCGGGCTCGATCCTCGGCCTTGAGAGCGACGACACGTACGTGAATGGCTGCGAGACGATCACAGCAGTCACGGTGCGCGCCATACCCGGTGGATCGCTGAAGGATATCTGCCAGCGCGACGCGTTGCTTGCTGAACAGCTGCTTCGCCAGGTCGGACGGCAGCTTGGGGCCGCGCAAGCCCAGCTTGCAGCTGTCGGCGCCCAGTCCGCCGAGCAGAAACTCGCGAGCTTCCTTCTGTCTGTGGCCGATCTGTGCGACGCGACCCACGGCGGCGACTTCGACCTTCCCATGCGCCGCGGAGACATGGCCGAGTTCCTCGGTCTGCGGCTTGAGACCGTCTCACGCAAGATGACGGAGTTTCAGCGTCGCGGGTGGATCGAGATGACGTCGCTCTATCACTGCCGCATTGCGCGCCGTCACATGCTTCAGGAACTCGCCGAGGGCGGCGAATGCAATGAAGCTGCGCTGAAGACAATCCCCCAGCGTGCCCGCACGACCTCGTCGGGACTCGCGGCTTAGGGACGCCTTGTCCGGCGCGCGCGCCATGATTTGGTGGACGCGCGGGCGCCGGGTCGAGGCTCGACGATCGTGCCAGGCGGAGAGGTCTCGCAACACTTCTGTCGGCATGCTGGGTCTCGACGATTTGCGCGTCCCTTCCGCTTGGCGTCACCATCGCTTTCGGCCGATGGTTAATGAAGTTGCCGGAGGCGTCTCATCGCGGACCGATAGCGTGACAGCCCTGCCGATCAGCCAGCACGAACAGGCCGACTTAACGTTTCCTGCTCGGCATGATCGGCGCCGAGCGAGCCGTTCTCATTGACGCCACGCCGACGTTCGCTTGCAGCCAGCCGGGGCGGACGAGGAAAAGGCGCGGTCCTTGCGCAGGCCATCGCGGCGGCGATTTCGGAACGGAAACGATGAAACTGAGCGGAAACAGGTGAGAATCGTTGGACGGTGGGTTAATCTCTCCTCTGTAGGGAGAGCGACAGCGATGCGATCCGAAGCGGTACGCGAGTTGCACGGCGGGATCGAATGCGATCGCGTTCGCCCTCTCGGCGAATGCGCCAGGCGGGGAGTGATAGCAAGCCGTGAAACTGCTTGTCATCGAAGATACGGCGAAGCTGGGAGCGGCGATCGTTGAGGCGATGTCGCGGGCCCAGTTCACCTGCGAACTCGCGACCAACCTGCGCGAAGCCCAGGCCCGGGTCGACGGCGCAGATTATGACTTGATCCTGCTTGACCTCAGCCTGCCGGATGGCGACGGCCTCGATTTCCTGCGCAAGCTGCGTGCGGCGTCGGTGCGCACGCCGGTTATCGTGCTGACGGCGCGCGGCGGACTGAACGACCGCATCTCCGGTCTCGACGACGGCGCAGACGACTATCTCGTGAAGCCATTCGAGCTCAACGAGATGGTGTCGCGCTGCAGGGCGATCCTGCGGCGGACCGACCGCGCGATGGCGGACTCGTTCAAGGTCGGCAAGCTCCTGTTTGACCAGCGGTCTGGCATGGTGAGCGCCGAAGGCCACCCGACGCCTCTGCCCCGCCGCGATAGCCAGCTGCTAGCCGCCCTGATGCGCCGCCATGGCAAGGTATGCACACGCAAGCATCTCGAGGAAGCAGTGTACGAACCCAACACTGATGTGTCGACGAACGCGCTCGAGGCAAGCATCTATCGTCTGCGCGCCTTCCTGACAGCCGCGAAAGCGGGTGTGGAAGTTCGGACCGTGAGAGGAGTTGGCTATGTTCTGGTGGTTGAATAAGCCCAGGGAAGCCGGCTGGTCGCTGTCGCGGAGGCTGATGTCGCGGATCATCGTGATCTCGACCTTCATCACCGTGCTGGTCACCGCGTCGGTGACCGCCCACTACGGCTACGACATTCCGGAGTTGCAGCAGCGCACTGTTTTCGGCCTTGCGCAGGACGTGGCCCGCGACATGCCCTACGATGGCACGGGCGACGAGATGCGCGAGACCGTGAACACGAAGCACGATCTCTTCACCCGTTATCCCAACGCCTATGAATGGTTCGTGCTGAACGGCGATGGGGACGTCATCGCATCGTCCGCCCACGGGACGGTTGATCGCAAACTGTTTCCGCCCGGCCTGCCTCCGCCAGAATGGGATGCGCCAACCCTCAAGGGCGGATGGATGGCGGGAAAGACATTCATAAAGGATGGTCACGTTCGCCATGTGATCACGGCGTCCCATTCAGACCCTGGCGGGCTACTGGTCGGCCTCGCGCTTGGCGAAGCGCTGATGCACATCGCGCTGCCGCTGGTGCCGTTCATCGTGCTGATCTGGATCTTCGTCTCAGCCGTGGTGCGCAAGACGCTGGCGCCGCTGGAATCCCTCGCCGAGCAGGCCAAACGGGTTCAGAGGATGGAGGACATCCGCCCGCTCGATCCCAAGGATGCGCCGCGTGAGGTTGCGGAACTGGTGAAGGCGCTCAACATCTCGCTTGAGAAGCTGAGAGCCTCGATCGAGGCGGAAAAGCGCTTCCTGCAGGACGCGGCGCACGCGCTGCGCACACCACTTGCGATCGTGAAGGCGCGGCTCGAGCTGGACGGCGAGAATGTCGACAAGCAGAGCCTGGTCGAGGAAGTCGACGCCCTGATCCGGCTCGCGACACAGCTTCTGGCGAGCGCCAACGCCGAGCGGCTGGTGCTGGGCGCGGATGCGCGTGCAGAGCTTGGCGCTTTGGCGCATGATGTCGTCTCGAACATGACCCCGCTGGCGATCCGCGCGGGCGTCGACCTGGGGTTCTCCAGCGACGGGCACGAAACACCGGTACGCGGCGACGCCGACGCGATCAGCCATGCCCTGAAGAATCTGATCGAGAACGCGCTGAAATTCACGCCGCGCGGCAAAGCTGTGACAGTGCATGTAAGCCACGATCCGCCGGCGGTCTTCGTTCATGACGAGGGCCCGGGCGTGCCTCCTGCAAAGGTGGAGGCTGTGTTCGAACGTCACTCGCGCGGCAAGTTCGGCGACGGCAAGGGCGCGGGCCTTGGTCTGTCGATCGTGCGACGTATCATGCAGGCACATGGCGGCGATGTTGTGCTGGTGCTGTCGGAAAAATCGGGCGCGTCGTTCAGGCTGTCCTTTCCGGGCAGGCTCCGCGAGACGACTGCAAACGACGACACGCCTGCGCACGCCGCAGTCGCCGCCTAGGAGCCCGTCTCTCTAACGGCTTTCGAGCGGCTTGCCAGATCGGTTCGGCTGCGGCTGCATTTTTTGAGATTGGGTTGAGTGTCCTCAGATCGCCTTATGGAGCTTGAGGAGGTTGTGGGCGGTGCAGACCAACGC
>CAIMMO010000273.1 GCA_903842595.1 uncultured Alphaproteobacteria bacterium
TCCCCGCCTTTTCCGTCCAGCGCGATTTTCGCAAGCCGGTTCTTGATGACCTTCAGATTTGCGCCTTGGCCCTTGAGCTTGACGCGCAGATCCGTGAGCTGCGTTACGGTCAACCCGGAATATTGCGTGACAACGATCACGCCGGCGTCGGCGAAGACCTTCTTGTAGGCCTCCAGCGCCACCGCTTTTCCAGCTTTATCCATATGCGGTCTCCAGGTTGGACGACCGGACAATCCCGATCGCCCCAGGAAGCGCACGCAGGACGCGGCACCCGCCTTAGCCCCTTCCAGCACGCCCGGACGCCTGTTAGGCTACCGGCCGGTACACGGAGAGGGCTCGCGGTCACCTGACCAGCGCGCCCCCGTCCCAGGGCAAAACGAACTCCAGGGCCACGTCGCCCGCCCAATGGAAATTTCCATTGGCAAACGCCGCTCCCTGACACGTCACACCCCGTCTCATGCAGGAAATTGAGGAGCAAGACCAGGTAGTTAGTCTGGCCTTGTGCTTTGCTCCACCTGCAATCTCGGACGAGAAACGGGAGGCTCGCGTTAACGAATCTCCCGTTCAGGGGGCGTCTATAGCCCCCTCCCCGGTTTGTTGCAAGCGGGGCCTTGCTTTTTTACAGAATGCTGATCCGGCCCTTGGATGGGCAGCAAAGTCGAAGGATCGGACCGGAGCCACGGCCATTGGGGGACGATCAACCAAGATGGAAAGGCCGGCGGATTGCTCCGCCGGCCTTTGCCCAATCGATTGGCCGGTCCGGCTTACTGCGCCGGGGCCGACGAGAGGTCGGTCACGTCGACGGAGACGCCGGGACCCATGGTCGAGGAGATCGCGATCTTCTTGACATAGGTGCCTTTGGCGCCGGACGGGCGGGCCTTCACAAGCGCGCCAACGAAGGCGCGGACGTTCTTCTCGAGGTCAGCTTCCGAGAACGAGGCCTTGCCGACGCCGGCGTGGATGATCCCGGTCTTCTCGGCGCGGAACTCGACCGAGCCGCCCTTGGCGTCTTTCACGGCTTGCGTGACGTTCGGGGTGACGGTGCCGACTTTGGGGTTTGGCATCAGGCCGCGCGGGCCCAGCACCTTACCCAGACGGCCGACGAGGGCCATCATGTCCGGCGTTGCGATGACGCGGTCGAAATCGACCTTGCCGCCGTTCACGGTCTCGAACAGGTCCTCTGCGCCAACGATGTCAGCGCCGGCAGCGCGGGCTTCGTCGGCTTTCTTGTCGCGCGCGAACACGGCGACGCGGACCGTGCGGCCGGTTCCGGCCGGCAGGTTGACCACGCCGCGGACGTTCTGGTCCGCCTGTTTCGGGTCGATCCCAAGGTTGACGGCGATCTCAATCGTTTCGTCGAACTTCGCCTTGGCGTTGCCCTTCACGAGTTTCACGGCGTCAGTGACCTTGTAGACCTTGGTCGGGTCGACGGTCTTGCGGGCGGCGGTGGTGCGTTTTCCGAGTGCCATTGGACTACGCTCCCGTCACTTGAAGACCCATCGCGCGGGCGGAGCCGGCGATGATCTTGGCGCCTGCTTCCACGTCGTTCGTGTTCAGGTCCTTGAGTTTTTTCTGAGCGATCTCGCGGCACTGGGCCATCGTGACCGTGCCGGCGCTGTCGCGGCCCGGCAGCTTCGAGCCGGACTGGATCTTCGCCGCCTGCTTCAGGAGGTAGGACGCCGGGGGCGTCTTGATCTCGAAGGTGAACGACTTGTCCTGGTAATAGGTGATGACCACGGGAAGGGGCGTGCCCTTCGTTTCCTGCGCCGTGCGGGCGTTGAACGCCTTGCAGAATTCCATGATGTTGATGCCGCGCTGACCGAGAGCGGGGCCGATTGGCGGAGACGGGTTAGCGGCTCCAGCGGGAACCTGAAGCTTCAGGCTCCCCAGCAGTTTCTTTGCCATGTTTCCCTCACTTGTGGCGGCCTGACGGGTGTTTCACCGGCAAGCGGGCCTCGCCGGACCATCCGGAAAGGCGGGGGGTGCGTGGTGGGGCTGGCTAGGGCCTCCCACGCTAACGCGGGGCAATACTGGCTGTCCGGCTGAATTGCAAGCGCTTTTGCGGCCTGAGCCGCCCGATCAGACCTTCGTAACCTGGCCGTATTCCAGGTCCACCGGGGTCGCGCGGCCGAAGATGGTTACCGTGACCTTGAGGCGGCCGGTGTCTTCGTCGATGGAGTCCACCGCGCCTTCAAAGGACGCGAACGGGCCGTCGGTGACCTTGACCTTCTCGCCGATCTCGAACTGCATTTTTGGGCGGGCGCGCTCGATCGTGCCGGCTACGACCTTGCCGAGGATCTGGTCGACTTCCCGCTGCGGGACCGGAAGCGGCTTCTTGCCGCCCTCGGCGCCCAGGAAGCCGGTGACTTTCGGGGTGTTCTTGATGAGGTGGTAGGCCTCGTCCGTCATGCGCATCTTAACGAGCACATAGCCGGGCATATGACGCTTCTCGATTGTACGCTTGCGACCGCGAACGACCTCGACGACTTCTTCGGTCGGAACCTCGATCTCTTCGATAAGGTCCGTCAGGCCCTGCATGTCGGCCTGCTCGCGAATGGTCGAGGCGACCTTCTTTTCGAAGTTCGAGTAGGCGTGAACGATATACCAGCGCGCATCAGCCATCAGTTCGGCGTCCCTGTTGAGATGCCCGTAACAAGCCAGACCAGCAGTTTCACGAGGGAATCCGTCGCGTAGAAGAAGATCGCGGCCATGACCACCATGATCGCCACCATGATCGACGCCGCGATCGTTTCCTTGCGGCTCGTCCATGTGACCTTGCGCGCTTCAGCCCTGACCTCTCTGATGAAGGTCAGCGGTCCGACCCGCTTCTTCGGGGCAGGTGCATTGGCTTCGGACGTTCCGGTAGGCGATTTCATGATATTCCGGGGGGTTGAAGGCGACCGTCTAAGACAAAGGCGTCGGCCCGTCCATGGGGAAAAGTGCGCTTCGGGCCGCGCCTGCTAGATGGGTATCCATTTCGGCCGGGCGGTGCGCAGCCAGATCGACATGACCCAGCGGGCCACGATGACCGCCGTGAAGATCGAGGTGAGGACGCCGATCGCAAGCGTCAAGGCGAAACCGCGCACCGGCCCCTCGCCCAGATTGAACATCACCAGCGCCGCGACCAGGTGGGTCACGTTGGCGTCGACAATGGTCGCCATGGCCATTTCATAACCGGCCTCGACCGAGGTGATGGGCGAACGCCCCGCCCGTTTCTCCTCGCGAATCCGCTCGAAGATCAGCACGTTGTAGTCGACCGCCATGCCCATGGTGAGCAGGATGCCGGCGATACCTGGCAAGGTGAGTGTCGCGCCGAAACCGGACAGCACGCCGATCATCATCCACATGTTGCAGATGAGGGCGAGAACGGCGAAAATTCCGAGCAGGCCGTAAGTGGCGATCATGAAGATCGCCACCAGGATCACGCCGACAATCGACGCCGTGACGCCAGCCTGGATCGAATCCGCCCCGAGGCTGGGATCGACGACCCGTCGCTCGACCACGACAAGCTTCGCAGGGAGCTGGCCGGACTTGAGCACCACGGCGAGGTCGTTGGCCTCCTGCATCGTGAATGAACCGGTAATGCGCCCGGTTCCGCCCATGATCGGGGTCTCGATGGTGGGGGCGGAAATGATCTTGTTGTCGAGCACGATGGCGAATGGACGACCGACATTCGTGGTCGTCGCACGGCCGAATTTCTGAGCGCCCTGAGCGTGAAGGCTGAAGGAAATGCTGGGCTGATTCCTTTCATCGTAGGCCTGGAAGGCGTTCGCCAGATCATTGCCCGTGATGATCGGGTCGAGCATGATCACCTGAGGCGCGCCGCCCATGCTTTCGTTCGGCAATGCGATGCGGTTGTTGCGCGGCACGCCGATCTGGTACTGGCTGGGGTCCGCTTGGGTGTCGACCATGTTGAAGGTCAGCACGCCCGCCTGCGTCAGCAGGTCGACAAGTTCGTTGACGCGCTCCGGTGTTAGGCCCGGAACCTCAATCAAAACACGGTTTTCGCCCTGCTGAACGATATTCGGTTCGACCAGGCCCGAGCCGTCCGCGCGCCGCTGAATCGCCTGGCGGGACGCCTGAATTGCGCTCTCCATCAGCTGGTCGAACCGCGCCTCGGTGAACTTGATCTCGATGGCGCCGTCGGCGCGCTGACCAATGGTGTAGACATCCGCCCCGCCCAACGTCCTGAGCCGGTCAATTGCGCGCTGCGTGTCAGCTGAGTTGGTGACGCGTACGAGTACGGAATCGCCCTGTGGCGTGCGCTCGCGGACAGGAATAAGCGGCGTTTCGCGCAGCTTCTCACCCACCATGCGGTTGACCTGACGCAACTCGTTGGTACGCAGGTCGTCCTCGGGGATCTCAAGGGAAATTGAAGCCCCGCCCTTCAGGTCGAGACCAAGCTTGAGCGGCTGCGTTGGCCACCAGCTGAAATAGTCCTCGCGCTGCTTTTCAGTCAGCACGTTCGGCAGGGTCAGCAGAAGGCCGAGGATCAGCGTCGCGAGGACGAGAGCCACCTTCCATGGCGGAAAGCGCAGCAGCATGGAAGGATCAGCCTTCCTTGACGTCGTTGGCCGGGGCCTGGTCGGGCTTGTTCTTCACGTCGACGATCATTGAACGCACGATGCGGAGCTTGCCGCCCTCGCCGGTGTCGATCGTGACTTCATCGTCGCCGAGCTTGAAAATGCGGCCGATGATGCCGCCCTGGGTGATCACTGTATCGCCCTTCTTGACCGCCGCGATCATGGCGCGGTGCTTCTTCATGCGCTGGTTCTGCGGGCGGATGAGCAGGAAGTAGAAGATCACGATCATGCCGATCGGCAGCATGAGGCTCATCAGCATATCGCCGCCGCCGGGGGCGGCGGCGGCCGGCGCGGCTTGCTGGAAGAACATCGGGATCGGCAGCATCGGGTCTCCGTGAGAATCTCTGCGCTCTCCCGCGGATATGGGGAGGCTGAAGCGGGCGGACTATATCGGGAGGCGCCCCCTTGGCAATGTGCGCTGTTTTTGCAAGCACCCGGCTGGTCAGCCCTGCAGCGGCGGCAGGTGACGGGTCGGATCGACCGGCTCCTTGCCCTTGCGCAGCTCGAAATGCACCTGCGGCGCCCCCGCATTGCCAGTGGACCCAGCCTTAGCGATGACCTGTCCCTGCCGGACAAGGTCACCTTCGCTAACAGCCATGGTGTCGCAATGGGCATAGGCCGTAACCCAGCCACCCGGGTGGCGGATCAGGATCAGGTTACCGAAGCCGGCCAGCTCGTTGCCCGCATAGACGACTTCCCCCCCGGCAGAGGCGCGCAGTTCAGCCCCCTTGGCCGCTGCAATGTTGATTCCGTCATTGCGGCTGCCGTCGGAGCCTGGGCCGTAGCCCTTCAGGACCCGGCCTGAGACAGGCCAGATGAATTCGCCGGACGCGGTCGACGGAGTGGACTTCGCTTGCTGCGCCGGCGGCGGCGGCGGCGGAGGCGCGACAATGGCGGGCGCTTTCGGCAGTGGTTTTGGCCCGACAGCGGCGGTCGTGGCGACCGTTGCAGTCAGCGAGATGGGCCCATCCTGAGATGGTAGCGCCCTGCCCGGGGGATTCGTGACGGGCGGCCTTGAGGTTGGCGGTTTGACCGCAGCGGGTGTGGAGGCCCGCTGCTGGAGCGGTTTGGCTTCCGCCACAACGAGCGACGCCGGCGGCGGTGGCGCCAGGGCTGGCCTTGCAGGCTCGCGCGCCTGGTCGCGGGCGAGTGGCGGCAACAGGAGTTCATCACCCGGCCAGACGGTGAAAGGACGCGCGATAGCATTCAGCAGGGCAAGCGAGCGGGTATCAACATTGTAGCGGCGGGAGACGGCGTAGAGCGTCTCGCCGGCTTCGACCACGTGGATGTTGGGCGGCGGCAGGTAGATCGTGCCGCCGACGTCCAGCGCATAGGGAGGTTCGAGCGCATTGGTCTCGATGAGGGCGCGCATGTTGACCGAGTAGCGGCGCGAGATGTCGTACAGCGTGTCCGACGGCTGGATCTCCACGGCGCGGGCGGAGGGGTTGTCATCGGGCAGCTTGCGCGTGCCGCCGGGGCGATTGCCCGTCTCGGGCGCAAGGCTTCGGGCCTCGGCAACGGCGGATGTGCCGGGGGACGCGCCGAGGTCGGCGACGCGCTGGAATGGCTCGAGGTCGCTGGGCGCGCCTGGCATCGGCCTCGGGGCGACGCGTGCGGGCGGAGCAGTCGAAGCGGCGGCAGCGGACGGTCGCGATTTATCGGCGAGCACGGTCGGGCGTTGAGCTTCACGAGTTAACGGCCGGGCTGGATCGTCGCCGCGATAGTCGATGGCGGCGGCCAGCAGGGGCGGATTCGTGGCGCACGCGGTCATCCCCGCGGCAGCGGAGGCAAGCAGACAGGCGCGCAGGGCGAAGGAGATCGCCATCGGTCCTCCGGGAAATCCGGCCGAGACTGCACCGATCATGCTTACCGGAAGCTGAAGCGGCCTGCTGTCAGAGTTCCCTTGCAATTCCGGGTTCTAGCGGGGCGAAACTGGCCGGGGCGATCACGGCTTCGGCAAAGGAGCCGTCCGGCTGCTTCATCATGCGCACGATGACCACGCGGCCGGCGCGTTCGGCCGGCATGACGGCTATGCCGCCGGGAGCAAGCTGGCGGGCAAGTTCCAGCGGCAACTCCGGCACGGCGCCCATGATCAGGATGCGATCGAACGGCGCGGCCTCCGGCCAGCCGGCGATGCCATCGCCGTGGCGCAGCTCGATCCGGGCCGCCAGGTCGAGGCGTTCGATCACGGCGCGGGCCTTTTCCAGGAGCGTGCGGTAGCGGTCCATGCTGTACACGCGGCGGGCGAGACGGCTGAGCACGGCGGCGACATAGCCGGTGCCGCAGCCGATCTCGAGAACGGTGTGGCCCTTCTCCGCGCCGAGCGCCTGCACCATCACGCCGACCGTCACCGGGCGCGTCATGCTCTGCCCGCAGTCGATCGGGAGTTCGACATTCTCCCACGCATCAGCCTCGAAGGGACGCGGCGTGAACTGGTCGCGCGGCGTCATTTCCAGCGCCTCGGCGACATTGTGATCGGTGACGCCCGCCTGACGCAGCTGCAGCACGAGGCGTGCAGCCTGAAAGCGCGGGTCCGCGTCGTTCATAGGCACTGGCCTTCCCGCATCATGTCAGGTGCGTCCGCTCCATAATGGTGAAGGCGGGGATGTCATCGTCGAACCCCATCTCGTCGTGGCGGAATCCGGTGAGTTCGGCGGCGAGGTCGAGCGGGATGTCGAAGACGACGTCGGCGACCTGCAGGGCGTCGGCTTCGTGCTTCAGCTCGTCGAACACGTCGGGCAGCTGGCCTTCGACGGCGAGTTGATCGCCGCCTTCGCTGCCGTCGTGCGAGACAGACCAGATCAGGCGGCCGTCCTTCCATTCGGTGGCGAGCGAATTCGCCGAGTCTTCGTGCACCACCGTCGCGACCAGACGGCAGCCTGTGGACCATTGCGCCAGCTTGTCCGGCGCGAGGAGGCCAAGATCGCTGGTGAGGATGATGTACCAGCCGCCGGGAAGCTCGCCGCCGGAATGATCCTGATCGAAATACTCGTCGACCTCGCCGGTGTCGGTGAAGCCGAGGCGTTCGAGGAAGTCGTCGCGATCAATGCCTTGGGCCGCGAACCAGGCAAGCGAGAATCCCATTGCCTGCTCCATCAGTCGACGCAGAGCGTGGGAAGCGCGACGCCGTCTTCGACGCGTTGGTTGCAGCCGCATGGGTTGTTGGTGGGCGCGCACTGGCCAGTTGTGGCCGAGCCGCCGGAAGCGGCGGTGGGGGTCGCGGCATAGCAGCGGCCAGAGCCGCAATGCGCGCCGTCGGTGCAGGACTTGCCCGCGTCAGTGAAGGTGATGAGGCACATCGGCATCTGCATCCGGCACACCGGCTGCAGCGCGCCGCCGGCCCTGGCGCAGGCGGCGGGGTTTGCGGTTAGCGCTTGCTGGACTGCGTTGTCGATCATGCCGTCGGCCAAGACGAGCGGGCGGCCGTCGATGCCGATGAAGGTGGCGGTTGAGGGCGTTTCGGTTGCTGGCGCGGGCGCGGCGCAGGACGCCGCGGCCAGGGCGGCCAGCGCCATGAACAGTTTGCGGATCATCCGATCACCTCCAGCCCGCCGATGTAGGGGCGCAGCGCATCGGGCACGTCGACCTTGCCGTCTTCGCGCTGGTAGTTCTCGAGGATGGCGACCAGCGTGCGGCCGACGGCGAGGCCGGAGCCGTTGAGGGTGTGCACGAATTCAGGCTTGGCGCCCTGCTCGCGGCGGAACTTCGCATCCATGCGGCGGGCCTGGAAGTCGCCGCAGTTCGAGCAGGACGAGATCTCGCGGTAGGTGTTCTGCGAAGGCAGCCAGACTTCGAGATCGTACGTCTTGCGAGCGCCAAAGCCCATGTCGCCGGTGCAGAGCAGCACGGTGCGATATGGCAGGCCGAGGCGTTCGAGGATGCCTTCGGCGCACTTTGTCATGCGCAGGTGTTCGGCTTCGGAGTCCTCGGGCTTCGTGATCGAGACCAGCTCGACCTTGATGAACTGGTGCTGGCGGATCATGCCCTTGGTGTCGCGCCCTGCACTGCCCGCTTCCGAGCGGAAGCACGGCGTCGCGGCGGTCATGCGCACGGGGAGGATGTCGCCATCGACGATCTGCTCGCGGTAGATATTGGTGAGGGAGACTTCGGCGGTGGGGATCAGATAACGCTTCTCCGAGAACATGCCGTTGGCAATCTTCTGCCGCGCGTCAGCTGCGAAATCGAAGGATTGCGTACCAAACAAGCTCTCGAAGGTCTCATTGGAGGCAAGCGCCCGCTCAAGCCGTTCCCAATTCAGCTGAACAGTGGTGAATAGGTCTTCTTCGAACTTGGGTAGTTGCCCTGTTCCATACATCGCCTGCTCTTTGACAAGCAGCGGCGCTGCGTGTTCGACGTAGCCGTTCTCGCTTGTCTGAATGTCGAGCATGAATTGGGTGAGTGCGCGCTCCAGTCTTGCGAGTTGGCCCTTCAGCACCACGAAGCGGGCGCCGCTCATGCGGGTGGCGGCTTCGAAGTCCATGAGGCCGAGTTTCTCGCCGATGTCGGCGTGGTCTTTCGGGGCGTAGTTGAACTTGCGCGGACCGCCATGGCGGCGGACCTCGACATTCCCATGTTCGTCGGCGCCCTGGGGCGCATCTTCAAGTGGCACATTAGGTAGCCGCGCGAGGAGATCGTCGCGCTCGCGCGTGGCGTCGGCTTCGTCCTTGCCGGCGTCCTCGATCGTCTGCTTGGCGGCGGCGACATCGGTCATCAGGCTCTGGACGAGGGCTTCGTCCTTCGACGCCTTGGCCTTGCCGATCTCCTTCGACTTGGCGTTGCGGGCCTGCTCGGCCTCCTGCTTGCGCAGGATGGCGGCGCGGACCTTTTCGTCGAGCGCCATGATGGCTGAAATCTCGGAGGCGCCATCCACCGTCGGCCGGCGCGACAGCGCGGCGGCGTAGGCGGCGGGGTTCTCGCGGATGGCGCGGATGTCGTGCATGGCTGTCTCTTGGGGCGTTCTTGAGCTTGTGCCGGGGTCTAGCGTGATGCGGGCAAGGCGCAAAGGGCGTGGATCGGGCGGAGACGCTGGTGGCGGCGCTGCCGGTCGACAAGAGGTTCGCAGACCCCGCGTCCCGGGCAGGCGTTGGAAGGCAGCCCGCGCACCGCGGCTCGCATGTCATCCGCCTGGCGCCGTTGAGGCTGCCGGCGGGCGGGCCGGCCTGTTCAGAACCAGTTCGCGGAAAACGCTTCGCTCGGTGTCTCGAGAGGCTGTTCACGCTCGCCTGCATCCATCCCGCGGCCTTGAACGGTGTACGGCCGCCCTCCATGCGGAATGGATGAGAGCAGAATATCACCGGTCCGGACGCGGGGGCGCACGTGTCGGGAATCGACCGAATTGGCCAGCGCAGCGCGTTGAAAAGGTTCGGATCGAGACCCAAACCGTGTGTCCGGAATCGGCCGATCCGGTTGGGGCCTCTGTCAGCGGGCGTGGTCTTGGCTATTCGCCTGCGGGCAGTGCGCCTTGTGTGGCGGACTGTGCGGCGGCGGCACGGCGGCGGGATTCTTCTTCGGCGGCTTCGCGGCGGGCTTCTTCTTCCTCGCGTTTGGCGTCGGCGGCTTCGCGGCGCTTGCGGGCGCGACCGATCAGCATCGCGGCGATGATGCCGCTTTCGTAGAGCAGGAAGAGCGGAACCGAGAGCAGGACCCAGCTGAACGGGTCGGGCGGGGTCATGAACATCGCTGCGAAGACGATGACGACGAGCGCGAACTTGCGGCCCTTGCGCAGGCCGCCCGCATTGACGACGCCGGCGCGCGCGAGCAGCGACATCACAATCGGCAGCTGGAAAGCAAAGCCGAAGGCGGTGAGCAGCGAGATCGTCAGCTCGTAGTATTCCTTGATCTTGGGGAGGTAGACGACCTTGGCGCCCGCGGCGGTGAATTCCTGGCTGAAGGACAGGTCCATGAAGGTCGGCAGGACATACTGGTAGACCAGCGCGCCGCCGGCCGCGAACAGCATCGGCATCAGGAAGAGGTAGGGCAGCACAGCGGAACGTTCGTTCTTGTAGAGGCCCGGCGCGATGAAGGCGTAGATCTGGTAGGCGATGAAGGGGAAACCTCCGGCGACGGCAAGCAGGAAGGACATCTTCAGCTTGACGAAGATCATCTCCATCGGCGCGGTGGTGACCGTTTCGATCGTCTCTTCGAGAGGGCGGCCAGCGCGGTGCGCGGCGTCGCTGAGCGGCTGAAGCAGGTAAGCCAGCACCGGTTCGGTGACGTACCAGCCAGCGAGAAAGAGGATGCCGACGACCCAGAGGATGCGCACCAGGCGGTCACGCAGTTCCAGCAGGTGATCCATCAGCGGCGCGCGGCTGGCCTCGACCTCGTCAATGGCGGGTTCGGGCGACGCGCCCGATGACTTCTTCCCTTTGTTCCATGGCATGCTCATCAGGCAGTCGTATCCTGCTTGACGGGCGCGGGCGGGCGGACTTCATCGTCGGGAACGATGTGGACGTTGCTGTCTGCCTCGCCCTTGGCGGGTGTGAAGGATGCAGGCGGGTGGCCTTCGAGGCGGAAATCCTCGCCGGTGTCATAGCCAGGATGGTCGGCCGAGAGGCCAGCATAGGGCGCGGGATCCGGGCGGGCCGCATTGATGGCGGAGGCGGCGGCCGGATGCGTCGGCGTGCGCTTGATCGGCTTGGGAAACTTGTCTGACGCGCGGACTGTCATGGCGGGGACGAATTCGGGGTCGGCCGTGGCTGCTGCAACAGCGACGGCTGCGATGGGCGCAGCGCTCGCAATTGCGGGCGGTGTTGCGGGGGTGGCTGGTTCGGTTCCGGCGGCGGCCTCACCGGGGGGTGCGAGCGCGGCAGGTTTTGGCGGCGCTGGATCGGTGATCGCGGAATTCACGTCGGCTTCCAGCGCGCGCCTGTCTTCGTCGAACTCGCGGCGGAGGTCTTCGAGGCCGGTGCTCTTCTTGAGGTCGGAGACTTCCTTGCGGAGTTCGTCTAGCTCGGCCTGGCGCCCCAGCTCGTCGAAGCCCTGTTTGAACTCGAACGCCATCGCGCGCATCTTGCCGGTGAAGCGGCCGAACTTGCGCATCATGAGCGGCAGGTCCTTCGGGCCGATCACGACGATCGCCACGAGAACCAGCAGGATCATTTCCTCGAAGCCGACGCCCGGCATCATGGCAATGTCGCTCCTTCCGGAGAACAGAAGTCAGAGGCGGCCATAGCGGCGCCCAGGGCCTGAACGATCAGACTTTCGACTTCTCTTTGTCCGGGGTGACGTTGATCGGCTCGTTGACCAGCGCGCCGGATGTGGTCTGGCTCGTGTCGACGTCCGGCTCTTTCATGCCCTTGCGAAAGCTTTTGATGCCTTTCGCGAAGTCGCCCATGATTCCCGAGATCTTGCCGCGGCCGCCGAAGATCAGCAGGACGACAACCAGGAAGATGATGATTTCGACAGGACCGATGCGTCCCATTGTGTCTACTCCGTTGGCCGCCAGAGCGGCATGTTCGTCGGGCGAGAATGCCCAGCTCTATCCCACGCCCCGCCCTAGCCAACGCCCCACAGGGCCGCCACGCCCAGAAGTTTCAGTGGCCCGGGAGCCAGAAGGATAATCATGGCAGCGGAAATCAGGCCGATTCCGAGGCCGGGCGATGCAACCATTGTTCCGTTTCCTCTTGGTAAGGTAACCCCGCAGCGTCCCAAGCGCAAACCCGGCTAGCAAGGCCTCACAGCAAGTCGATTGAAGCCCCTCAGGGGCGGTCTTCGGCGCCTTCCAGGAAGTCGGGCTGGAAATCGGCGTCTTCCAGCGGGTCCTCGCCCAGAAGTTCGCCCGTCTCGGGATCGCGCGGGGCGCCTGCAAATTCGAAGTCGCGAGGGATATCGGCGCTGAGCAGCCCGGCAGCCTTGAGGTCGTCCCTGCCCGGCAGGCTGTCGATGGCGTCGAGCCCGAAGTGGACGAGGAAGGCGTCGGTGGTTCCAAATGTCACAGGCCGGCCGGGCGTGCGGCGGCGGCCGCGGGGACGGATCCAGCCGGCCTCCATCAGGATGTCGAGCGTGCCGGTCGAGACGGCGACGCCGCGGACGTCCTCGATCTCGGGACGGGTGACGGGCTGGCAGTAGGCGACGATGGCGAGGGTTTCGAGGGCGGCGCGCGACAGGGCGCGGGGCTGTTCGCGGGTCTCCTCGAACAGGAAGGCGAGATCGGGCGCGGTCTGGAAGCGCCACTTGCCGGCGAGTTCGACCAGCTGGACGCCGCGCGTGGCGTAGGCGGCTTTCAGCTTGAGCAACACGTCACCAGATTCAACGCCCTGCGGGAGCGCTTCCGTCAGCGTGGTGGCGTCGATCGGTTCGTTGGAGGCAAAGAGGATGGCTTCGGCGCGGCGCAGCGCGTCGGCGAGGCGTTCGGGGTCTGGCGATGTTGATTGGGGCGGAACGTCAGTGAGCCCATCCTCGTCCTTCGAGACGCCGCTTTGCGGCTCCTCGGAATGCGGACGACTTGCCGGCGCAGGATTCTGCTTGCGCTGCTTGACGAGCTTGGCCACTGCGTCGCGCATGGCCTGCAGGTCTGGCTTCTCCTCTCCGCTCATTCGGCCGCCCTCAGGTCCTGGTGGGCCTTGCGGACGTAGACGTCGGAGAAGAGCTGGTCCTGGCGGATGTCGACGGCCCGGTTCTTGGTCAACTCCAGCGCAGCGGAGAAGAAGCTGGCGACTTCGGAGCGGCGGGGGGCGTCCTTTGAAGCTTCGTCCTCGGCGTGCATCAGCTGAATCGA
Organism: uncultured Alphaproteobacteria bacterium; assembly: GCA_903842595.1. GTDB lineage: Bacteria > Pseudomonadota > Alphaproteobacteria > Caulobacterales > Hyphomonadaceae > UBA7672. Next base: position 13,300 of record CAIMMO010000273.1, read on the forward strand.
GGCCCAGTCGATGAGATCGGGCACGAGTTGCTCGAGCTTGCGGCGGGCCGAGTCGAGCGGGACAACGGGCTGGCGCGCGATGACGTGGGCGCGGAGTTTCACCTTGCGCGTGTTGATGTCGCCGAAGGCCTTGAGAATGTCGTGCAGAGTGCTGTTCCAGAGCGGCTTGCGGATGATCCTGGCGAGCTGCGGATCACCGCGCGCGAAGACATCGCGGCCGTCGAGATTGCCCTCATTGAGATCGTTGATCGCGCGGCGCATGGCGTCCAGGCGGCGCAGGCGAAAGGCGAGACGGCCTGCGAGCTCGTCAGGGTCTGTCTCGTCGTCGGCCTTGCGCTCGGACGGGAGCAGCAGTTTCGATTTGAGGAAGGCGAGCCAGGCGGCCATCAGGAGATAGTCAGCAGCGAGGTCGATCCGCTTCTCGCGGGCCGCGTGGATCCATTTCAGGTACTGGTCGGCGAGCGCGAGGATAGAGACCTTCACGAGGTCGATCTTGTGGCGGCGGGCAAGGTCCAGCAGCAGGTGGAGTGGGCCTTCATAGCCGTCGAGGTCGACGGTGAACGCATCCCTGGCGTCGGCAGCCTCGGCGGCGGCCTGGGCCAGCATGTCCTCGTTTTCAACGGGAATGATGCTCATGGGATGGGACTAGACGAGGCGGGCGGGCGGGGCAACTTGGTTTCGCCTGAGGCTTGCAGTGCCTGAATGGGCGGTTAGCCCAGCCCCTCGTGGGTCGGCGGGCGCGGCTTCACGGCTGTTCACCCTTAGGGGCCTTTTCTACCTACGCGACGGTTTAGAGAGCCATCATGGTTAGCAGCGAGCGAAGGGAGCGACCTTCGAACCACCAGTCCGGAAAGGGGGCTCACGCCACCGCGCCCGTCGGCCGCATCGCCAGCAACGCTTCCATCCGCGCCCTGCCCTCGGCCTTGTCGAACGGCTTCGGCTCGCGGATGGCGGCGTCGGCGGACTTGGCGCGGCGGAGGCCTTCTCCGGAAAGCTCCGGACAGGCGTCGACGATTTCGGACATCTCGCGCAGGACCATGTCGGGGTCGCGGAGGACCTTGCCCCAGGCGTCGAGGCCGGAGCAGTGGAGGATGACGTCGCAGCCGGCGTTGCGGGCGCGTGTGGCCCGGCTGGCGAGGGTGCCGCCGAGGGCTTTCATGCCGAGGTCGTCGGTCATCAGGAGGCCATCGAAGCCGATCTCGCCGCGGATTATGTCCGCGATGATCTTCCGCGAGTGCGTGGCGGGTGTCGTCTCGTTGTCGAGGGCGGCGTAGGCGAGGTGTGCGGTCATGCCCATGGTGGCGTGGCGCACGGCGCGGAAGGGGGCGATGTCCTGTTCGACGTCGGCGCGTGAGGCGCGGACGACGGGCATGGTTTCGTGGCTGTCGACTTCGGCACGGCCGTGGCCGGGCATGTGCTTGATGACGCCGGAAACGCCGCCATCGGCGAGGCCCTTGAGGGCGGACTGCGCGAGATCGGCGACTTGCTCTGCCGTTTCGCCGAGCGCGCGGTCGCCGACGATCTTGTCCATATCGGGATGGAGAAGATCGACCACGGGCGCACAGTCGGCGCGGATGCCCATGGGTTCGAGCTCGGCGGCCATCAGGCGGTGGTGGAGCCAGACGGCTTCGCGGCCGAGGTCTGCGTCCTGCTTGTAGAGCGGCAGCCAGGTGAGCGGTGCGGGGATCTCCGGCCATTGGGGCGGACGGAGGCGGCGGACGCGGCCGCCTTCCTGATCAATGAAGATGAGCGTGTTGCGGCCGGTGGTCTGGCGGATGGCTTCTGTGAGGGCTGTGACCTGCGTGGGGTTTCCGCAACTGCGGCCCATGAGGATAATGCCCCACGGGTTCGCGCGTGCGAGCAGGGCTTTCTCCCCGTCCGTCAGCATGTGACCAGAGACGGACAGGATACACGCGCGGGGAGCAGTCATCGAAAGGTCCGGGCTATTTCACGGCCGGATAACAGTTGCCGCCCTGGGCCTTGAACGCCGTGCAGAAGGCAGCGGCGTCGGCTTTGGATGCGAACGATCCGACGCGCAGACGGTAGACGGTTTTGCCGTTAACGTCTGCCTCCTGGACGAACCTTTCCGCGCCCGAAAGCAGGTCGGGCCAGGCCTTCGACATGCGCGCAAATTCGGCGTCGGCGGAAGCGGTGCTGGAGGTGGCGGCGATCTGGACGACGTGGTCGCCATAGGCCGTGAAAGCGGGGCGGTAGGCTGAGGGCGTCGGTGCGACGGTCGCAGGCGCGGGGACGGCAGCGACGGGCTTGGCCGGAGCTGGCTTCGGCGGTTCGACTTTCGGCGTCTCGGCCTTCGCTGCAGGCGGCGCGACGGCGGCCGCCGGAACAGGCGATTTCAGCGGCGCGGGCGGCGGCGCCATGACCTTGGACGGCGGCGGCGCGACAGTGACTTCGGCGGGCGCAGGCGATTCGGGCCGTTCTTCGGCGAGCGAGCCGGTTGTCCCGCCATCGAGACCCGGCGTGTCAGCGGATTCGGCGACCATCTCGACCGGTTCGGTGACGAGGGGCGCCGCTTCGATCACGCGCGGCGGCGTCTTGAAAGCGCCGGCCGTACTGAGTTCGGGTGCAACCTCGGCCTCGTCAGTGGCGAGGCCGTCGCTGTAGGCGGTCCAGACCACGACGCCGAAGACGGCGACGATCAGAAGCGCCCCGCCAAGGAGCAGCGGGCCACGTCGGCTTTCATCGGCGCGAGCCGGGCGGGAGCCATCACGAAGAGGCGCATACTCAGATGCGCGTCGACCACTGGGTTGTGCGCGACGGTTGGCGGACTTGCGACGGTCGAAATTGGCGCGGCTGGCGAGGATGTCCGCTTCGCCCTCATCGACAGGCGGGAGGAAGTCGGGTTCGGCGCGGTCATTTGCGGCGGCTGGCGGCGCGCGCCTGGCGCCGAAGACCAGCCGCTCGAGGTTGGGATCGTGTTGCGGGGCGTCGGCCGGGCGGCCGGGGATCACCGATCGAGAATAGCGTGTCATGGCTGGAACCGGGCTCTTCCACCGGCGGACGTGCAGACCGCCAAGCCTTGGACCCTGACCGACGAGGCTTAAGGAACAGCAAAGGCCCCAGTCAAAACACGGCCGTTGAGGCCGGCAGCGACCCAATCAGGTCATGCGCGCTCAACGGCTTAGGCAGGCTGGCGCAGACGTCCATGCCACCGGAGTGTTTATGCAGGAAATCAAGGCGTTCGCTTGAACAGACCAGTACTGCCCGCCGCACGGCGACATTGCGGCGGGCCCCTGTCAGCACCTCGAGGCTGCCCATGCCAGGCAGTTGGAATTCAAGCACGCGCGCGCTGCAGGTGCGCGCGCGAAAGCGCAGAATGGCCTCGTGGCCATCACGCGCTCGGGACCTTGCCGGGAAGGCGATCGCGATGAACCCGGGCCATCCGCGTTGGCGCCACGGCCCCCTCGCCTGTTATCATCTGCTCGAGGGCAACAGGCGCGAAGCGCTTGAAGCGACGCGCGCAGGCGCCGCGACGGCTCGCCGAGGCGGGGGGTCACGCTGGCCGCCGCACTGCGGCTCAAATGGGGATGAGCATGGCAGACCAGGCGATGGAGCCGCTCTATGCGACCTTCTCAGATGCGCTGGCGCGCCGGGACGAGATCGTTCAGTCGCCGCGCCCGCCGCCGAGGATCGCGGAACTGATCTTCGGGACGTGAGGCCTCACACCCACCGCTCGAGATTGAACAGGCGGCGGTGCTCGTCGATGGCGTAGGTGTCGGTCATGCCCGCAATATAGTCGCAGACGACGCGGGCGCGGCGCGTCATGTCGGCGCCGGGCGCGCGAGCGCGATTGCTCCACGGCGGCGGGAGCGTGTCGGGCTCGGCGAGGAAGAGCGTGAACAGCTCACTGACGATGCGTCGCGCCTGGCTCATCATGCGGTTGACCTTGTGATGCCGGTACATGCGCTGAAACAGGAAGGCGCGGAGCGGTTTCTGGCGTTCGGCGATATCGTCGGAAAAGGCCGCCAGCGGGCGGGCCAGCGCCCTCACCTCTTCCACCGAGCGCGGGTCTTCGGCGGCAGCGCGGCGGCGGAACTCTGCAATAAGATCGCCCAGCCATACGCCGATCAGGCGGCGCACGGATTCCGCGATCAGCCGTTCGCGCTCGATGTCGGGGTATTGCTTCATCACATCGCGGAAGACATCACCGGCGAGCGGCACCTCCATCAACTCGTCGACGGTGAAGAGGCCGGCGCGGAGCCCGTCCTGCACGTCGTGATTGTTGTAGGCGATGTCGTCGGCGAGCGCGGCGACCTGCGCCTCCGGTCCCGCGAATGTGTGCAGGCCAAGGGACTGGAGCGCGTCGTAGTCCCGGAAGGCGGTCGGCAGCTTGTCGATGCCGCTTTCAGACGTCACCAGCGGGCCGTTGTGCTTGATGACGCCTTCGAGGGTCTCCCATGTGAGATTGAGACCATCGAATTTCGGATATCGCTGTTCGAGTTTTGTCAGAACACGGAGCGCCTGGGCATTGTGGTCGAAGCCGCCATAAGGCGCCATCGCGGTATTGAGGGCGCTCTCGCCCGCATGACCGAACGGCGGATGACCGATGTCGTGGGCGAGCGAAAGGGTCTCGGCAAGGTCCTCGTCCAGGCCGAGGACGCGGGCGGCCGTGCGCGCGATCTGGGCAACTTCCAGCGAATGGGTGAGCCGTGTGCGGTAGTGATCGCCCTCGTGGGCAACGAACACCTGTGTCTTCTGCTTCAACCGGCGGAAGGCGTCGGCATGGATGATGCGGTCGCGATCGCGCTGGAAATCCGTCCGCGTGGCGCTCGGCGACTCGGCATGAAGGCGGCCCCGCGACCGGTCCGGATCGCTAGCGAAGATGGCCCGTGGCGGCGGGGAGAATGGTTTGGCCATGACGACGCCTTCCATATAGAGTGCGGAGTTCATATCTGAATCGTCTGAAACACCTAAGCAGGGCTGCCATGCCAGATACTGCGACAACATCGCCCGAGGTCACCCTCTCCGCTTCAGCGGCGCGGCGCATCGCAAAGATTGTCGCCGGGCAGCCGGAGGGGACGATGTTGCGCGTCGAGGTGATCGGGGGCGGGTGTTCGGGATTTTCCTACCGGTTCGGGTTCGCAGACAAGGCGAATGCAGATGACCGGGTGATCGAGCGGGATGGCGTCAAGGCGGTGGTGGACGAAGCCAGCCTGCCCTTCCTGGCGGGATCGGAGATCGACTTCGTCGACGAGATCATCGGCGCGTCATTCCGCATCCACAATCCGAACGCGACGTCCGGCTGCGGATGCGGCACCAGCTTTTCGGTTTGAGGCCGCCGGGTAGATGCTGAAACCCGATCCGGGTTGCAGGCCTCGACATCTCGCGAGGTGCGACCGCCGTTCGCGCGATTGGATTACCCGTCAGTCCCGGTCGCGCTCGCCGCGTCGGTCCTTGCCGCGACTACGCCCGCGATCGCCATTGCTGTCGCCATTGCTGTCGTCGTTGTTGCGCTGGCCACGCTGCGGACGATCACCGTCGTCATCGCTACGCTGGCGGGGCTGGGCTTTTGGCGCCTGCTGCGGAGGCGGGGGCGCAGGCACGGCGCGCTGTTGCTGCTGACCGCTGAATAGTGGGGGGCTGCCGCCCTGGCCGCGATTGTCGTTGCGGCCGCGATCATCGTTTCGTCGGTCACCGTCGCCGCGGCTTCGGTCGTTGTCATTGCCGCGATCACGGCTGCGGTCATTGTCACCGCCGCGCGGCGCACCGTCGAGTTGCGGAGGCGGCGGAGGGGTCGCACGCGATTGCTGTCCGCTGAAGAGCGGCGGCGGGTTGTAGCGACTGCCGCCTTCGTTGCGCGCGCGGTCGTCGTTGCGGCCTCGGTCATCGTTTCGATCGCGGCCGTCATTGCTGCTACGCCCGCCGTTGCGGTCGTTGTTGCGATTCTGGTTCCAGTCGCGATTGCCGCCCTGCTGGCCTGCGAAGAGCGGCGGGTAAGTGTTGCGGTCGCGGTCACGATCACGATCGTTCCAGTCCCGGCCGCCATGGTTGCGGCGATCGACGTAGCGATAGTGCTTGCCGCCGTTCCAGTCGTCGCGACGGAAATGGCGATTGTGATCGCGGAGGTAGGGTCCGTTCAAGACGGACTGATACCAGAAGAATCCGTCCAGATCCCAGTAGCCGCCGTGCACGGCGCCGTAATGGTTGTCGTAATAGGCGTCGTGCCAAACGCCGCCGCTGTACGAACCGCCCTGACCGTAGCCATAGCCGTAGTCGCCGTACCCGTAGCCGGTGCTGTACCCGTAATCGCTGTATCCGTAGTCGTCGTAGCCATACCCGTAGGTCGAGCAGGCGCCGAGGCCCGCGAAAGCAAGGGGAAGAACGATGAGAGCAAAGCGCATTTTCATGAATGTCATTCTGCCTGCGCAACCTGAACACAGCACAACGAACCGTTGGCCAGCTGCATTTCGTTGCGCTTCCGCGCAGAGAGGTCAGCCCTGGCGGGGTGGCAGTGACCCTTCCTGGGGCGAGGCCGGCTTTGGCGGAGGTGGCAATTCGGGAAGGTCTGGCAGGGTGACAGTGCGAGGTCGCATAAGACGAAGAACAGCCATCAAGGCTAACGTCACGACACCGACGGCGATGAGCGCCGCCACCATCTGCTGGGTCATTCTTGGCCCTCTCGATTGCGCTACCTGAAGCGGGAGACTCACCGCTTGCCATGAGGGGGGTCAAGCGAACAAATGGTCATGTTGCCGGCCATGATTGCGCCGTGATCCACGCCTGCACAAACGGGGTTTACGCATGACAGTCACCGAAGCCGTCCGCCAACGTATTTCGACCCGGGCGTTTCTCGACGATCCGATCCCCCAGGACGCGCTCGCAGATCTCCTGCAGACAGCGCAGCGCTCGCCTTCTGGCGGCAACCTGCAGCCGTGGAAGGTGATCGCGGTGACGGGCGCGGCGAAGGACGAGATCATCGTGATGGCGCAGCGCGTGCTGGCCGCAGACCCGATGGGCCCGGTGCCGGGCGACAGGCCAGTCTATCCGGACCTCACCGTGATTGATCAGGTGTACAACGAGCGGCGCAAACGCGTCGGCGAAATGATGTACGAGAAGATCGGCATCCCGAAGGAAGACCGCGCGGGGCGCATGATGTGGTTCGCAAACAACTATCGCTTCTTCGGCGCGTCGGTAGGCCTTTTCATGATCATCGACCGACGCATGGGCCACGGTCAGTGGGCGCATATGGGTATGTACATGCAGACCATCGCCCTGCTCGCCGAGGAGCGCGGCTGGGGCACATGCATGCAGGAATGCTGGGCGCGCCTGCGCGTGGAGCTGCACGCGCATTTCGGGCTGGACGAGAACCACATGGTCTATGCCGGCATAGCGATTGGCGTGCCTGACCCGAACAATCCGGTGAATGACATCTACGCCGACAGGGCGCCGCAGCATGAGGTGGTGGAGTTCCGCGGGTTCTGATCGCGCTCACGATGCTTCAGTCTGATGAGATCGCGCAGTTCATTCACGACGGCCTCGTGAAGGTTGAAGGGGCGTTTTCGCGGGAAGCGGCGGCAGCTTGCCGGGAGATTCTCTGGCGCGATCTGGGCCTGTCGCCGGACCGGCCCGACCAATGGATGCAGCCGGTGATGCGTCTGGGCATGTACCAGCAACCGCCGTTTCTCGAGGCGCTGGACTCTCAACGCCTGCATGGCGCGTTGGACCAGTTGGCGGGCGAAGGCCGGTGGGTGATGCCCGCGGGGCTGGGCGCGATGGTCGTGCGCTTTCCCGCGAAGGACAAGCCGTGGGACGATGGCTGGCACATCGATGCGAGTTTCCCGCCGCCGGACGATCCTTCATCGCAGGACTACTTCCAGTGGCGCGTGAACTTCGCCTCGCGCAGCCGGTCGATGCTGATGCTGTTCCTGCTGTCGGATTGCGGGCCGGACGATGCGCCGACACGCGTGAGGGTGGGCTCTCACCTGCCGACGGCGCGGCAGCTGCTGGCGCATGGCGAAGCGGGCGTTTCGCTGGCGGATCTTGCACGCGAAGGTTTTGAGAGCAGCGCGGGTTGCGAGATTGCGCTGGCGACGGGCGAGGCTGGGACTGTGTGGTTGCTGCATCCGTTCACCGTGCATGCGGCGCAGGCGCATCACGGCAGGACGGCGCGTTTTCTTGCACAGCCGGGGCTCGGCTGGCGCGAGGGGCCAAACGTCGAGCATGGCGCATCGCCGGTTGAGCGCGCGATACGGACGGCGCTGGCATAGTCTCCTGATCGCGCAAGCGCTTTCGTTTCCCGCGGATCGGGCTATCAAGGGGCGCTTGTGGAGAGGGGCGTTAGTATGCGTCGTGGCCTGATTGGGGTGGCTTTGCTGCTGGCGGTTGCGTGCGAAGCCGTTCCGGTGGAGCCCGCAATCGCGTGGACGCCACCGCCGGAAAGCTCCGACACGGTGCTGACGCCGGCATGGGCCGAACGCGCGCCCACGGTGCGGGACATCATGAGGGTCTATCCCGTGAGGGCGCTAAGCGATGCGGTGGAAGGCGTCGCCTATCTCAATTGCACTGTGAAGGAGACGCGCGCGCTCGATTGCATCGAGGGGACGGAGGCGCCGGCAGGATTCGGCTTCTCTTCGGCTGCGCTGCAGGTGTCACGTCTTTTCGTCGTGCGGGAGGACTATCCGGGTGTCGCGCCCGGCATGGCGGTGCGGCTGCCTGTGCGGTTCAAGGTGGAATGACGCAATGAGAATCGCAACCTGGAACGTCAACTCGGTGAATGCGCGGTTGCCGACCGTACTGGAGGTACTGGCCGCCTGCCCGGCTGATGTCTGGTGCCTGCAGGAGATCAAGTGCGTCGACGAGAAGTTCCCGCGCGCCGAGATCGAGGCGCTGGGTTTCAATTGCGCAGTGTTCGGCCAGAAGACCTATAACGGCGTTGCGATCATTTCGAAGCATCCGATCTCTGACGAAATGCGCGGCCTTCCGGGCGAGGCGGAGGACGAGCAAAGCCGGTATCTTGAAGTGCTGGTTGAAGCGCCGCGGCCGGTGCGCGTGGCGACGATCTACCTGCCCAACGGCAATCCGCGGCCGGGTCCGAAATATGACTACAAGCTGCGCTGGATGGATCGGCTGAATGCGCGGGCGAAGGAGTTGCTCGCCCTGGAAGAGCCTGTCGTGCTGGCGGGCGACTTCAACTGCATCCCGCATGACGAGGATTGCTGGGACCCGAAAGTCTGGGGCGACGACGCGCTCGCCTGGCCCGAGACACGCGACCGTTTCCGGGAGCTGCAGTGGATGGGCTATACAGACGCCTTCATGGCGTGCGATGGCCGCATCCAGAAATACACGTTCTGGGACTATCAGGCCGGGGCGTGGCAGAAGGACTGGGGCATTCGCATCGATCACCTGATGTGTTCGCCACAGGCCGCGGACAGGCTGAAGTCCATTTCCATCCACCGCATGGCGCGGGCGATGGACAAGCCTTCCGACCATGTGCCCGTGCTGGCGACGTTTGCAGATTGAGGGACACAGATGGCTGACGTCTTCCTCTCCTATTCGAGCCGGGACCGGGCGGCGGCGGAGCGCGTGCAGGAAACGCTGACGGCGCGCGGTATCGATGTGTTCTGGGACCAGGCGACACCGCCGGGGCAGGACTGGGACACGTGGATCCGCGAGAAGCTGGCCAACTGCAAGGTCGCCATCGTGCTGTGGTCACGCGACAGCGTAAAGAGCGACAATGTCCGTCATGAGGCTCTGGTGGCCCGCAAGGCGAAGAAGCTTCTTCCGGCGATGATCGATTCCATCGAGGCGGAAGACCTGCCGATGGGGCTCTATGTCGTGCAGGCGACGAACATGACCGACTGGCGCAACGCTGACAGTGCGGGCCTGGCGCAGCTTGTGGCCGAGGTTGAGAACCGCGTGGGTCGGCCCACACCGGGGGCGATACAGTCCTCGCGCGGCCAGCCGAAGCGCAAGATCAACTGGGTGGGCGTCGCAGTTGGCGTCGTTCTGGTGGCTGCAGCGACCGGGCTGACGCAGTGGATCTATTCGCCGAAGCCGTCGCCGGGGCTGGCCAGCCTGCGCTGCGCCAATGGCCTGCCGCGTATAAGTGGGACGGGTGAGTGCCCGACCATTGGTCCTGCGTTCGACCCCACCCGTGTGCTGACGGCCCCGGCGGCGAGCGCCAGGGACGCGACATTCTCGGCGGCTATTGTCGGCCGGTGGAACTGGGAGGGGGTCGCGTGCGGGCAGGGTCCGAACGTGACGCTGGAGAACGGGCGTATTGTATTCACGAGCCCGGACGGCCGCTACGTCCACGACATCGACACCGAAACGGGACTGGAAATACGGACCCGCGTTCTCGAACCGCAGGACGTGTCCGGGCAGCAATATCTCCTGACACCGGAGTATGTTGCGACGTCCGACGTCCGCAACTTCAACCTCGTGGTTGAGAACGTAACGACGGGTACACGGGACGTCTGGTCGCCTTGCTGATCGAGAAGATCATTGCGCCCGCCCCATTCCCGCCGCAAAATTTCCCCGCATCGCCGCTTTCTGAACGATCCAGCGCCCCTTGGGCTGCGTAAACAGGACCATTCTCTCCCCCGAGAATCACCCTTGCTCCCCGTCGGCCCAGCCGACGGGGAGTTTTCTTGTTAGGCGCAGGGACATTACCTCAGCGCTTCTGGTGGCCGGTCAGCCAGTCCATGAAGGCCAGCAGGACACCTGAAATCACGAAGGTGAGGTGAACAATAACCTGCCACATCAGCGACTTCTCATCAGAGGGCGTAAGGTCTTTCTCCTCCGCTCCGAGGTCGAGGAAGCTTTTCAGCAGCGCGATGCCTGAAATGGCAACGATGGAGGCAACCAGCTTCAGCTTCAGGGCGGAGAAATCGACAGTGCCCATCCAGTCGGGCCGGTCCTCGTGGTCGCCCACGTCGA
>CAIMMO010000274.1 GCA_903842595.1 uncultured Alphaproteobacteria bacterium
CCGGACCGTTCGCCGAAGATGAACCCCTGCATTTTGGGGTTCCAGCGGTGAACCTGGTGTCCGAAGTGCGCGCCAGCTTCAAGCAATTGACGCATGGAAAAGTCGGGAAGTGCCAATGTAGTCTCCTGATCCGGTTGGCCGCCGCGGACAGAACAGGCTTGCGCCCGCACCGGAATGGGTCCGCGTGTCGGAATGGCGCGGCTTATACCTGTATTTCCGGCCCCGGCAAGCTTTCCGGCGTACCGCGGCCGCCAGCACCAGCCCTCCCGCACCTGCCTCCGCCAGAACCGGCAGGTTCTGGACGCCGAATTCTGGCTGTCATTCGAGAAGATTCAAAGCACTAGACCGACACCCCCCGTTTTCCGACACGCGCGTCCTCCCGCCTTGAGACCTGCGAGAGACTGCTCTCACCCATCCCGCATGGAGGACGGCCGTGAACCGTTCAACGGCGCATCGTGGATGCAGGCGAGCGTGAAGAGCCTCCCGGGCCAGCGAGACGAGGCGATTTTGCGGGACCTGGTCCTGCGCAGGCAGGCCCGCACGCCGGCAGCCTCAACGGCGGCAAGGGGATGAAATGCAGGTCGCAGTGCGGGGGCTGCGGCTCAACACCTGCCGGGGACACGGGATCTGCGAACTCTTCCGTCTACCAGCAGCTACGCCCACAAGCGGAGACACAGAGAGACAGAATCACAGGCGGTTCACACCGGCCTCAAGGCGAGCGCGTCTCCGGCCCCTAAGCCGCTGCCGGCCGCACCTGGTTTACGCCCGGCACCGACTTGAACGCCTGCATCGCGACGAAATCCACCGGGTACTTGCCCTCAAGCGCAATCGTCACCACCCGATCGCCCTCGATCGGTATCTCCAGATGGATCGCCCCCAGCGCGTTCTGCGATGGCGACTTCTTCAGCCCCTCCGCCACGCTGGCAATCCGCCCCAGCGGCGCATCCGGCGCCAGGCGCACCAGCAGCGTCTCGTGCGTACCAATGGATGCCTTGCTCAGCTCCTTCACGCTGTCCATCGAGAAGCGAAGCTCCTCCTCGACCTTCCGCACACGGACCATCACCAGAACCCGTCCACCGACCTCCAGCGAATCGCGCGAGCTCTGCAGCAGGTCATCGTTCACGAACAACTCATACTCACCCGAAGGATCCGACAGCGTGACGATTGCAAACTTGCCCCCGGCCTTTGCCGGCTTTTCGACCCGCGCCCGGATCACGCCGATCATCGTCAGCATGTTCCGCTCGCGCCCCACGATCTCGCGCTCCGCAGCCAGCGTCACACGCGACCGCATCGTGCCCAGCAGGTCGTCCAGCGGATGCCCCGACAGGAAGAACCCAACACTCGCCAGCTCATTGTCGAGCCGATCGGACTCGCCCCATGCCGGCGCGTCCGGCAGGCGCATCGCCTGCTTCGGCTGGTCACCGAACAGGCTGACCTGATTGGAACTGCGATCCTGCTCTGCCGCCGCCGCAAGCGCCGATAGCACCGGCGCCGCAGCGAACGCCCTCGCCCGGTTCGGCTCGATGGGCGTGAACGCCCCCGCCTTTGCCAGCGCCTCGAAACACCGCCGGTTCACCAGTCGCGGATCAACGCGCTCGGCAAAATCCTGCAGGCCCTTGAACGGCTCCGTCCGCCGCGCCACTTCCACAGACAGCATCGCCGGCTTGCCCACGCCCTTGATGGCGCCCAGCGCATACCGGACGCTTTCGTTCTCGACCGTGAAGTCGGCGCAGGAATGGTTTATGTCCGGCGGCAGCACCGGAACCCCCATCCGCCGCGCTTCCTGGAAGAACACGGCAAGCTTATCGGTGTTGCCCGCATCAAGGCTCATGGATGCAGCGAGGAACTCAACCGGGTGGTTAGCCTTGAGCCACGCCGTCTGGTAGGTGAGCAGCGCGTACGGCGCAGAGTGAGACTTATTGAAGCCGTAGTCCGCGAACTTCGCGCATGCCTCGAACGTCATGTCGGCATCGGACTCCTTGATGCCTTTCTTCAGCGCGCCTTCCATGAAGCGCACGCGCTGCTTGTCCATCTCGGCGCGGATCTTCTTGCCCATCGCTCGGCGCAGCAGGTCGGCCTCGCCAAACGAATAGTCCGCCATGTCCCGCGCGACCTGCATCACTTGTTCCTGGTAAGTGATGATCCCAAATGTCGGCTCGAGGATCGGCTTCAGCCAGGGCGTCAGCGTCTCGGTATAATACGTCGTCTCTTCGAGGCCCTTCTTCCGGTTGCAGTAAGTCGGGATGTTCGCCATCGGCCCCGGCCGATACAACGCCACAAGAACGATCAGGTCCTCGAACCTGTCCGGCACCATGTCGACCAGCGCCCGCCGCATGCCCTGGCTTTCCACCTGGAACACGCCAACGACATCGCCCTTCTGCAGCATCTCGTAAGTCCTGGCGTCATCCAGCGGCAGCCGCGCCAGATCAACAGTGACCCCCTTGTCCGCGATCATCTTGATCGCCCGGTCGATCACCGTCAGCGTCTTCAGTCCAAGAAAGTCGAACTTCACGAGGCCTGCGGCTTCAGCCCACTTCATGTTGAACTGGCTCGCCGGAATGTCCGACCGAGGATCGCGATAGAGGCCCACAAGATCTACCAGCGGCCGGTCGCCGATCACGATGCCCGCCGCGTGGGTCGAAGCGTTGCGATACAGCCCCTCCAGCTGTTGCGCCGTCTCGAACAGGTGCGCGACTTCCTCCTCGGCCTCGATCGCCTCGTCGAGCTTCGGCTCCATCTCCCGCGCCTCCGCGAGAGTCGGCGGCTTGGCGGGATTGAACGGAACGAGCTTGGCCAGCTTGTCGACCTGATGGAAGGGCAGCTGCAGTACACGCCCCACATCGCGCAGGACGGCCCGCGCCTGCAGCGTACCGAACGTGATGATCTGCGACACGCGATCCGCGCCATAGCGCTGGCGCACATACTCGATCACTTCGCCGCGCCGTTCCTGGCAGAAGTCGATGTCGAAGTCAGGCATCGAGACCCGCTCAGGATTCAGGAAGCGCTCGAACAGCAGGCCAAACCGGATCGGATCGAGGTCTGTGATCGTGAGCACCCACGCGACCAGCGAACCGGCGCCCGAACCGCGGCCCGGTCCGACGGGAATGTCATGCGCCTTCGCCCACTTGATGAAGTCTGCAACGATAAGAAAATATCCTGGAAACCCCATCCGTTCGATAATGCCCAACTCGTAGGCCAACCTGTCCTCGTAGACGGACACCCCCGTCGCAGGCTGCACGATCTTCAACCGCGCCTTCAGCCCCGCCTCGGCCTGCATCCGCAGTTCCGCCGCCTCATCCCGTCCGCGCCCGGTGTCGAACGGCGGCAGGATCGGCTTGTGCTTGGTCGGCCTGAACGCACAGCGCTTCGCGATCTCGACCGTCGACGCCAGCGCCTCCGGCAAGTCCGAAAAGGCAGCCATCATCTCGGCCGGCGACTTGAGATACTGCTGCGGCGATACGCGCGGTCGATCTGCCTGGCTCACATACGCCGAGTTCGCGATGCACATCAGCACGTCATGCACGGGGTGCTGTTCAGGCTTCGCAAAGCGCACATCGCAGGTCGCAACCAGCGGCAGGCCGAGCTCATAGGCGAGTTCAACCATCACCCCTTCGGCAGCAGCCTCCTCGTGGATTCCGTGCCGCTGCAACTCGACATACAGTCGATCACCGAATGCCGCGAGCAGCTCCTGCAAACGCGCACGCACCTCGGGGACCTTTCCGGCCGCCGCGCGCCGGTTCAGCAGCCCACCCCCACCACCCGTCAGGCAGATCAGCCCGTCAGAGTGTTCGATCAGGGTCGCCAGCGACACCTGGTTGTCACTGCCGGCCGGTGTGAGGAACGAAGCCGAGGACAGCTTCATCAGGTTGCGATAGCCGGCCTGGTTCTGGGCAATCAGCGCCAGCGAACCCGTCTCGCCCGAAACGCCGGGCTCAAGGATGGACAGCGTCAGTCCAGTGATCGACTGCACGCCCTGCTCTGTCAGCGAATCGGCAAGCTCGAGCGCGGCAAACAGGTTGGCGTCGGTGACTGCAACGGCAGGCACTGCATTCGCCGCCGCCCACTTCGCCAGATCCTTCGGGCGGATCATGCTCTGCAGCAGCGACAGGGCCGTCCGCACGCGCAGGTGGATGAAACGTGGCGCTTCCGTCATGTCAGGCCTCGGTCGGTCAGGCCGAACCTAAACCTGGTCGGCTCTCGCCGGCGCAGGCTCAAGTCTGCCTTCGTGGAGCGTCAGGACGCGGTCCATCACGCTTGTCAGTTCCACGTTATGGGTCGCGACGAGGACCGCCACCCCCTCGTGCTTCGCAATGTCGAAAAGGTTCTGGAAAACCACGCGCGAGGTGTTCGGATCCAGGTTCCCCGTCGGCTCGTCCGCAATCAGCACCTTCGGCCGGTTGGCCAGGGAACGCGCGATCGCCACACGCTGCTGTTCGCCTCCGGAAAGCTGGCCAGGACGATGGTGATCACGCTCGACCAACCCCATCTGCCGCAGCAGCTCCTGCCCCCGCTTACGGGCCTTTCCGCGCGACATGCCGTTGATCATCAGCGGCGCCGCCACATTGTCGACGGCGTTGAGTTCCGGCAGCAGGTGGTGGAACTGATAGACGAAGCCCAGTTGCATCCGCCGCGCCAGCGTTCGCGCATCATCCGACATCGTCAGCGCGTTCTTCCCGTTGAACAGCACCTCCCCCCTATCGGGTTTCTCAAGCAGACCTGCCACGTGCAGCAGCGTAGACTTTCCGGAACCCGACGGACCGATCAGCCCGGTCATCTCGCCGGGACGCAAGTCGAGATTGATGCCGCGCAGCACATGCAGAATCTTGTCGCCGGACTTGTACTGGCGCTCGACGTTCTTCAGCGACAGCACGGGCTGCACAGGGGAAGACGGCTCCATCATCATTCGAACCTGAGCGCTTCAACAGGATTGAGCCGCGCCGCCCACAGGGACGGAATGACCGACATCAGAAGCGTGACGACAAAAGCTGCGCCGCCTACACTCGCAACCTCGGCCCATTCCAGCTTCGCCGGAAGCGCATCGAGCTGGTAGATGTCCGCCGGAAACAGCTCGGTGCCTGTGATGTATTCCAGAAAGTGCTGTATCGGCGCGATGTAGATCGCACACAGCACGCCGAGCACAACGCCCGTGCCAACGCCTGCCATCCCGAGAACCGTGCCCGACATCATGAAGATTCGAACCACGCCCGCGCGCGTCGCCCCGATCGTCCGCAGGATCGCAATATCGCGCGCCTTGTTTTTCACGAGCATCAGGACGCCCGTAATGATGTTCAGGGCAGTGATCACCACGACGATGAACAGGATCAGCCGCATCACATTGCGCTCGACAACCAGCGCCGTCACATATGTACCGTTGCGCTGGATCCAGCTCTGCATCACATAGCGCTCTTCAGTCTCGAGCTGTCTAACGAAATCGTCAGCCGCATCCGGATCCGTCAGGCGCAACCCGACCACCGGGTAGCCTTCGCCATAACCGAACAGCAGCTTGGACGCTTCGATCGGCATGAAGACCACGCCACGGTCATACCGCTCATTGCCGACGTGGAAGATCGCCGAGACCGTATAGGTCTTCGTTCGCGGCGCAGTCCCGAGCACCGTGCGGGCGCCGTTGGACTGCGTTATGGTCACCTTGTCGCCTACCCCGACACCGAGTTGGTAGGCAAACGCGCTCCCCATCACCAGATCCTGCGAGAGGGAGCCGTCATCGCCGAAGCGGTCGAGTGACCCTTGTCCAAGCGTTCCCCGCGGAGCCGGTTCGGTAGGATTGTCGCGCACGCGCTGCCCCGCCGCGACGCTATCGGCGATGAGATGGTTCTTGCGCAGATCCTCGGGCCGCACGCCCCGCACCTGCACCGCATCGCTGCGGCCATAAGCCGACAGCAATCCAAGGCCCTCGTGAAGAGGCTCGACATTCTCCACTCCCGGCCGCTGGCGGAGCTTGACCATCAACTCATCCACCGTGCTCAGCGGCACGCCGCGCGTATCGATGAAGACGTGCGGCTCAAACCCGACGATCTTGGATATCAACTCGAGCCGAAAGCCGTTCATGATCGACATTGTGAGGATCAGCGCCCACACCCCCAGCGTGATGCCGACGACCGACACCACTGAGATGAACGCCAGGCCGCCATGCTCCCGCTTGGCGCCAAGATAGCGCAGCGCCAGCATGCGCTCGAAGGGGCCGAAGGGCCGCTCGACGACCCGTTGATCCTTGACCGCGCTCATCTGGCTTATGCCTTCCGACCGGCAAGATAGCGGTTCAGCGCGGCTTCCAGCGTCATTTCCTCGCTGCTGCCCGCCCTGCGGTTGCGATACTCGACCACGCCCGACTTGACGCCCTTGGGCCCGACCACAATCAGGTGCGGCACGCCGATCAATTCCATCGTCGAGAACTTCGCGCCCGGACGCTCCGCGGTGTCATCATACAGCACGTCAACCCCCGCCGCCTGAAGTTGCGCATACGCACTCTCGCAGACCTTGGTTACGTCCGCATCGTCAGCGCGCAAGCTCACTACCGCCGCCTCGAACGGCGCGACGGCCGCCGGCCAGATCACGCCCTTGTCGTCATGGCTGGCCTCGATGATCGCGCCGACCAGACGCGACACGCCGATGCCGTAGGAGCCCATCTCGGCCGGGATCGTCTTGCCGTCCGCGGTCGCGATCTCGGCCTTCATCGGCGCAGAATACTTCGTGCCGAAATAGAAGATGTGACCAACCTCGATCCCGCGGGCCGACAGGCGTCGCTCGGCCGGCACATCCGACTCGAACTTCGCCGCGTCATGCATCTCCTCGGTCGCAGCGTACAGCTTCGTGCGCTTCTCGACCTCAGGCAGCAGGTCCTGATGGAAGTCGAGATCAGCGCCCGGCGGCGGCATGTCGACCAGCGCGCTGTCGCAGAACACGGCGCTCTCGCCTGTCTCTGCCAGCACGATGAATTCATGGCTCAGGTCACCGCCGATCGGGCCGGTGTCAGCGCGCATCGGCACTGCCTTCAGGCCCATCCGGTTGAACGTATTCAGATAGGCGCAGAACATCCGGTAATAGGCCTGCCGCGCCGCTTCCGGCGTCGCATCAAACGAATAGGCGTCCTTCATCAGGAACTCGCGGCCACGCATCACGCCGAAACGCGGACGCACCTCGTCCCTGAATTTCCACTGAATGTGATAGAGATTGAGCGGCAGCTGCTTGTACGAGCGGACATAGGTCCGAAAGATGTCTGTGATCATCTCCTCATTCGTCGGCCCGTAGAGCATCTCGCGCTCGTGGCGGTCGGTGATGCGCAGCATCTCCTTGCCATAGGCGTCATATCGGCCGGATTCACGCCAAAGATCGGCGGACTGGATCGTCGGCATCAACAGCTCGACAGCTCCGGCGCGCTCCTGCTCCTCGCGCACGATCTTCTCGATCTTGTGCAGCACCCGCATGCCCAGCGGCAACCATGAGTAGATACCCGCTCCGTTCTGCTTGATCATGCCCGCCCGCAGCATCAGCTGGTGCGAGACGATCTGCGCATCAGCGGGCGCTTCCTTGAGCACAGGCAGGAAATACCGGGAAAGGCGCATTGACGGTCCTGAAAGGGGTGCAGACGATGTCAGGCTGATAGCCGCCAAGCCCTGCCCGCGCAATGAGGCCTGACTTAGGCCTCGGCGCGCCTAGGTCCTTGCGGCCATGAAATCCAGCCAGTGCATCTGGAGCGCCAGCCATAGCAGGAAGGTGACCAGCGCCGCCCCCCCTGTCGCAATGGCGATCTTACGGCCCCAGCGAACCCCGACCGGGGCCCCGCTCTCCGTCCCGGGAATCACCGCGCCGGCTTCATGCTGACTCTGCGTGCCTGCGGACAGCGTCGGCAGGAATATCACCCACCACGACATAAAGAATACGACGAAGGCTTCAAATATCCCCATAGGCCTAGTGGTGACCTTTCGGTGTTTCCATCAACTCGATCAGTACGCCGTCGGAGTCCTTTGGATGTATGAAGATTACCAGGGTTCCATGCGCCCCGATCCGCGGCTCACCCAGCACCTTGGCGCCCTTGGATTCCATGTCGGCCTTAGCCACATGGATATCAGGCACCTCGAAGCAAACATGATGCTGTCCGCCTTTCGGGTTCTTTTCCAGGAAATTGATGATCGGCGACTTTTCCCCCAGCGGCTCGATGATCTCGAGCTGCGTGTTCGGCAGGTTCACGAAGCCGACCCGCACGCCCTGCGCCGGCATGTCGAAGGGCTGCACGAATTCCGTCGCGCCGTAGAGATTGCGATAGGTCTCGAAGGCCTTCTCGATCGACGGCACGGCGATACCGATATGGTTGAGGCGACCGATGGTCATGGCGTCCAGTCTCCGGCTCTAGATCCTGTGTATCGTGACATCGACAAGCGGCCGCTTGCCGAAATGCTGCTCGGCGGCGCGGCGCACGGCGCGCGTCAATAACTTCTCGATCTTCTCGTCGTCGTCAAAATCGCCACGCTTGAGCTGCTGCACGGCATTCTCTGCGGCCTCATCGAGCGGCTCAAGCGACTCGTCCGCCGGGCGCCCATCAGCCTCCGAGAAGCCTCGCGCCACGATGATCGGCCCATCCTCGACGCGCCCCTTCGCGATGACGACGCTGACAGCAAGATGGCCATTGTACGCCATCTTCTTCCGCTCCCACATGCCGCCCGCCTTGTCGGAAGTCAGCACTTCGCCATCGACGTGGAGCCGGCCGGCGGGAACCTGATCGATCACTTCAACGAGGCCAGGCGCAAGGCGGATGACATCGCCGTTGTCCGGCGTGATCGCATGCGGAACCTGCAGCGACCGCGCAAACCGTGCATGCTCCATCAGGTGGCGCCGCTCGCCATGCACTGGCACAGCAATCCGCGGCTTGGCCCACAGATACATCCGCCGCAGCTCATCACGGCACGGATGACCCGAGACGTGGATGTCGAACTGGCGATCCGTCACCAGCTTGACGTTTCGCTCCGCCAGCATGTTCTGGATTGCAGCAATAGAGCGCTCATTCCCTGGAATGACGCGCGATGAAAAAATCACCGTGTCGTCCGCTCCCAGCTTCGCCGAAGGGTGATCGCCACGCGCAAGCCGCGCAAGCGCTGCATTGGTCTCGCCCTGGCTGCCGGTGCAGAGATAAAGGATGTTCTCGTGCGGCAGATAGGCCGCCTCATCTGGCGTGATGAAATTGAAGCCCTGCAGAAGGCCGACTGACTGAGCTGCACCAACGACGCGGATCATCGAACGCCCCAGCAGGCACACTGACCGGTTATTCGCCCGCGCCGCTTCGCACGCCGACTGCACGCGCGCCACGTTTGACGCAAACGCCGTGATCGCTACACGCCCCGTCTGCTCCGCCACCGCACGGCGCAGCGCCTCACGCGCCATGCCTTCAGATCCGGCCTCGCCTTCCTCGAAAACGTTGGTCGAGTCACAGACCATCGCGAGAATGCCCTCGCGGCCCAGCTCCTCGATTTTCGCCTGGTCGAAATCCTCGCCGATGATCGGATCCGGATCGATCTTCCAGTCGCCCGTGTGCAGCACCATCCCGAGCGGTGTCCTGATCGCAAGACCATTGGGCTCAGGGATGGAATGCGTCAGCGTGATCAGCTCGACTTCGAACGGCCCGAACTGCCGCTTCTCACGCAGATCCATAATGTGGACCTTGGCCTCGCGGTCGAGCCCACGCTCCTTGAGTTTTTCAATGACCAGATACGCAGTGAACGGCGTCGCGTATATCGGCGCCCGCAGCTTCGGCCATAGCCAGGCGATGGCGCCGATGTGATCCTCGTGCGCGTGCGTCAGGATGATCGCCTCGATGTCCTCCGCGAAGCCCTCAAGATAGACCGGGTCGGGCATGATGAGATCGACGCCGGGCGTCGTGTCGTCGCCAAACGTCACGCCTACATCGACGATGATCCAGCGCCGGTTGTCGGGCGGGCCATAGGCGTAAGCGTTCAGGTTCATCCCGATTTCACGACAGCCGCCGAGAGGCGCGAAGATGAGTTCGGCACCCTTCATTTGAGCTCTGTAGCCGCGTTTGTGATGTTGCGATCGTAAAGGATGCGCAGCCCCTTGATGGTTATGTCGCCGTCAAAATGATCGATATTCTGCGCTGCGCCCTCGAACAGGGACGCGACGCCGCCGGTGGCGATGACGGTCATGGGATGCCCATACTCGGCCTTGACCCGTTCCACCAGCCCATCAATCAGGTCGATATAACCCCAGAACACGCCGGACTGCATGGCCGCGACCGTGTCGCGGCCGATCACATGGTCCGGCTTCTGGATCGCCACGCGCGGCAGTTTCGCCGCCGCCTCATGCAGCGCCTTCATCGAAAGGTTGATCCCGGGAGCGATGATGCCGCCCTCAAAAGACCCATCGGCGCCTACGACGTCGAACGTGGTCGCAGTGCCGCTGTCGATCACGATCAGCGGCTTGCCCGGGTACGAACCATGAGCGCCGACTGCGTTCACGAGCCGGTCCGCCCCGACCTCGCTTGGCTTCGGGATGTTCACCTTCACGCCAAGGGTGACATTTTCGCCGATCACGAAGGGCTCGACCTTGAGATAGCGCCGGGCAAAATTACGCTGGTTGAACAGCGACTGGGGCACCACGGTCGAGATGATGCAGTCGTCGATCTGCGACATGCTGAGGCCGTTGATCTCCATCAGCGTGCTCAACCACACGGCATAGTCATCCGCCGTCTTGGTCATGTCGGTGGACGACCGCCACTGCGCCCGCCACGACTCCCCGTCATGTACGGCGAAGAGCGTATTCGTGTTGCCCGTGTCGATCGCCAGCAGCATGCTGCCATCCCTTGCGGCTCAAGGCCCTGCAATACCAGCTAGCTTGATAGCGAGATTTCGCCCGCACGAATATGGGTCACCGATCCGTCGGCCAATCGCATGATCAACGCGCCGTCCTCGGCCAGCCCGGCCATCTCGCCGCTGACGCCATTAACCTCAATGTGACGACCGAGATAAGCCGCATTGGATAGCCATTCAGCCCGCGTGGGCTCAAAGCCCTCGCTCAGAAGACCAAAGAGTCGTGCACGGAAGGACGCATCGAGAGCAAACAGCAGCTTTTCCGCTGTAATGCCTTCGCCGCCCGGCAGATTATTCAGGCATTCGGTGGGACGATCTGACCGCTCAGGCGCAATCTCCACATTCACGCCGAATCCGGCCGCCATCCAGAGCCTGCCGTGCAAATTGCCAGTCTCGATGAGAATGCCCGCGAGCTTTGCCGATCCGCTCAGCACGTCGTTTGGCCATTTGAGGCGAAGCCTGCCAGCAAGCACGCCGAGGATCCGCGCCGCGTCGACGACCGCGAGCCCCGCAGCAAACGACGCCAACGTGGCCTCTGTGGCAGGACGCGGGTAAGACAGAAGCGCCGTTGCAAACAGGTTGCCACGCGGAGACGACCACTGCCGGCCCAGCCTGCCCCGACCCGCCGTCTGCACCTCAGTCACCAGCCAGCAAGGCCCGACATCGCCGCTGACCGCTCGCCGGCGCGCTTCCTCATTGGTGGAATCGATCTCGCCAAACCGGAGGATGGGCCAGGGGCTCGAAAGCTGCTCGACCGGCACCGCCCTAGCCGACGACAGCTTGCGCAGCGGCGCTCAGCAGGAACTGAATGCCGATGGTCAGGATCGGGAACACGACCAGCGTCGATATCGCCACAATGGCGGCGACGGAAACGTCCGTCCGATCCATCGGCTCGCCCGCAGGCTTCATGAACATCGCCCACACCAGCCGCAGGTAGTAACCCAGCGAAACCACGCTCGCGAGCGCACCGACCAGCACCAGCCACAACATTCCGGACTCGATACCCGCGGTGAACACCTGCAGCTTGCCCCAGAACCCGGCCGCAGGCGGAATCCCCGCGACCGAGAAGATGAGAACCAGCAAGCCCAGCGCGATACCCGGCTTCGTCTTTACCAGACCATTCAGGTCAGCGACCGTGTCAATCGCCTTGCCGCCCCGGCGCAGCGCAAGCACGCCAGCGAAGATGCCAAGCGTCGCGATGACATACAGAGTCATGTAAACCAGCACCGCAGCCGAACCCAACTCCGCCCCCGCCGCGATGGCGATCAGAGCAAAGCCCACATTCGAGATCGAGGAGTACGCAAGGATCCGCTTGATGCTGTTCTGCATGAGAGCACCGAAGGCGCCAATCAGCATCGAAAGCGCCGAGATGATCGCGATGATCATCTGCCAGGAGTCGATGTGCGGCCCGAACGCCACGAACATCACATTCGCCAGCAGCGCCACGGCGGCGATCTTGGGCGCCGTCGAGAAGAACGCCACCACGGCAGACGGCGCGCCCTCATAAACGTCCGGCGTCCAGATGTGGAACGGCGCCGCCGACGCCTTGAAGGACAGACCGCAGATCAGGAACACGAGACCGAAGATGAGACCGAGCGATGTCGGAGCCGATGCGATCACCTCAAACCCGGTGCCGCCTGAGAAGCCGTAAACCAGCGCCGAACCGTACAGCAGCAGGCCAGACGCCAGCGCGCCAAGAACGAAGTATTTGAGCCCCGCTTCTGCGGACATGATGCTATCGCGCCTGAAAGCCGCCAGCACGTAGGACGAAAGGCTCAGCGTCTCGATTCCGACATAGAGCGTCATCAGGTCGTTCGCAGACAACATCATGCCCGCGCCCAGCGAGCCGAACGTCACCAGCAGGGGATACTCATACCGCTCCATCTGGGCCGACTTCAGGAAGCCGCCCGACATGAACAGCGCAAGCGAAGCCATCGCGTACGTCACGCCTTTGGCGAACAGCGTGAACTGCGTCACGCGATACAGCCCGTTCGGTGAAAGCTCAGCGCTCGCAAAGGCCGAAATGGCCTCGCCACGTCCGAACTGCACGAACGCGGCAGCGGACGCAGCAGCCAGTGCAAGCGAGGCCAACAGCCGGAGCAAACCCGAAATCCTGTCGCCACCGATGGCGCCGAGAAGCAGCGCCGAAAGACCGAACGCGACGAGGATCGTCTCTGGCAGGGCGTTTGTAATGTCAGCGAGGAAATTCATGACCTGCCCCTACCGCCCGATCATCCGCAGGACTTCCATGGTCGAACCTTGCGTGAGGTCGAACACGATGCCCGGGAAAACGCCGAGGCCCAGCGCGCTGATGGCCAGAAGGCCGAGAATGAAGAACTCCAGACCCGTAACGTCCTTGATCTCGAACAGCTTCTCGTTCGTCATCTCGCCGAACACGGTCCGACGATAAAGCGTCAGCATGTAGACCGCCGAGAAGATCACGCCGAGCGCCGCGCCAGCCGCCGCCCATGTGGACGCCTGGAACGCGCCAACCATGGTCAGGATCTCGCCCACGAACCCGCTCGTTCCCGGCAGGCCGACGTTGGCCATCGAGAACAGCATGAACAGCGCCGCATAGACCGGCATGCGATGCACCAGACCACCATAGAAGGCAATCTCGCGCGTGTGCATCCGGTCGTAGATCACACCGACGCAGAAGAAGAGCGCGCCTGAGATCACGCCATGGCTGATCATCTGGAAGATCGCGCCCTGGATGCCGGCCTCGTTGAACGAAAATATGCCCAGTGTCACGAAGCCCATGTGCGCCACCGACGAATACGCCACCAGCTTCTTGATGTCCGTCTGCCGGAACGCAACCAGCGATGCATAGACAATCGCGATAACGCTCAGCGCGAACATTAGCGGCTGGAACAACATCGACGCTTCGGGGAACATAGGCAGCGAGAACCGCAGGAAGCCATAGCCGCCCATCTTCAGAAGAACCGCCGCCAGCACCACCGAGCCCGCCGTCGGAGCCTCGACGTGCGCGTCAGGCAGCCAGGTGTGCACCGGCCACATTGGCAGCTTCACCGCGAAAGATGCGAAGAACGCGAGCCATAACCACGTCTGAACCTCCGGCGGGAACAACAGAGCCCCGGTCTGCGGGTTGAGGCCCTCCTGCAGAACCACCACGTCCGTCGTGCCCGCCACGATCGACATGTAGACCAGCGCGGCAAGCAGAAGCAGCGAACCGAGCAGCGTGTAGAGGAAGAACTTGAACGCCGCGTACAGCCGGTTCTTTCCGCCCCACACACCGATGATCAGGAACATCGGGATCAGGCCGCCCTCGAAGAACACATAGAACAGGACAAGGTCGAGCGCGCAGAACACGCCGATCATCAGCGTCTCAAGCAGCAGGAAGGCGATCATGTATTCTGCCAGCCGATCCTTGATGGAGGTGATCGACTGCAGGATGCAAAGCGGCATAAGCGCCGTCGTCAACACGACCAGCGAGATTGCGAGGCCATCGACGCCTAGCTTGTAGGACGACCCGCCAAACCACGGCGCGGTGTCGACCAACTGATAGCCCACGACATTCGGATTGAACTGGCTCAGCGCAACGAGGGACGCCGCGAGGGTCACCAGCGACGTCACAATCGAAATGCCCTTGGAGGCGCTCGAGGCCATGCTGGCGCCGCCCAGGACGCGCAGGCCCATGATCAGCATGGCGCCGACAAGCGGCAGGAAGGTCGTCAGCGTGAGGATCATCGGCCCGGTCATGCCTCAGCGCCCCTGAGAAAAGAGGACGAAGGCCACGAAGATCACGGCCGAAAGGAGAACCACCAGAGCGTAGTGGAAAATATAACCGGTATGCAGCTTCGAAAGCCCGCCAGCGCCCGCCTTGGCAAGGCCGGTCACGCCATCCGGTCCCATGCCGTCAATAATCTTCTTATCGCCGACCTTCCAGAACAGGTCACCCAGCGCGGCTGTCCCTTTGACGAAGACAAAATTGTAGATCTCGTCGAAATACCATTTGTGCGACAGGAACGAGTGCATCGGCCCGCCGTTCGCCGCCATGCGACGCGGCACGGCCGGCGCCATCAGGTAGAAGATGATCGCACCGATGAAGCCGGTCATCGTCACCACAAACGGCGCCCAAACCACCCAAAGCGGCAATTCATGATGCTCTTCGGCATGCTCGCCCGCGCCCCCGGCCGCTGCATGCTCGGCGCCGGCAGGAGCAGGATGAGCCTCCTCCGCGGCAGCAGCATGACCTTCCGTGGCGCCATGTTTTTCGGTCGCCGCGCCGTACGGATGGATCCCGTTCGGGCCATACAGCGGGTCCGCCTCGCGAACGATCGCGCCTTGCCAGAACGCATCAGCCTTCGACGTGAGGAATTGTGGCTTGAACACGAGCCCAGCGAACACCGCTCCGATCGCCAGCAGCACCAGCGGAACCAGCATGATCCATGGCGACTCATGCGCAGGCGCGCGTCCGTCCTTGGGTGCCGCGTGCGCGTGGTCATGTCCATGCGCATGGTCGTCGGCATGAGCATGGCCATCATGGTGCGCATGCGGATTCGGGCGATAGCGCCCCTCGAACGTCATGAACATCAGGCGCCACGAATAGAAGCTCGTCAGAAGGGCCGCTGCAATGCTGCACCAGAAGGCGAACGGCCCGAATGCGTCGTTCGAGGCATAGGCGCTCTCGATAATCGCATCCTTGGAGAAGAAGCCTGCGAAGCCGAACTCCGTGCCCGGAATGCCGAAACCGATCAGCGCCAGCGTGCCGATCAGCATCATGGCCCAGGTGAAGATCATCGGCTGGCGCACGCCCCCCATGAAGCGCATGTCCTGTTCATGGTGCATGCCGTGGATGACCGAGCCGGCTCCAAGGAACAGCAGCGCCTTGAAGAAGGCGTGCGTGAACAGGTGGAACATCGCCGCGCCATAGGCGCCAACGCCGGCCGCGAAGAACATGTAGCCCAGCTGCGAACAGGTCGAGTAAGCGACCACACGCTTGATGTCGTTCTGCGCCAGGCCGACCGTAGCTGCAAACAGGCAGGTCACCGCACCGACGACCGTGATCATGCTGGAGGCGACATCGGCCACCGCATAGAGCGGCGACGCGCGGCACACGAGAAACACGCCAGCGGTCACCATGGTCGCCGCATGGATCAGCGCCGACACCGGCGTCGGGCCTTCCATCGCGTCAGGCAGCCAGGTGTGCAGGAAGAACTGGGCCGACTTGCCCATCGCGCCTATGAACAGAAGGATGCCGGCCATCTCCAGCCCCCAGACATGCACGCCCAGGAAGTCGAACGTCACATCCTGGATCGGCATGGCCGCAGCCTGCCCGATCACCTGAACCGGCGCGTTGTTCGCAATCACCGCGAACACCGTGTCGAACTTGATCGAAGAGAATTCCGTTATGCCGAACTGCGCATAGTCTACGCCAGCCACCGGGTGGACCATCATGACAAGCGCCATGATTCCCAGCGCGAAACCGAAATCGCCGACGCGGTTGACCACGAAGGCCTTGATCGCAGCGCTGTTCGCTGACGGCTTCTTGTACCAGAACCCGATCAGCAAGTAGGACGCGAGCCCCACGCCTTCCCAGCCGAAGAACAGCTGGATGAAGTTGTCCGCCGTCACAAGCATCAGCATCGCGAAGGTGAACAGCGACAGATAGGCGAAGAAGCGCGCGCGATGCGGATCCTCGCTCATGTATCCGATGGAGTAGGTGTGCACGAGTGCCGAGACGCTCGTCACCACGAACATCATGGTCACAGACAGCGCGTCGATACGAATGGCCCAGTCTGCGATGAAGGTGTCGACGTTGAACCAGCGCGACAGAACGATGGTCACCGCCTCGCCGGACTGTCCGCCCAGCGACCAGGCAAAAAACTGCCACGTCGCCAGCACTGCCGCCGTAATAACGATCGTCGTCGTTACGGCCATGGCGCCCCGGTCACCCAGGAAACGCTGGCCGAGGCCGGACACCGCGGCGGCGATGCCCGGCGCAAGCACGATGAAGATTGCCGCGATTTCCTGGAAGGTCACGCCTCTGCTCCCCTAACCGTGCAGCACGTTGACATCTTCCACCGCGATCTCGCCGCGGTTGCGGAAGTAGACGACAAGAATGGCAAGACCGACAGCCGCCTCGGCGGCCGCGACAGTCAGCACGATCATCGCGAACACTTGCCCCATGATCGTGCCGTTGAAGACGGAGAAGGCGACCAGATTGATGTTCACCGACAGAAGGATCAGCTCGATCGACATCAGGATGACGATGATGTTCTTGCGGTTCACGAAGATGCCGAACACGCCGATCGTGAACAGCGCCGCGGAAACCGCCAGATAGTGGCCAAGGGTGAGTTCTACGCCAGCCATGATCAGATTCCCGCTCTCATAGGCCCTGGCCCGGACGAACGTCCTTGAGCTCGACTGCATCCTTGCGTTTCCGCCCGGTCTGCTCAGCAATGTTCTGGCGCTTGACGCTGGGCCGCGAGCGGAGCGTCAGAACGATCGCGCCCATCATGGCGACCAGCAGCACGATGCCCGACATCTGGAACAGCAGAAGATAGTCCGTATAGAGCACGCGCGAGAGCGCCTCGGCGTTCGTCGGTGCGCCGGGGCTCGCGTTGAACGTCTCGCCGCCGCCGAAAGTCGCCGCAGCAGCGACGATCCCGATCTCTGCGAGCAGCGCCAACGCAATCAGCGCGCCCACGACAAGGTAATTCTGGAAGCCCTGCTTCAGCGCAACGAAGTCAATGTCGAGCATCATGACCACGAACAGGAACAGCACCGCGACGGCGCCGACATAGACAACGACCAGCAGCATCGCGAGAAATTCCGCGCCGATCAGCACAAGCAACCCCGCCGACGTGAAGAACGCCAGGATCAGCCAGAGCACCGAGTGCACCGGGTTTCGGGCTGCGACGACGAACAGTGCGGATAGCACCACGATCGTCGAGAGGATGTAGAAAGCGATCAGCGCCACGGCCTGCCTTCCCTCTTCCTGTTCAAACTAACGCGCCCCGGATGGGGCAGGTGAAAAGTCCCGAAAAGTCCGACTCGCCCCAGCAAGCCGCGCCCTTCTATCGATAGCGTGCGTCCAGTTCCAGATTGCGCGCGATCTCGCGTTCCCAGCGGTCGCCATTCTCCAGAAGTCGTTCCTTATCGTAGTAGAGTTCCTCGCGCGTCTCCGTCGCGAACTCGAAATTCGGCCCCTCGACGATGGCGTCCACCGGGCAGGCTTCCTGGCAGAAGCCGCAATAGATGCACTTCACCATGTCGATGTCATACCGCGTCGTGCGGCGCGAGCCGTCTTCGCGCGGCTCGGCCTCGATCGTGATCGCCTGCGCCGGGCAGATTGCCTCGCACAGCTTGCACGCAATGCAGCGTTCTTCCCCATTCGGATAACGGCGCAACGCATGCTCGCCGCGAAAGCGCGGGCTCAGAGGCCCTTTCTCGAACGGATAGTTCACCGTCGCCTTGCGCGTGAAGAACTGGCGCATGGCGAGAAAGAACGCCCCGATGAAGTCCGTCAGAAGTGCGCCGCGAATGGCCTGGCCGATTGACATGGCTTACCTCGCCCCTCTGCGGTATTCGGGCCAGCTGATGCGACCGTCATTGTTTGCGTCGACGCCCATCGGCAGTGTCACCGCCGCAAGTTCCGGCGCTTCGAGATACCCGCTCTTGTCCGCATCCAGTACATCGAAGTCCGGCCGCCCCTGCGCGTTCACGAACGTCGCGTAGCCGCCGACCAGAACCACGGCCACCAGCGACGTCGGCAGGAAGATCTTCCAGCCCAGCCGCATCAGCTGGTCATAGCGATAACGAGGCACGATCGCCTTCACCATCGCAAACAGGAAGAAGAAGAAAGTCACCTTGACCATGAAGACGAGCAGGCCGCCAAGGCTGAGCAGCCAGTCCGGCAGATTCTCTGTTCCAGGGATCGGGATCGGCATGTGCCAGCCGCCGAAGAACAGGATGGTCAGCATCGCGCACATCAGCACGATGGAGA
This sequence comes from uncultured Alphaproteobacteria bacterium, assembly GCA_903842595.1. Lineage (GTDB taxonomy): Bacteria > Pseudomonadota > Alphaproteobacteria > Caulobacterales > Hyphomonadaceae > UBA7672. The sequence goes on from CAIMMO010000274.1 coordinate 18,802, forward strand.
CGTATTCCCCGATCATGAACATCAGGTATGGCGACGAGGAGTACTCGACCTGGTAACCGGCCACGAGTTCCGACTCCGCTTCCGGCAGGTCGAACGGCGGGCGGTTCGTCTCGGCTAGAGCAGAGATGAAGAAGATCACGAACATCGGGAACATGACGAAGATCGTGGGGAATGCGAAAGCGTGCCAGTTCCAGATGCCACCGTCCTGGTTCGCCACCACGTCGCTGAGGTTCAGCGAGCCGACCAGCAGCAAGACACTGACGATCACGAAGCCGATCGACACCTCGTACGACACCATCTGGGCGGCAGAGCGAAGGCCGCCAAGGAACGGATACTTCGAGTTTGACGCCCAGCCACCCATGATGATGCCGTAGACGCCAAGCGACGAGATCGCGAACAAGTACAACACGCCGACATTTAGATCAGCCACCACCCACCCGGGCGCAACCGGAATCACGGCCCAGCCAACCAGCGCAAGTGTCAGCGTGATGATCGGCGCCAGCAGGAACACCGTCTTGTTGGCGCCGGCCGGAATGACGATCTCTTTCAAAATGAACTTCAGAAGGTCCGCGAACGACTGCAGCAGGCCAAACGGACCCACCACGTTCGGTCCCTTGCGCATCTGCACCGCCGCCCAGACCTTGCGATCGAACAGCAACAGGAAAGCGATGCAAACCAGCATGATCAGAACGAGCGCAAGGATCTGCGCCACCGCGAGCAGGATCGCGATCACCAGGTCGTTGCCGCTAATCTCGAGGAGCTTTTCCATGCTTGCTCCTACTCCGCCGCAACGGCGGGGCTGACGCCCGCAGCAAGTTCGGCGCACTCCGCCATGGTCCGCGAAGCCCGCGCGATCGGATTGGTCAGGTGGAAGGCGCGGATAGGCGCCGTGAAGGCGGCGGAGGTCATCTGTCCGGCCGCGCCATAAGGCGGCGCAACCGACTTGCTGTGCCGGCCCGGCGCATAGTCGAGACCGAGGAAGGTTGGATGATCCTTGCCCAGCTTCTCGCGCAGCTGCGCCAGAGAGTCATACGGCAGCGTCTTGCCGACATAGGCCGACAGCGCCCGCACGATGGCCCAGTCTTCGCGCGCATCGCCCTTCGGCGCCACGGCGCGCTGGGTCCGCTGCACGCGACCTTCTGTGTTGACGTAAGTCGCCGACTTCTCGGTGTAGGCCGCCGCTGGCAGGATCACATCCGCCCGATGAGCGCCATTGTCGCCATGGCTACCGATATAGATGACGTTCGCATTGCCTAGTTTCGACGTATCGATTTCGTCCGCGCCGAGCAGCAGCACAGTCTTGATGTCCCCCGACTGCGCGCCTGCGATGATCCCGGCCACATCTTTGCCGCCAGCCGACGGCAGGAATCCGAGATCGAGCCCGCCCACGCGCGCCGCAGCCGTGTGAAGCACGTTGAAACCGTTCCAGGCGTCCGTGAACGCGCCGACTGCATTCGCGAGCGACGAGACGGCATGCAGCACAGCCCCGCCATCGCCACGCATGAACGCGCCCTGCCCGACAATGATCAGCGGACGCTTGGCATTCGACATGACATCAAACACCGGATGCCCGCTCTTGATATCGGCCAATGCATCCGGACCAGCGCCGACATACTGATAGTCAAATGTAATATCGACGCGCTCGCCAACGACGGCCACCGGAACCATGCGCAGCCACGCCCGGCGCAGGCGCGCATTCAGCACAGCCGCTTCCTTCCGCGGGTTCACGCCGATCAGCAGGATCGCATCCGCCTCATCCACGCCCATCAGCGTGGAGTTGAACAGATAGCTCTCGCGCGGCAGCTTCGATCCATCGGTCGCGAGCCCCAGCTTCACGCCGTCCTGCCTGCAATCGATCGACTTCACACCCAGCGACGTCGCGAGGTCCAGCGTCGCCTTCATGCTCTCGGCGTCCGCAAGATCGCCCGCGATCACGCCAATCTTGTCACCCGGTACCTTCAGCATCTCAGCCGCGCGCTTCAGCGCCTCGCCCCACGAGGCTGCCTTGAGCGCACCGTTCTCCCGAACATACGGCTTGTCGAGGCGCTGGCGGCCAAGGCCGTCCCACACGAAGCGCGTCTTGTCCGAGATCCACTCCTCGTTGACCTCTTCATTGATGCGCGGAAGGATACGCATGACTGTAGGTCCGCGCGCATCGACACGGATCGCCGATCCCAGCGCATCCATCACGTCAATGCTCTCGGTCTTGCGCAGCTCCCACGGGCGCGCATTGAACGCATACGGCTTCGACGTCAGAGCGCCGACGGGGCAAAGGTCAATCACATTGCCCGACAGCTCGGATGTCAGCGATTTTTCGAGGTAGGTCGTGATCTCCGCATCCTCGCCTCGATTGGCGAGACCGATCTCGTCCACGCCCGCCACTTCCGACGCAAAGCGAACGCAACGCGTGCACTGGATGCACCGCGTCATGATCGTCTTGACCAGCGGACCCATATACTTGTCGTCGACAGCGCGCTTATTTTCGGAATAGCGCGAGGCGGCGCGGCCATAGCCCATCGCCTGGTCCTGCAGGTCGCACTCGCCGCCCTGGTCGCAGATCGGGCAATCCAGCGGGTGGTTGATCAGCAGGAATTCCATCACGCCGTTGCGCGCCTTGATGGCGCGTGGGCTCTTCGTCGAAATCTCGTGCGGCGTCCCGTCCTTCTTGGGCGCCATGTCGCCCACCGTCTGTGCGCACGACGCAATCGGCTTGGGCGCGCCAACCCAATCGACCAGACACATGCGGCAGTTGCCGGCGATCGACAGCCGCTCGTGATAGCAGAAGCGCGGGATCTCCGCGCCCGCAGCCTCGCAGGCCTGTAGCATCGTGTATGACTTCGGAACGTCTACCGTGACGCCATCGACGATCAGTTTGACGGTGTCGGTCATGCCCCTACTCCGCCGCCGTCAGCGTCACGCCCTGCACATGCGGCCGGCCCTGACGATAGTTGGTGATGCGGTCTTCGATCTCCTGACGAAAATGACGGATCAGGCCCTGGATCGGCCACGCAGCGGCATCGCCCAGCGCGCAGATCGTGTGCCCCTCAACCTGCGAGGCAACATCCAGCAACGTGTCGATCTCCGAGGTTTCCGCCTCGCCCTTCACCATCCGCTCCAGCACGCGCCACATCCAGCCAGTGCCTTCACGGCACGGCGTGCACTGGCCACAGCTTTCGTGCTTGTAGAAATAAGCGATCCGGGCAATCGCGCGCACCAGGTCTGTCGACTTGTCCATCACGATGACCGCAGCCGTCCCGAGGCCCGACTTCACATCGCGCAGCGCGTCGAAATCCATCAGCACGGTGTCGCAGATGTCCTTCGGGATCATCGGCACGGACGATCCGCCCGGGATAATCGCTTTCAGATTGCCCCAGCCGCCCCGCACGCCGCCGCAATGCTCTTCGATGAGGGTCCGCAGCGGGATCGACATCTCTTCTTCGACATTGCACGGCCGCTCGACATGGCCAGAGATGCAGAAGACTTTCGTGCCCGTGTTGTTCGGCCGGCCAAAGCCCGCAAACCATCCCGCGCCACGGCGCAGGATCGTGGGCGCAACCGCGATCGACTCCACATTGTTCACGGTCGTCGGGCAGCCATAGAGACCGGCATTCGCCGGGAAAGGCGGCTTCAGCCGCGGCTGCCCCTTCTTGCCCTCAAGGCTCTCCAGCAGCGCAGTCTCTTCGCCGCAGATGTAGGCGCCCGCGCCATGGTGCGCATAAATGTCGAAATCCCAGCCCGACCCGCAGGCGTTCTTGCCGACCAGGCCAGCCGCATAGGCTTCCTTGATCGCTTCCTCGAGCACTTCACGCTCGCGGATGTATTCGCCGCGCAGGTAGATGTAGCACGCCTTCGCACGCATCGCGAAAGACGCAATCAGGCAGCCCTCGATAAGCAGGTGCGGATCGTGACGCATGATGTCCCGGTCCTTGCAGGTGCCGGGCTCGGATTCATCCGCGTTCACGACGAGATAGTGCGGACGGTCCTTCACCACCTTGGGCATGAAGGTCCATTTCAGTCCCGTCGGGAAGCCCGCGCCGCCACGACCACGCAGGCCAGACGCCTTGATCTGGTCGCAGATCCACTCCGGGCCGAACTGCATCAGCTCCTTGGTGGAGTTCCACGCGCCGCGCTGCTTCGCAGCTTCCAGCCGCCAGTCATGGCGACCGTACAGGTTGGTGAAGATACGATCCTTATCGAGAAGCACGGTCTTGCTCCCTGGCTTCTCTCACGAGCCTGATGATCGCGGGAAGGCTGAAGCCGAGCCCGGCGAGAACGCCCGCTGCGATCCATACCCAGCTGCCTGTCAGCGACCACGCCAGCAGGCCCGCCACAAAGCACAGCATCTCCAGGATGCCGGCCCGCAGAAGCTCCGCCTTCATCGCCTTGCTGGGTTTGTAGTCCGTCATCGCGCCCCTCATGTCTGCGCCGGCTCTGGCGGTTTCGGAGCATTCGGAATGGCCGCCAGCGGCTTCGCGCGCGACCCATCAAACAAAGCCTCATCCGTCAGCGACGTCGCCTGCCCCTCGGGCGCGCTCGTCTGCCGCTTCACATAAGTCCCCGGCGCCGGCTCCTTGCCCGCCGCGAAATCGTCAATGATCTTTTCCAGCGTCTCGATCGTCAGGTCTTCGAAATAGTAGTCGTTTATCTGGATCATCGGCGCATTCACGCAAGCGCCAAGGCACTCAACCTCGATCCATGAAAAATTGCCGCTTCCCGACACATGGCCCTTCGGTCCGATCTTGCGTTCACAGAAATCCTTCAGCCGCTCGGCGCCCCGCAGCATGCACGGCGTCGTGCCACACACCTGGAAGTGGTACTTGCCAACCGGCTCGAGGTTGAACATCGTGTAAAACGTCGCGACCTCGTAGACGCGAATGTAGTTCATCCCCAGCCTGTCCGCGACCGCGCGCAGCGCCGGCTCCGAAAGCCAGCCGCCATTCTGCTTCTGCGTGATCCAAAGCGCCGGGATCACGGCAGACGCGCGACGCTCGGCGGGATACTTCTTCTCCCACCAAGTGATCTGCTCTTCCGTCTCTTTCGAGAACGCGAACGGCGCATGGTGTGCGGGGTCGTGAAAACGGCGATGGCTCAACGGTCGACCTCCCCGAACACGATGTCGAGCGAGCCCAGCACGGCCGACACGTCCGCCAGCATGTGGCCGCGACACAGATGGTCCATCGCATGCAGGTGGGCATAGCCCGGCGCCTTGATCTTCAGGCGATACGGACGGTTGCCGCCATCGGTCACCAGATAGACGCCGAACTCGCCCTTCGGCGCTTCGACGCACGCATAGGCTTCGCCCGCGGGCACATGGAAGCCCTCGGTATACAGCTTGAAGTGATGGATCAGCGCTTCCATGGACGTCTTCATCTCGGCGCGACGCGGCGGCGCATACTTCGAGAACTCCGGCAGCACAGGCCCCACCGGCATCTTCTCGATGCACTGCTTGATGATCTTCACGCTCTCGCGCATCTCCTCAATGCGGCAGAGATAGCGGTCCCAGCAATCGCCGTTCTTGCCGACGGGAATCTTGAAGTCGAGTTCGGAGTAGATTTCATATGGTTCGGCGCGACGCAGGTCCCAGGCCAGGCCCGACCCGCGCACCATGACGCCCGAGAAGCCCCACTGCAGCGCATCTTCGACCGACACCACACCGATATCGACATTGCGCTGCTTGAAGATACGGTTCTCGGTGACCAGCGTCTCGAGATCATCCATGAACTTCAGGAACGGGTCGCAGAATTTGTGGATGTCCTCGACCAGCTCCGGCGGCAAGTCCTGATGAACGCCGCCCGGCCGGAAATACGCCGCATGCATCCGCGATCCGGACGCGCGCTCGTAGAAAACCATCAGCTTTTCGCGCTCTTCAAAGCCCCACAGCGGCGGCGTGAGCGCGCCGACATCCAGCGCCTGCGTGGTGACGTTGAGGATATGCGAGAGCAGCCTGCCGATCTCGGAGTAGATCACACGAATGAATGACGCCCGGCGCGGAACCTCGATGCCCGCCAGCCTCTCGATGGCGAGGCAGTAGGCATGCTCCTGGTTCATCGGCGCAACGTAATCGAGCCGATCGAAATACGGCAGCGCCTGCAGGAAGGTCTTGTACTCGATGAGCTTCTCGGTGCCGCGATGGAGCAGCCCGATATGGGGATCCACCCGATCCACGATCTCGCCATCAAGATCCAGCACAAGTCGCAGAACGCCGTGCGCAGCGGGATGCTGAGGCCCGAAATTGATCGTGAACTTGCGGTCGTCCATCTCTTCGATGACGGAGGACTTCGAACGATCGAGGCGCGATTGATCGGCCATGACTATTTCTGGCCCCCCACTTTCTCGTCGCCCGGAATGACCGCTTGCATGCCTTCCCACGGCGAGAGGAAATCGAAGTTTCGATACTCCTGAACCAGCTTCACCGGCTCATTGATCACGCGCTTCTGGGCTTCATCATAGCGCACCTGCACACGCCCCGAGAGCGGGAAGTCCTTGCGCAGCGGATAACCTTCGAACCCGTAGTCCGTGAGAATGCGGCGCAGGTCCGGATGGCCCGAGAAAACAACGCCATACATGTCGAACGTCTCGCGTTCATACCAGTTTGCGACAGGAAACACCGCCGTCGCGCTCGGCACAGGTGTCGCCTCGTCCGTGCGCACCTTCACGCGGATGCGCTGGTTCAGTCGCATCGACAGCAGGTGGTAGACGATCTCGAACCGCTCCGGGTCCGTCGGATAGTCAGCGCCGCACAGGTCCACCAGCGTCTCGAACCGGCACTGGCTGTCTTCGCGCAGGAACTCCAGGAGCTTCACGATCCCGTCGCGCTCGACCAGAACCGTCAGCTCGCCAGCCGAAACCGTCATCGACTTGATCGACTTCTGTGTCGCCTGCAGATGCGTCCGCAGTTCAGCAAGCATAGCCGGCCTGGAAGGAAGAGCGCTCATCGTTCGATGCTCCCCTCACGCCGAATCTTCTTCTGCAGTTGCAGCAACCCGTAGAGCAACGCCTCAGCCGTCGGCGGACAGCCGGGAATGTAGATGTCCACCGGAACGATCCGGTCGCATCCGCGCACCACGGCGTATGAGTAGTGGTAGTACCCGCCGCCATTGGCGCACGATCCCATCGAGATCACGTAACGCGGCTCAGGCATCTGATCGTAGACCTTGCGAAGCGCTGGCGCCATCTTGTTGGTCAGCGTACCCGCAACGATCATCACGTCCGACTGACGCGGCGAAGCACGTGGCGCAGCGCCAAACCGCTCCATGTCATATCGCGGCATCGACGCCTGCATCATCTCGACGGCGCAACAGGCAAGCCCGAAGGTCATCCACATCAGCGAGCCGGTGCGCGCCCAAGTGATCAGGTCGTCCGCCGCCGCAACGATGAAACCCTTGTCCGCCAGCTCATCGGAAAGCCCTTGAAAATAGGGATCATTCGCCTTCACGAGTGCAGTCGATCCAGCTGATTTCGGCTCAGCCATCACTGCCACTCCAGCGCGCCACGGCGCCATTCATAGACGAACCCGATCGTCAGCACGCCGAGAAAGCCCATCATCGACCAGAAGGCCGGAATGTTGCCCTCGGCGACCTGGAAGACCCACGGAAACAGGAACGCCACTTCGAGGTCGAAGATGATGAAGAGGATCGAGACGAGATAGAACCGCACGTCGAACTTCATGCGCGCGTCGTCGAACGCGTTGAACCCGCACTCATACGCAGACAGCTTTTCAGGATCGGGCTTCCGCGGCGCCAGCAGTGTCGAAGCCACGAGAAACAGACAGCTCAGCACGACGGCGACCGCGAGGAAAATCACGACCGGTAGATACTCAATGACGAGTGTCTCCACGCCTTGCATTTTAGCCCTCGGATCCAATTTGGTGGACGGCCTAGTCCGCTTTGACCCTAGAGGCAATAGAGCCGTCGGGCGCCGTCCCCAGTATTGGGTGAGCCGCGACTTTTCGGCCTTGTATCCGGGCGTTGCATGCATCTTCACGCTGCGATGGAACGTCGCAACACCGCCGTCAGACGATGGGCTGAGCCCTGTCCCTTACCCATTGGGACAACAACCATTTGCGTCCGCGAGTCACAGGCATGCCGGCATGCAGCGTCATCGGGTCCGGCTGGCGGTCGCTGGTCCTCACATTGAGGAAGAGCATTGAGTCGCCCGGCTTGCCCCTGTGCTTCCAGTTGATCTTGGGAAAGGCGGTCTCGCCGCCCTCATAGTCGTCATTGAGCCAGGTGAGGCAGGTGCCAATCCGCTGCCCCATCGTGTTCAGCGTATGCTGGAAGGCGGTCTCGCCGGGTGCAAAGAAATCAAAGTGGGCCTTGTACTCCTGCCCCACCTCGTAACTCAGCACATGCGGCGCTTCCTGCTGCAGGACCTTGAGCCCGGAGGCCAGTTCCAGCCGCTTCTGCGTCAGCACAAGCACTGTATCCTTATCCGCCAGCCCGAACCCGGCGGCGAGCCCCGTGCGGATCGGATCCACGGCGCCCTTCCCAGTCGCGTAATCCCCGATCTTGGCCGGTCCAAGCCGAGAATCCGCTCTTTGGACCAGCCACCGACACATTGCAGGCGTCGCCAGGCCTTCGATCAGAGCGATTGCGGGCGACTCGTGAACTCTGGTCAGCGAGGGCGCCCGGAGCAGGCCCTTGATGTCGATGGACAGCGCCAGTTGCACCCAGGACCCCTCAACACGGGCGTCATCGGCCCCGGCCAGCACCTTGAGCTGGTGTTGCGCGGGGGCGTGACCCATGTCCGCGGCCTTCACCAGCCAGCCGATCGCCTCGTTCCAGTTTGCCTGGCGGTTGATCCCGTGCGCCGCCAGCGCCGCGAGGCGTTCGGCCGCCGCCGCGCTGCCCGCGGCCACGGCGCCGCGAAACATGGTGAAAGCCGCGACAGGGTTGGGCGACCTGCCACCGGCCCCAATCAGCACGCGATTGATCTCGTCCACGCGCGGATCTGGAGGCGCAACACTGACTTGATTGGATTTTTCAGGCAGCGCACTCATGCGCAGCAACTTTCCGATACCTGGCGCGAGTGACGGGGCTCGAACCCGCGACCTCCGGCGTGACAGGCCGGCACTCTAACCAACTGAGCTACACCCGCGTACCGCAGGTATCGAAGGAAGGAGCGTTTATGC
>CAIMMO010000275.1 GCA_903842595.1 uncultured Alphaproteobacteria bacterium
CTGACGGGGCAGGACAGCATCGCCGCCATGGCGGAAGCGGCTCTTTCTGGGCTGGACGGACCATTGGCCGTTGCGGGGCTTTCCATGGGGGGTCATGTGGCGCTGGAGGTCGCGCGCCGTGCGCCAGGCCAGGTCAAGCGCCTCGCGCTATTCGACAATTCGGCCCGCGCGGATACGCCAGAACAGACTGAACGCCGGCGCGGACTTCTCACCCTTGCCCAGACCGGGCGTTTTCGCGGCGTGACCCCGCGCCTGCTGCCGATGTTGGTGCATCCTTCCCGCCTGGAAGGCCCCTTGGCCGCCGAGGTGATGGCCATGGCCGAGCGGGTGGGGCGTGACGCTTTCCTCCGCCAGCAAACCGCGCTTACCGGGCGCATTGATTCCAGACCCCATCTGCCTGCGATCCGCGCCAAGACGCTGGTCGCGGTGGGGGAGAATGATGTTATGACGCCGCCCCACCTCGCTGAGGAAATGGCCGCCGGGATCCCCGGCGCGCGCCTGATCCGCTTCGCCGGTTCCGGCCATTTGCCGAGCATGGAAGTGCCGGAAGCAGTGAATGCCGCGATGGCCGCTTGGTTGGCGGACTGAACATAAAAAAGCGCGGGCGTGGAGCATTTTCAACCAAAGTGGAAACACTTGGCGGCTCGGAAAATGCACCCAAACAAAAACTCAGAGCATGTCTGCCGGGCAAACATACGGCAGACATGCTCTAACGGGACCGTGCCAACAAACAGTTAGCGACAACGTGCTGTATCTCAAGCAGTCCGGGGTCTGAACGGTTCACGCGCATGTCGAGCGAGCAAGGGGAACAGCGTGTCACACGGGTCGCCAACTCGATTTGGCGCATCCCGGACTATGTCTTGCTCTGGAGCGGACACGTCTGCTCGACACTCGGCAGCGCGGCGACCTCTATCGCCTATCCGCTACTAATCCTGTTCCTGACCGACTCTCCGGCGGCCGCAGGCATCGCCGGCGTCCTGCGCTGGGTACCCTACCTTATTCTCAGCTTGCCATTCGGGGCATTGGTCGACCGCTGGGACCGCGGGCGCGTTATGGTCCTCTGTCAGCTGGGGCGCGGGCTCGCGATGGCGAGCATTCCGGTCTGGCTGACCTTCGAAACGCTCACGGTCTGGCACATCTACCTCGTTTGCCTCGTAGAGGGCATCCTGTTTGTTCTCTTCAACATCGCCGAGGCGGCGGTACTGCCCCGCGTGGTGCCTTCTGACTTGCTGCCCCAGGCTTCAGGTGCCAACGAAGCCGGCTTTGGCGCTGCGCTCGTCGTCGGCCCATTGCTCGGTACGTTTCTCTACCAGTCGATCTCGCATGCAGCTCCCTTCGTCGTCGGTGCCGCGTGCTTCGTGGCTTCGCTGCTCTCGCTGCTCTTCATCAAGACCAGCTTGCGGGTCGAACGGCCACCCGCGACAAGCAGCCTGCGCGCCGAGATCTCGCAGGGGGTTCGCTGGCTGTGGGCGCAGCAGGTGATATTTCGGCTGGCACTGGTGATGGGCGGGCTCAACATGGTCAGCGCCGCGATGCCTTTGATCTTCATCGTGATCGCGAAGGGCCAGCAGTCGACCGACGCCGAGATTGGCCTGATCCTCAGCCTTGGCGGACTCGGCGGCGTCGTGGGATCGATCTTCGGCGCCGCGATGCAGAGGCGGTTCGGGTTCGGCCGCGCCGTGCTGATCGTTCTTTGGGGCCAGGCGTTACTGTTCCCGCTGCTGACGCTGTTGCCCGGGCCGCTCTCTCTCGGCATCGCGTACGGCGCCGTCAATGCGCTGTACTCGTTGTTCGCAGTGATGCAGTTCAGCTATCGCATCTCGCTGATCCCCGCGAACCTGCAGGGACGCGTCAACAGCAGTTGCCGGCTGTTGGCGTTCTCTCTCAATCCGCTGGGGGCAGCGCTGTCAGGCCTGTCGCTCGAGTACCTTGGCGCGGTGGCGACGGTGGTCCTGTTCACCGCGTGGATCGCCCTGCTCGCGTTGTGGGCCGCAGTCAGCGGTTGGCTTGTCGGCACGCTGAACCTGGGCCGGCTTCGGGACGCGACCAGCCCGCAGGGGGGACGATGAACAATTCTCAGCGCAAGCGTCGGCGCGGTCTGCTCACCCTTGCCAAAACCGGGCAGTTTCGCGGCGTGACGCCCCGACTCTTGCCCATGCTGGGTGCATCCCTCCCGCCTGGATAGTCCCCTGGCGACGGAAGTGATGGCCATGGCCGAACGGGTCGGGCGGGATGCCTTTCTCCGCCAGCAAACCGCCATTATGGGGCGCGTCGATTCCAGGCCCGATCTGCCCGCCATCCGCGCCAAGACCTTGGTTGCGGTGGGAGAGGATGATCTGCTGACCCCGCCCCATCTGGCCGAGGAAATGGCCGCCGCGATTCCCGGCGCGCATCTGGTGCGCTTCGCCGGTTCCGGCCATTTGCCGAGCATGGAAGTGCCGGAAGCGGTGAATGCCGCGATGCGCGACTGGTTGGCCGACTGAACACAAAAAAAGCGCGGCCCTTTCGGCGCCGCGCTTCTTTAGATTACAGCCCTAACTCACGCCGCCTTCGCCATCCCGCGCAGCACGTAATGCAGGATGCCGCCATTCTTGTAGTATTCCACC
>CAIMMO010000276.1 GCA_903842595.1 uncultured Alphaproteobacteria bacterium
CGGCAAGCCATGGCCGCCAATCCCGCAGGCGTTGCTTGATCTCTGGAGCGACGTCGCGAACGACGCGGCGCCGCCGCAAGCCTGTCTGGTCAACTGGTATGAGGCAGGCTCTCGCCTCGGCCTGCATGTCGATGCCGATGAGAGCGCGAAGGATGTGCCCGTCGTTTCAGTCTCGCTCGGCTCGCGCGCCCTGTTCCGGCTGGGTGGCCTCGAGCGAAAAAGCCCCACCTCGTCCATGCGCCTCGCTTCTGGCGATGTCGTTGTCCTCGGCGGCGCCTCGCGGCAGGCCTACCACGGCGTCGATCGGATTTACCCGGAGAGCTCCACACTCGTGCCGGGAGGAGGGCGGATCAACCTGACCCTCAGGCGCGTGACCGCGCCATCGAAACTGAAATGATCTACGCTCAGACGGTCTGCGAACCATCAATGCGCCAGTGCAGGTTGAGGACCGGCATCTGAGATGAATTCGGCTTGTCGTCCAGCGCACGGTCAATCGCATGCCTGCCGATCTTGCGGCGCAACTCGTCCGCTGCAGTTTCGGATTGCATGCGATAGACCCGGTTCTGCGGATCGCGCTCGTCGATGATCAGCACATCCGCATCGCCGCGGAAGTATGCGCCACGCGCCTGGCCGTCATGGTCGATGTGAAACACCACAACCGCCCTCTTCCTCCGGGATTCGAAAGGCCACATGGTTGCCAAGCCCCGCTTTATAGTGCGTCCGAAAGTCGGCCCAGCGCCGTCTGATGCAAGCAACGAACGAGGTAGGGGTCTGTTCCCGCGCCGAAAGTCTTCCCTCTCAGTCGTGGCGCCCGCGCGCCGTTCGCCGGGTTAAGCGGCAGTTAACGGCAATATGACAGGGTGGCAAAATGGTCCTGCCCTTGTCCACGGTCAGCATGCTGTTCGGCTCGACACAATCGTCGGGCGGGGTAGATTTCTCGTTCATCACGCGGGGCGCGTCGGGCGCCAGCACAATGGCCGATGCGGGTTCGACAAAAATCGCCCTGACCAACGCCGCAAAAAACGAGGCCAGACAGCTGGCTGATGTGGCTAAGGATCCGCAGGTCGTGAAAGACCTGGCGCGCTACGAAAAGGTCCTCAAGAACGCCGACTCGATCGACGACGTGCTCAACGATCCTGTCGCGCGCAAGGTTCTCATGACCGCCAGCGGTCTCAAGGGTGATATCGACAACATAGGCCTCCTGAAGAAAGCAATGCTGTCAGACCCGGCCGACCGGAAATCCCTGGCGGCCCGCATGGCGCCAATCAATGGCGCATGGTTGACCTTCGCCAAGGAATACAACCTCGCCAAGTACGGGCTCGACCGGCTGTATCCGCAGATGGATGGGGTCGGGGGGCGCTGGCGCATCAGTCTCGACCGCGAAGGAAAGGCCATCGAGGCGATGCTGGAAATCAAGCAGACACGGGGCGTCTGGCAGGCCCAGGTCGATGGCGTGCCCATTCCGATCGCGGTCAACGGCGAGGATGTGAGGCTCGACCTGCTGTGGCGCGACGCCGAGGACGAACTCCATACCAGCCGGCTCATCGGCGTGCTGGGCAAGAATGGCCTGTCGGGCGCTCAGTTCGACGACGGCTTCAAGATCGACGCCAGCTGGAAGGCCGAGCCCTATTTCGCCGACGCGCTGAAGAGCGTCGGCGACGACTACATCGCCGAAAAACGCCTCGACATTCTGGACGCCCAGGTGCCGGGCCTCGGTTCCGCAGTCCTGTTCAAGCAGGTGGCAAAGACCTTCAAGAACGCTACCGACGTGCTGGGCTCGCGGCTTGGGCGCGAGGTCATCTCGGTCGCCTTCAACATCCCGAAGCAGATCGCCGTGCAATCGCTCGCCGCCCAGGAAAAGGCCATCAACCAGCGCATGAACCCGGCCAAGCTGGCCGACGACGCCTATGCTGATATCGTCGCCCAGCGCTATCTGATCATGCTCAATGGCGGCCAGGGCGGCATCACGGCCTAGCGCGTTCCGAACGGGAACTTACGTTGCCGCCGGCTTGCGAACCGGCATGTGCTTCTTGCCCCAGTCCTTCAGCCCGACGAGCGCCGGCGCGAAATCGCGGCCCTTTTCCGAAAGCCGGTATTCGTACCGTGGCGGACGCTGCGAATACGCGTTCCTTTCGAGAACTCCGCGTTCAACCAACCGCTTCAGGCGGTCCGACAGCACATGTCGGGTCACCCCCAGGCTTGTCTGGAACTCCTCGAACCTTGATTTTCCGAGGAAACAGTCGCGAACGATCAGCATCGTCCAACGGTCGCCGATCACCGACAGCGCGCGCGCCACCGGACACCAGTCCGTTGCCAGCTCATCCCATCGGCTTGCTTTAGAAGAGCTATCTCGTTCCATTATAGAACTCTGCACCGATTGCGCTCGCATGCAAAGAGCGTAGGTTCCATTCGTGAACGGAGGATGTCCGGATGCCCGAGAAGCGCTCAGCCCTGATCGTCGGCGCCGGCGACGCCACCGGCGGCGCGATCGCCTGCCGCTTCGCCCGCGAAGGCTACGCCACGGTCGTCACCCGCCGCGAACTGGCCAGCCTCGGCCCTTTGCTCGAAAAGATCCGCGCAGACGGCGGCGAAGCCCACGGCTTCGGGGCCGACGCCCGCGACGAGGATCAGACCGTCGCCCTGTTCGAAAAGATCGAAACCGAGATCGCGCCTCTGGAAGCCGTCGTCTTCAACATCGGCGCGAACGTGAACTTCCCGATCCGCGAGACCACATCGCGCGTCTATCGCAAGGTGTGGGAGATGGCAGCCTTCGCCGGCTTCCTCGCGGGACGCGAAGCCGCCAAGGCGATGGTCCCGCGGGGCTGCGGCACCATCATCTTCACCGGCGCCACCGCCTCCATACGCGGCGCCTCAGGCTTCTCAGCCTTCTCCGGCGCCAAGTTCGCGCTGCGCTCGCTTGCCCAATCGATGGCCCGCGAGCTCGGGCCACAGGGCATCCACGTCGCCCACACCATTATCGATGGCGCCATCGACACCGAATGGATCGCCAGGAACTTCCCGCAGCGCCACGCACTCAAGGATCAGGACGGCATCCTCAATCCAGACCACATCGCCGACGCCTACTGGATGATCCACTCCCAACCCCGCGACGCATGGACTCACGAACTCGATCTGCGCCCGTGGATGGAGAAGATGGCCTAGCGCTGAACACCCCGGAAACAGAAGGAGGCATGGACGGATGCCGAAGCAAGTCGAATTCTTCTACGATTTCACCAGCCCAACGGCCTATCTCGCCTGGCGCCGCCTGCCTGCGATCGCGCAGCGCACCGGCGCGATTATAACTTACCGTCCCATGTTCCTCGGCGGCGTGATGCAGACCACGGGGAACCGTCCGCCCGGCACGCTGCCGCAGAAGGGCAAGTGGATGGCCGCCGACCTGCAGCGCTGGGCGAAGAAGTACAACACCCCCTTCCAGTTCAACCCGCACTTCCCGATGATGACGCTGATGGTCCAGCGCGCGGCACAGGAATGGGTCGATCGCCCCGATTTCGAAAAATACCTCGCCGCAATCTTCACCGCCGCCTGGCAGGACCAGAAGAACATCGCCGACAAGGCTGTGCTCGCAGAAGTGCTCACCGGCGCCGGCCTCTCAGCGGACGACTTCTTCGCCGCCGCCGAGAACCCCGCCAACAAGGAAAAGCTTAAAGCCGTCACCGACGAAGCCGTCGCCCGCGGCGTCTTCGGCGCGCCCACTTTCTTCGTCCAGACGCCTGACGGTGAAGAGATGCACTTCGGCCAGGACCGGCTGGATTTCGTCGAGGACGCGCTTTCTAGGGAGTGAGCAAGGGTCGCGAAAGTCGCCGGCCCAAGGCGCTTCCCGCTGCCGAACATCACGATCCGCTTGATTGTGGGGGGACCGGTGCGAAGATCGACCCCTCAGTACGGTGCTTCGCAACATGTCCTCCCAGCTTCACCCCGCCGCCGCCCAGTTCCTGGCGCAAGCGAGTCAGACCCTCAGGCGAGGAAACTTCAAGGAAGCGCTTGCGCTGATCGCGCAGGCCGAAGCCGCAACGCCGCCGCATCCGGAAGTTTTCATGGCGCGCGCCGTCTCCCTGCGCATGGCTGGCGACCTGGTGCAGTCGCTTGCCGCCATTGAGCTGGCGCTCCAGCTCGATCCCTACCACTTCTTCGCCCTGCTCTCGAAGGGCGCCGCCCTAGAAAGCCTTTCGGGTCCGAAGGCGGCCGCGGAGACATATCGCAACGCCCTCAAGATCGCCCCCCCCGACCATCTCATGCCGCCAGCCATTCTGGCCCAGGCCCGGCATGCGCGAGATGTCATGGAAGCGGATCGCAAGGCGATCGCGGAGTTCGTTGAAGCGCGAGTTGGTTCAGCGATCAAGGATGCGCCATTCCGTTTTCACGAAAGTCTTCAGATCCTGACGGGCAAGGCAAAGCCCTTCGTGCAGGAGCCGCTTTATTTCCACTACCCGCAACTACCCGCCATCACCTTCTATCCGCGCGACATGTTTCCATGGCTGCCGAAACTCGAAGCGGCGACCGACATGATCCGGGAGGAGCTGTCGCAGGCGCTGGGAACCATTGGCGGCAGTTTCAAACCCTACATCCAGTATCCGACCGGGGCTCCGGTAAACCAGTGGGCCGAACTCAATCACTCCGAGCGCTGGAGCAGCCTGTTTCTCTGGAAGGACGGGATCCGTCGCGACGACGCTTGCGCCGTATGCCCAGGAACGTCGGCGTTGCTGAACGATCTGCCGCTTGCGCACCAGCAGTCGTTCGGGCCGACCGTGATGTTCTCGCGGCTCGATCCGCATACGGCCATTCCAGCGCATACGGGCTCCTCGAACGTGCGCCTGATCGCCCACCTGCCGCTTGTGCTGCCTGGCCCTGCGCGCTTCCGCGTCGGCAACGAAACGCGCCCCTGGAAACTGGGGGAGGGCTGGGTATTTGATGACACCATCGAGCACGAGGCCTGGAATGATGCTGACGAAGCGCGCATCGTCCTGATCTTTGATGTGTGGAACCCGTTCCTGAGCGATCAGGAGCGCGACCTCGTCACGCAACTGATGCTCGCGCGCCGCGAATTCTACGGCAGCTGAGGCGCCGCCCAGCTTCCGAAAGTGCGCCAGGAAGAGCGGAGAATCAGACTTTCAACCCTGCCTTCACCGCCAGCTCGCGCAAATCCGCCGACGGCCGCGGCCCGATGTGCGCGATCACTTCGCCCGCGCACAGATTCCCCAGCACCGCGGATTCCTGCAGCGACAGCCCGTGCGTGATTCCATAGAGCACGCCGGCCGCATACTGGTCGCCCGCGCCCGTCGCATCGACCACATGCGCCGGCGCAACCGGCGCCGTCCAGGTATCCGCCCCCGACACGATGACCGATCCCAGGCTCGAACGCGTGATCGCGGCGATCTGGCTGTCCTTGCGGATCTGCGCCACCGCCGCATCGAAATCTTCGGTCTCGTAGATCGCGAGCAACTCCGCCTCGTTTGCGAATACCAGATCGCAATGCGAGCGGATCAGATGCACGAAGCTGTCGCGATGCCGGTCGACGCAGAACACGTCAGACATGGTGATCGCCACTTTCCGTCCCGCCGCCTTCGCAACTTCCGACGCATGCACGAACGCCGTCTTGGCCGCCGGCTTGTCGAACAGATACCCTTCGAGATAGAGCCACGCCCCCGCCTTCACGGCGTCCGCATCTACATCGTCCGCCGCAAACTCGGTCGATGCGCCAAGGAAAGTGTTCATCGACCGCTCGCCATCCGGCGTCACCGCGATCATCGATCGCGCCGTCGGCGCTCCGCCAACCAGCGGTTTGCCGAAGAAGTCCGCCCCGATCCTGCCCATGTCGGCCACATAGTCCCGGCCGATCTTGTCATCGCCAACCTTGCCCATGAAAGCCGCCTGCGCGCCAAGGCTGCGCAGGCCGGCGATCGTGTTCCCGGCCGACCCCCCGCTCGTCTCGACGCGAGCCGCGGGCAGGGCATTGTAGAGATAGTCACAGCGCTCAGTCGTGATCAGGTTCGTCCGCGCCTTGGGGATTTCGTGCTTCACCAGGAAGTCGTCATCCACCTGTGCAATCACGTCCATGATGGCGTTGCCAAGGGCGACGACGTCATACTTCACCGGCATGAGAATTCTTCCCCGGGCCGCGGCAAAATCCACGATGGAAAGCCCGGCTCGCCGGACTTAAAGACTGTGCTGAAGCCTCACGCAAGTGAGACCACGGGAAGCATGCCTGCATGACTGAAATTGCCCTGCTGACGGCCGCCAACCTCGTGTCCGACGCGCCAGACCGCCGCGCCGATGCGCATCTGTTCGACATCCAGCTCGATATCCTGCGCCGCGGCTTCGCCCCCCACGGCCTGACCCTTACGCCAGTCCGCTGGATCGATCCGCTCGACTGGCCGCGCTTTGGGGGCGTGCTCGTCAACAGCGCCTGGGATTATCAGGACCGGCACGAGGATTTTCTCGCGACCCTGGATCGCATCGCCGCCCTCGGCGTTGCCGTCTTCAACGACCCCGCCACCGTGCGCTGGAACATCCGCAAGACCTACCTCCGCGAGCTTGAATCGCGCGGCGTCCCCGTCATCCCCACGCTCTGGCCCGAGACGCCAACGCACGACGACATCGTCCACGCCATGTCCGCCTTCGGCAGCGACGACGTGGTGCTGAAGCGCCAGGTCGGCGGCGGCGCCCGCGCCCAGGTCCGCTACACGCGCGGCAATCTCCCCGCGCCCGGGCCCGTAATGGATCGCCCTGGCATGATTCAGCCCTTCATCGCCTCCATCGCAACCGAAGGCGAGTACTCCTTCCTCTTCGTCGACGGCGCCTTCAGCCACGCACTCTTGAAGCGCGCCAGGTCAGGCGACTACCGCATCCAGGAAGCCTATGGCGGCACATCGCGAGCCATCGACCCAACCCCGGCCGACCTCGCATCCGCGCAAGCGGTCCTCACCGCCCTCGCCACGCCCCCGCTCTATGCCCGCGTCGACATGGTGCGCGGGCAGGGCGGCGAACTCCTCCTGATGGAACTCGAAGTCATCGAACCCTTCCTGTTCCCGAAGGAAGGCCCCCAAATCGGCGCGATGCTCGGCGCCGCGCTGAAGAAGCGGCTCTGACCTTCGTATCGCAGGTATCGCGACCTCGCATCTGCACCTCACCCCTTCCGCCGTGCATCGCGCCTGTCTACCTTGGCAGCTGGAGACGTCATCGCGTGCAGTATATCTGCGACGCCCCCAAAGGGCGCACCTGGTTCCGTATCGAAACCGAGGCCGAGGCTGCCGCCGAGTCGCGCCTCATGCGTCACGCTGTCGAAAAACACTGCCTCACCGCACAGCAGCGCGCCCGCCGCAGCTATGCGCCGGGGCAGGGGCTCGAGCGCGACATCGGCCTCAAGAGCCACATCGCCCGCACCATGCCCGTCTTCATGACGCTCCGCGCCGAAGACGGCTCGGGCCTCGCCACAGCCATGCTCCCGCCCGGCCCCAGACCGTCGAGCGACTTCACCATCATCATCGTCGGCCCCGAAAACGCCGACCCCTATGAGGATCACAGCGACGCCATCGAAGCGCTCGCCCGCCATGTCAGAATCCCGCTGCCCCGCGCGCGCTGCTACCCCTACGCCCAGCGCTGACTACTCCCCCGTCTTCGCCTCAAACTGGCAGAGATCGCGGATCACGCACTCCGGACACTCCGGCTTGCGCGCAAGGCAGGTGTATCGCCCGTGCAGGATCAACCAGTGGTGCGCCCCGCGCTTGTATTCCTCAGGCGTGACCTGCAGCAGCTTCTTCTCGACCTTTTCCGGCGTCGTCTCCGGCGCGAGCCCGGTCCGGTTCGACACGCGGAACACATGCGTATCAACTGCAATCGTCGCCTCGCCATAGGCCTCGTTCAGCACCACGCTTGCCGTCTTCTGGCCCACCCCAGGCAGCGCCTCCAGCTCGGCCCGCGTCCGCGGCGTCTTGCCCCCATGCTGTTCGATGATGATCTTCGACAGCGCGATCACATTCTTCGCCTTGCCGCGCCAAAGTCCGATCGTCTTGATGTAGCCTGAAACGCCATCCTCGCCGAGCGCCACCATCTTCGCCGGGGTATCGGCCACCTTGAACAACTCTTTCGTGGCCTTGTTCACCGACACGTCCGTCGCCTGCGCCGACAGGGCGACTGCAACCACGAGCGTGTAGGGATCGGTGTAGATAAGTTCGGTCTTCGGGTCGGGCCGGTGCTGGGCCAGCCGCCTGAACAACTCTCCCGCCATCTCCGGCGTGAAGCTGCGTCCGCGCTTCTTCGTTTTCCTTTTCGCCGCCGCCTTCGCCATGCCTCTCTAAAGCCCAGCCCGCAGGCATTGTCATCCGGCTCTTGCGCGTTGCGCGTCGCCGCCTAATCTCTGCGCGATGGCCACCGTCTATCTCGACGCCGTTCTGGAGCCCCCACGCTCGCTTTCAACGCGCGGCCTCAACCGCGTGATGCTGATCCTCGGCGTGTTCAGCGCCGTGTTCGGCCTTGGCTTCCTGCTCGTGGGCGCCTGGCCGGTCGTCGGATTTCTCGGCGTCGAAATCCTTGCGCTGTGGCTGGTCTTCCGATGGTCCTTCCGCGCCCAGACCGCGCGCACCTATGTCCGCGTCACGGCCGATGAGGTCGATGTCCGCAAGGTGGATGGCTGGGGCAGGGAGAGGCGGGCCAGCATGGCGTCCCATTTCACCCGCGTCGAGTTCGACCGGACGGCCACCGGCCCCAACGCCCTTCGCCTCGCCACGTCGCGCAGCGTCTATCCGCTCGGCGAATTTCTCACTCCGCGTGAGCGCGAGACGTTCGCCCGTCGCCTGATGCAGGCGATCAGCGACGCCCGCCACGAACGCCATACGCAGGACACCACATGAGCATCGAATTCCTCCACGCCATGGTTCGCGTCGGCGATCTCGACGCCGGCGTGGAATTCTTCTGCACCGGTCTCGGGCTTACGGAAGTCCGGCGTAACGACTATCCGCAGGGCAAGTACACACTCGTCTTTCTTGCCTCGCCGGACGACATCAAGCGCGCCGGCTATGACGGGAAGGAGCGCCTGCCGCCCGGTGTTCCAATGGTCGAGCTCACCTACAACTGGGACGAGCGCGATTATGCCGGCGGCCGCAATTTCGGCCACCTGGCCTACCGCGTCGACGACATCTACGCCGCCTGCGAGCGCTTCCGACAACTCGGCGTCACCATCAACCGCCCACCCCGCGACGGCCGCATGGCCTTCGTGAGATCGCCCGACGGCATCTCCATCGAGCTCCTGCAGAAGGGCGAAGCCCTTGCGCCGGCCGAGCCATGGGCAAGCGCGCCGAACATCGGCAGCTGGTAGGCCCGCCTACTTCTTCGCCGGCTTCGACTTCGGCGCGGGCTTGGCCTTCACCACCTTCGCGGGCTTGGCCTTCACCTGCTTAGCCGGCCTGGGTGCGGGCTTCGGCTTCGGCCTTACCATCGTCGGCAGTGCCTTCAGCGCATCCTCCGGCGGGCGCTGGAACCCACCCATCTGCGCCTCGATAGCCTCGGCGATTGCGAGCACATCCTCGTCACGCCCTTCCGGTCCGATGATCTGAACGCCGCACGGCAACTGGCCCGGCCGGCGCGGCACGGGGATCACCACTGCGGGCAGGTGGCAAACCGTCGCCAGCGCAATCCAGCCGTGCAGCATGTGATATGGCATCGTCTTGCCGTCAACGCTCAGCACGCGCGTCACCGCATCGCCCGTCTCGACATGCGGGAAGGCGCCAGTCGGTGCGACCGGCGTGATCAGCGCGTGCCAGCGCGAGAAGAAGTCGGACATCGTGCGTTTCAGCCGGCGCCGGTTCTCGTCAGCGCGTAGCCAGTCGTGATGCGTCGCAGCCGAGTACGCCGCCCACTTGCCGCGTCCAAATGGTTCACCTCGCGCCATGATCTTCGCGATCGGTCGGCCAGCCTCCAGCGCCTTCAGCAAGGGCCCCGGCATGTCGGCAGCCAGCAAGGGCAGAAGAAGTTGCAGGTAGAGGTCGATCAGCGTCGTTCCGTCCAGGTCGGGCTTGGCGACAAGGACTTGCGCTCCGAGCTCGCCTGCCGCTTCCGCGGTTGTCTGGACCGCCGAGCGGCAGTCAGCGGAGACTGGAAATGCCTTGTCCTCTGCCCACACGCCGATCCGCAACGCCCGCAGTGACGAACGCCGCGGCTGGGCCGCATCGGCAACCCCGGTCAGCACATTGAACATCAGCCGCAGATCGGCGACGTCCCGCGCCATCGGCCCCGCCACGTTTAGATCACGCACGGCCAGCGATCCCGGCGCCGGCGGCACATGGCCGATGATCGGCGCGCGTCCGAAGGTCGGCTTCAGCGCAGCGACGCCGCAGAAGTGCGCCGGAAAGCGCAGGCTTCCGCCAATGTCCGAGCCCAGTTCAAGCGGCGTCATCCCCGTCGCAAGCGCCACAGCTGCACCGCCAGAACTTCCGCCCGGCGTGCGCGTCAGGTCCCATGGATTCGACGTACGCCCGTGCAGCGGGTTCGATGTCTGGCTGTCGCCGGCGAGATAGGGCGTGTTTGTCTTGCCCCATATCACGGCGCCCGCTGCCCGAAGGCGCGCAACCGCTGCTGCATCATTGGTCCGGGCAGGGCGCTTGGCGTATTCCGGCGCGCCGGATGTCGCCGGCATGCCGTCGACATCGAACGTGTCCTTGATCGTCATCGGCAAGCCATGCAGCGGCCCGGTCGGCGCGCCGGACTTCAGCAGCTGGTCAAGCGCGCGCGCGCGCGTCCGCGCCGCATCGAGATCGGTGCGCACCACGGCGTTGACCGCCGCGTTCGCCGCCAGAAAGCGGGCGAGGTGTTCTTCGAGCAGGTCGATCGCTCTCACCTGGCCAAGGGCCAGCCGGTTGAGCTGCGTCCGTGCCGACAGAAAAATGCTCGGCGCCTGCGTCATGCCGCGCGCCCACTCCCATCCCAACCACTATCACCGCCAAAGCTCGTCCCGGCCGTGAAGGTCCTGTCTAAGCGGGCCGGCGGCCACACGCAAAGTGAAAGCCCGGAAACAATCTGAAACAGAAGCGCAAATGGTGCGCCAGCCAGATCAGAGCGCCAGAACGTCCCGCATCGCATAGAGACCCGGCTTCTGCGCGACCGCCCATTTCGCAGCCGCCAGCGCACCCTTGGCGAAGATCGCCCGGTCGAGCGCGCGGTGGCTGATCGACAGCACCTCTTCGTCCGAGATGAACGCCGCCTCATGATCGCCGATGATCCCGCCGCCACGGATCACGGAGAAGGCAATCGAACCCTCCTTCCGTGGGCCGCTCTGCCCATCATGCGGCGCAACGCGAATGTCGCCCAGAGCAGCGCCGCGTCCGCGCGCCGCCGCTTCGCCGATCATCAGAGCTGTTCCCGAAGGCGCGTCCACCTTCCGCCGGTGATGGCCTTCGGTGATCTCGATATCCCAGTCGGCCTTCAGCCTGGCCGCAGCCTGTTCGACCAGCCCGATCATCAGGTTGACGCCCAGCGAGAAGTTACGGTCGCGCACGATGGCGATGCGCCTGGCGTGCTCCGCCACCAGAAGCTCCTGCTCGGGCGACAGCCCGGTCGTGCCGATGATCGCGGCTTTCACGCCAGTCTGCTTCAGCTGCTCCAGCGCTTCCAGCGATGCTGCCGGCGTCGTGAAGTCGATCCATACATCGGCAGCTTCGGCCGCCCTCACGGCGCTGTCGCTGACCGTCCACCCGCCCGGCGCCATCCCCAGTGCATCCGACCCGGCCCGCTCGCTGCCGCCCGCAATCGCGAAATCCGCGCCGGCCGATCTGACCAGCGCCTGGCCCATCCGGCCGGCCACGCCCGCAATTGCGATCCTGATGCTCATGCCCCGCCTTATAGCCGGAAATCGCAAACAGGCGAGGGCGAGGCGTTTGACCTGCCGGGCCAATCGCTTCAGTTCATCCAGCATGAAACAGATCGCAGCGCTTTCCCTTGTCCTGCCCCTGCTGGCCTGCAGCCCCGCCCCCACGGCCGGAGACCCGGGGACGCAAGTGGCGGCCGCTCCCGGCCCCTATGCCTTCGACGTGCAGCTCACACTGACACCGCGCGCTGCCGAGAAGCTGGTCGCCACCAGGGAGCGTATCATCGTCGCCGGAATGTTCTGGGGCGCCCCCAATGCAGCGGCGCTACCGACGGCAGACGAGATGGGCCAGATCCCGCTCGGCGAGGATTTCCTCGAGGTCGCGCCCGAGAGCGCCACCGTCACAGTTCCCGCAGCAAATTTCGATCCCGCGCAAATGCCCAACGTCGAGGGCGCGCCACAGGTGCTGGTCAACGTCTACTCGGCGCGCAAGACCCACGAGGACAATCTGCTGTCCTGTGGAATCTACGAAGGTCCGGTCGCGATGGCGCAGAAGCAGGCCGTCGATATCCAGTGCGACCTGATCTACGACGAAAATGGCGAGCCACTTCCGGTCGCGCCGTCACCGACGTGAGGGTGCGCGGTTCACGCTTGCGTCCGACCCGGGCGCTGAGAATCCAGCGGTCAGACCCTAAGCTCGGCTATCTTCCTGATCAAAGAACTTCTTCACCTTCCTGAAGAAGCCCTGGCTCTCGGGGTGACACTTCCCACTCGGGCAGCATTCCGCCGCGAACTGCTTGAGCAGTTCCTTCTGCTTGGCCGACAGGTGTGTCGGCGTCTCGACGAAGAGCTCGACGACCATGTCGCCGTTCGCACCGCCGCGCAGGTTCGGCATGCCCTTGCCCTTGAGGCGCATACGCTTGCCGGTCTGCGCGCCTTCGGGAATCGACACCTTCATGCGCGCGCCATCCAGCGTCGGCATCTCGATCTCGCCGCCCAATGCCGCGGTCACCATCGGCACAGGCGTACGCGCGAACAGAGTCTGGCCGTCACGCTCGAACAGCTCGTGCTCGCGCACGGAGACGAAGATGTAGAGGTCGCCCTTCGGGCCGTTCTTGATGCCGGGCTCGCCCTCGCCCGACAGGCGGATGCGCTGGCCGTCCTCGATGCCCGCCGGAATGTTGACCGACAGCGTGCGATCCTTGCGGATTGCGCCGCGCCCGCCGCACTGGCGGCAAGGCGTCTTGATGACCGAGCCTGATCCCTGGCAGCGGCTGCAGGTCCGCTCCATGGTGAAGAAACCCTGGCTCATCCGCACGCGGCCATGGCCATGGCATGTGGTGCATGTCTCGGGCTGCGTGCCCGGCTCGGCGCCGGTCGCGTTGCACGGCGCGCACGCCTCGGTCGCAGGCACGGTTATCTCCGCCTGCTTGCCGTGGAAGGCGTCTTCGAGGCTCACCTCGTAATCATAGCGAAGGTCGGCGCCGCGCGCGGGTCCGGCACGGCCATTGCGCTGCTGAGCGCCGAAGAACTCGGAGAACACGTCGCCGAACACGTCGCGGAAGACGTCTTCCGGCCGCGCGTTTGCGCCGCCGCCGCCACCGCCGCCGCCATTGCCGTTGAGGCCCTGCTTGCCGAAGCGGTCATAGACCGCACGACGCTGAGGATCGCTCAGGACCTCGTAAGCCTCGGACATTTCCTTGAACTTGGCTTCCGAGTCCGCGCACCCCTTGTTGCGGTCGGGATGGTACTCCATCGCCTTCTTGCGGAAGGCGGATTTGAGAACCTTCTCATCAGCGTCCTTCGCGACGCCGAGAACATCATAATAGGAGCGCTCGCTCATCGTGACGCCCAAAACAAAAGCTGGCGGACCTTGCCCAAGATGCTCATCCCCGCGGACATGCAATTAACTCTGTATTGCAGCCGAACCTTAGCAACCGCTGAAACAAGATGGGCCATGGCCAGGGTGGATTAAAGTCCCCACCCGGCCACAGCCCATTCATTTGTTCAGCTGACCTGACACTGTCTGACTCGCCGCCGTCTATCGAGATCAGGCGCTCTTCTTGTCGTCCTTGACTTCCTCGAAGTCGGCATCGACGACATCGTCGCCGCCGCCCTTGGGGGAGCCGCCTGCATCTGGGCCGCCGTCTTCAGGTCCTTGACCCTTGGCGTAGATCTCCTCGCCCATCTTCATCGCGGCAGCGGCCAGAGACTGGCTCTTGGCCTTGATGTCGGCGGCGTCGTCCTTCTCAAGCGCGGCCTTCAACGTCGCGATGCCGCCCTCGATCTCGCTCTTCAGCTGTGCGCTGATCGCGCCACCATGTTCGGCGAGCTGCTTCTCCGTCGCATGCACCAGACCTTCGGCCTGGTTGCGCGTCTCGACGGCTTCGCGGCGTTTCTTGTCGTTTGCGGCGTTGACTTCCGCGTCCTTCACCATCTGCTGGATCTCGGCTTCGGTGAGACCGCCCGAGGCCTGGATGGTGATCTTCTGTTCCTTGGCCGTCGCCTTGTCGCGCGCCGACACGTTGACGATACCGTTGGCGTCGATGTCGAACGTGACCTCGACCTGCGGCACGCCGCGCGGAGCAGGGGGGATACCTTCGAGGTTGAAGTTGCCGAGCAGCTTGTTGTCCGCCGCCATCTCGCGCTCGCCCTGAAGCACGCGGATCGTCACCGCCGACTGGTTGTCGTCAGCAGTCGAGAAGACCTGCGACTTCTTCGTCGGGATCGTTGTGTTGCGATCGATCAGGCGCGTGAACACACCGCCCAGCGTCTCGATGCCAAGCGACAGCGGGGTCACGTCGAGCAGCACGACGTCTTTCACATCGCCCTGCAGAACGCCGCCCTGAATCGCCGCGCCGACGGCGACGACTTCATCCGGGTTGACGCCCTTGTGCGGCTCCTTGCCGAAGAAGGCCTTAACCGCTTCCTGAACTTTCGGCATGCGCGTCATGCCGCCGACGAGGATGACCTCATCGATCTGCGAGACTGACTTGCCGGCGTCCGACAACGCCTTCTTGCACGGGTCGATCGTGCGCTTCACCAGGTCCTCGACGAGGGCCTCGAGCTTTGCGCGCGTCAGCTTCATGTTGAGGTGGACCGGGCCGCCGGGACCCGCCGTGATATAGGGCTCGGTGATGTCGACCTGCGATACGGTGGACAGTTCCTTCTTCACCTCTTCCGCCTTGGAGCGGACCCGCTGCAGCGCCATCAGGTCCTTGCGAAGGTCGACGCCGTTCTGTTTCTCGAACTCGTCGCAGATGTGTTCGACCAGCCGGTTGTCGAAGTCCTCGCCGCCGAGGAAGGTGTCGCCATTGGTGGAGAGAACTTCGAACACGCCATCGCCGATCTCGAGGATCGACACGTCGAACGTGCCGCCGCCGAGGTCGTACACGGCGATGACCTTGCCGCTGTCCTTCTTCTCAAGGCCGTAAGCCAGCGCAGCCGCCGTCGGCTCATTGATGATGCGGAGGACTTCAAGGCCCGCGATGCGGCCGGCGTCCTTGGTCGCCTGGCGCTGGGCGTCGTTGAAGTAGGCGGGAACTGTGATGACGGCCTGCGTCACCTTTTCGCCGAGATAGGCCTCGGCGGTTTCCTTCATCTTGCCGAGGATGAAGGCGGAGATTTCCTGGGGGGAGTAATCCTTGTCGCGGCCCTTAACATAGGCGTCTGCGTTGGGACCCTTGACGATCTCGTAGGCGACGAGGTCCTTGTCCTTCTTCACCATCGGGTCATCGAAATTGCGCCCGATCAGGCGTTTGATGGCCGAGTAGGTGAAGCGCGGGTTTACCGTGGCCTGGCGCTTGGCGATGACGCCGACGAGGCGCTGGCCCGAATCCTGGAACGCCACGACGGAGGGGGTCGTTCGCGCGCCTTCCGTGTTCTCGATGACCCTTGCCTGTCCGCCGTCCATGACGGCCACGCAGGAGTTGGTTGTCCCCAGATCGATGCCGATGATCTTAGCCATTCTACAAACGTCCTTTCTGCGGCGGCCGCCCCATCCATGGTCTGGGCCTGACGAGCAGCACCCGGCCTGGACGACCCCTAGGTCTACAATCTGAATACGCGCAGGAAACCGTGAAGTCCCTGCGGGCTGGGGCTCATATGGGAACTGGCAGTTCAGGCTCAAGAGATATCTGTCACGCCTCCATGACGCAGGCCCTGCGGACCAAGCGTCGCGAATGCGTTAAGAGCCTTCATCCGTCGGATGCCGCCCGCGTTCAAGCAGTTCCAGTCGATATTCCGCGTAACACACCGCCGGACGGCAACCTTTGGGCCCCGTTTGGGGGCCGGATCGCTGTTTGCGCGCCATCCAGGCCGTTCCTGATCGTTTCGACGCAGTCACCCAACAGGCGATCGCCGGGCCGTTCCCGCCACGTTCTCGCCGGTTGGCCCATATGCCTTCCTTCCGCCCAAGGGAGAGGCCAGTGTCAGGCATCATGGGAGGAGTAAGATGATTGGCAGGCTCGCGGCGGGACTGGTGGCTCTGGGACTGGCGGCGCTTGCCGTCGGCGGCTGTGCTTACCGGTCCGACATCGATCTTGCCCCAATGGCCGATCGTCCGTCCCGCCCGGTGATTGCGCCCGGCGATTATTGCGAGGCGACCGCAAGCAGCCCGCCTTATATGGTCAGTTCGGCCGAAGGGTGCCAGCGGATTGGCTGGGACAGCACGACGCGCACCCACCTCATGATGATCGATAAGGAAGGGGAGGAACCGACCCGTTTCGCTCCGATCGCGATGGGCGACGATCTGTTTCTCCTGCAGGCCGATGGCGGGGAGGACACCGAGGGCGGCCGTTTTCATGTGATGCTGGCGCTGACGAAAGGCGCCGCCTTCTTTCTGCTGCCGCCGCTCGAGCCCGAAAAATTCGTCGCACTGGCGGCGAAACATACAGGGGTGACGCTACGCGAGGCCCCAGAGAAGAACCCGGTTGTCACCGGCGGAGATCCAGCATCGATCAGGGCGTTCCTGAAGGCCGCGGCGCGCGAAGCCTTGCGCGATGCAGAGGTCGAGGACGACGAACTCACCATCGCCATCCGTGATCGCGCCGGTGTTCCTGACCACGAGGCCAATGGCATGCAGACAATGACCATCATCGAGCTTGTGACGACCATCTTCGCACTGCAGGGCGAGGATTAGCTTACGTCGGCGTCACCCCCGCCAGCGCTTTTTCCGCGTGCTCAGGGATCGCGAAAGGTATAGGCTGCGCGCGTCCAGATGGGAGGACGCCTTATGAAATCCAGCCGCATTCTCGTGATCGCCACTGCCGTGATCGCCATACTCGCCCAGACGCCGGCGCTTGCCGCTGGCGGGGGTGGATCGGGCGGGGGAGGCGGAAGTAGCGGCCCCTCCGCGTCCGGCTCGCGGGCCGATCCCGCCAAGCGCTATTCGCAGGGCCTCGAATTCCTCAAGGCGCAGAATTACAAGCAGGCCGAGAAAGCCTTTGATGATGTGCTCGATGCGGCGGGCAAGGACGCGAACGCCAACTTCATGATGGCCCTGGCGCAGATCGGCCAGCAGGATTTCGGCAACGCCCGGAAGTATCTTCGCAACGCGGTGAAGTACGACGCCAACCACGCCATGGCGCGCGGCTGGCTCGGCGCGGTTGAAGCAAAGCAGGGGGACGCCGGCAAGGCGGCCGAACAGAAGACGGCGCTTGAAGCCCTAAAGGTGAAATGCGCCGGCGCCTGCGCCGAAGCCGCGGCCATCAACGCTGCTATCGCGCAGGTCGATGCAGCGATCGCCAACCCCTCCGCCCCGATGCAGCTCTCCGGCGCCATGACGCACTTCGCCTCCGCCAACGATGGCGACGCCGCCTATCTTCAGGCCGCCGGACTCATCAATGAGGGCCGCTATGAGGACGCGCTCTGGTCGCTGCGTGCAGCAGGCGTCGCCCTCGGCCCGCATCCCGACGTGCTGACCTATCAGGGTTTCGCCAACCGCAAGCTCAGCAACTACGACGTGGCGATCAGCTACTATTCGGCGGCGCTGAAGCTCGATCCCGAACACAGGGGCGCAAACGAGTATCTTGGCGAATACTATGTCGAGACCGGTCAGCTCGGCAAAGCAAACGCCCAGCTGGTCAAGCTCGATCGCATCTGCAAGTTCGGTTGCGAGGAAGCCGAGGAGCTCCGCCGCTGGATCGCCGGAGCGAAATCCTGAGAATTGTCGTCGTCGGCCTGGCCTTTGCGCTGGCGGCCTGCGCAAGCGCGCCTGAAGCAACGCCCGTCACGTCCGATAGCCTGCGCGCCCTGCGCTGGATCGCCCCGCAAGCCGACGCGGTAAAGGCGCTTACCGTTGCGCCGATCGCATGCGAGCCTGCGCCGCCGAAACAGCCAACTGCAAAGACCCTTGAACTCACGCTCGGCCGCATCGCATTCGAATCGCCCGCCCTGCTCGGCGGGGCGGCTGCGCGGATGGGGCTGTCGTGCTCGTCCTGCCACATCAATGGTCGCGGCAATGCAGACTTCTTCATCGCCGGCGTCTCCGGCGCTCCCGGCACAGCGGATGTCACCTCCAGCCTCTTCTCGAAAGTGCGCGGCAACGGAGCATTCGACCCTGTGCCAATCCCGGACCTTGCCACGCGTGAGGGCGGCCAGATCAGCGATCGAAAGTCGAAACAGTTCGAAGACAAGATGCGCGGCCTTATCGTCGAGGAGTTCGATGGACAACCGCCGCCAGCCTATGTGTTCGAGGCCGTCCTCGCCTATCTCGACAGCCTCGATGTCGCCCATTGCGCCGATCCATCCGCAACCGTGGAGGCGGACTACGCTGGCGACTATGCTGCCGTCATCTCAGCGTCCACGATCCTCAGGCTCGAGGAGGCGCCCGCCGACGCGAAGCTCTTCTACATCCGTGCCGCCCGTGAACGGCTCGAGCGTCTGCATGAGCGCTTCATCGGCAAAGGCGAGGCGAGGGCGCAGCTCGAAGAGCTCAGCGCCCTTCTTGCGCAAGCCGCCGACAGGATTCGCGCCGGCAGCTCAGCGCCCGACCTGTCCGGCCAGTTGGCGCGGCTTGGCGTCCCGCTGGTCCAGGAGGGCGAGCGATCGCTCTATAGTCCCGATGTGATGCGAACCACTCTGGACCCCTGACGCCTATGGCGCATTCCGCCCCGGCTCGTACTTTTTGATCTCCGCACGGCTGACCACCATGTGGTGCACCTCATCGGGACCGTCCGCAAAGCGCAGGTGGCGTACGTCGGCATAGAGTTCCGCCAGCGGCGTCCATTGCGAGATGCCTGTCGCGCCATGCACCTGGATCGCCTCGTCGATGATGCGGCAGGTGATCTCCGGGATCATCGACTTCACCATCGACACCCAGACGCGCGCTTCCTTGTTGCCCAGCACGTCCATCGCCTTTGCCGCCTTCAGCACCATCAGGCGCATCTGTTCGATGTCGTAGCGGGCGCGCGAGACGACTTCCGGGTTCTTGCCCAGCTTGATCAGCGGCTGACCGAAGGCCTCGCGCGACAGGCCGCGCTTGATCATCATCTCCAGCGCCGCCTCGGCCTTGCCGATCGTGCGCATGCAGTGGTGGATGCGGCCCGGCCCGAGGCGAACCTGTGAAATCTCGAAGCCGCGGCCCTCGCCGAGGAGAATGTTCTCCTTGGGGACGCGGACGTTCGTGAACTTGATGTGCATGTGCCCGCGCGGCGCATGGTCAGCGCCGAAAACATGCATCGGCCCGATCACCTTGACGCCGGGCGTGTCCATCGGCACGAGGATCTGCGACTGCTGCAGATGCGCCGGCGCATCCGGGCTCGTCTTCACCATCGTGATCATGATCTTGCAGCGCGGATCGCCAGCGTTCGAGATGTAGTATTTCTCGCCATTGATCACCCACTCATTGCCCTCGAGCACGGCGGAGGTGGAAATGTTCTTGGCATCCGACGAGGCGACGTTCGGCTCGGTCATCGCATAGGCCGAGCGGATCTCGCCGTTCAGCAGCGGCTCCAGCCATTTCTTCTTCTGCTCGGGCGTGCCGACCCGCTCCAGCACTTCCATGTTGCCGGTGTCCGGCGCCGAGCAGTTCAGCGATTCGGAGGCGAGATGGTACTTGCCGAGTTCGGCGGCGATATAGGCGTAGTCGAGATTGGAAAGGCCCTCGCCGGTCTCGGCGTTGGGCAGGAAGAAGTTCCACAGCCCGGCAGCCTTGGCTTGTCTCTTTGCGCCATCCAGCAGTTCGAGCTGGCGCGGATGCCAGGACCAGCGGTCGGTCTTCTCGTGGTCGAGCGCGTCGAACTCCTCGAGGATCGGAGCAACGTTCTCTGCGATGTGCTTTTTCACCTTCTCATAGAGCGGACGGCCCTTTTCCGACATGCGCAGGTCGTTGAGCTCGCTCATGTGTTCTTCGTTCATCATCCCGGTGTCTCCTCGTTCTCTTGCACACACCTTATTGCGTGGGCGACCAAGCGCCAGATGCAAACAGGCCCGGCCTTGCGAGCCGGGCCTGCTGCATGTCGTCTCGGTCTGTCTGTTATTGCGCCTGGGCGGCCGGTGCGGCCGGTCCGGATGTGGTCGCGGGCGCGTAACCGCCATACACCCACTGGGCGTGCAGCGGCCGGAAATCCGCCGATGCTTCGTTGTTCTGCATCATGAAGATCGTGGTGATGTCATTCACCGGATCGACCCACATGTTGGTGCCGGCATAACCCGACCATGTGAAGTACTTGCCCTTGGCCGGGTCGCGCGGATCGATCGGGATCAGGCCGAAGCCGAGCCCGAAGCCGGAGCCGGGAAGGGCGTCATAGAACCACGTCGTGCGATCGACGCCCGTCGCGATCTCGTCCTTCAGCATCGCCTCAAGCGTTTCAGGCCTGATGATCTCGACGCCACGATACGATCCCTTGCCGCGCAGCATCTCGACGAAGCGGAAATAGTCTTCCGTCGTCGAGTTGAGCCCGCCGCCGCCCGACATCATCGGTGACTTCACCTTCACGGTCGAAAGCGGCGGGATGGTGGTCGGCGGTTCGGCGAGGCGGTTCGCCTCGTCCGCTTCGAGATAGAAGTGCGTGTCGTTCATGCCGAGCGGGGTAAAGATCTGCTCTTCCAGCAGCGCATCGAGCGGCTTGCCGGCCGCCACCTCGATCACCGCGCCCAGCACGTCGCTCGAGCGCGAATAACGCCAGGCCGTGCCAGGATCAAAGGCCAGCGGTAGCGCCGCGATCGCCCTGGCCAACTCAAGCCCGGAGATGTCCGTGCGGATATCGCCCGCCGCCATGTACATCTTACCAAGCTCGCTCTCCTGGTCGAACACGCCATAGATGAGTCCCGACTTGTGCGAGAGAAGGTCGCGTACCGTGATCTCGCGCGCCGCAGGGCGCGTCTTGCCCTTGCCGACCAGCACTTTCGGATTGGCGAACTCGGGAATGTATTTCGAGATCTGGTCATCAAGTCCGATCTTGCCGTCCTCGACCAGCTGCATCGTCGCAACCGACACGATCGGCTTGGTCATCGAATAGACGCGGAAGATGCTCTCAGGCGTCACCGGGTCTGCGTCCCCCGGACCTTCGGCGCCGACAGTCGTTATGTTCACCACCTGGCCGCCCCTGGCGACGAGAAACAGCCCGCCCGGAATCTTGCCCGCCGCAACACCGGCCTCGAGATCAGCCTTGGCCTTCTCGAATGCGGCCGGATTGAAGCCCAGCGTCGCGGGCTCGGCCGCCATCGTCAGCGACGTCTCGTTTGGATCAGCCACAACCGGCGGCGGTGGTGTCTCGGCTACTTCGGCTGTCGGCGCTGCTGGCGCGCAGGCGGCTGCCAGCACCAGAATGGCGGCGGATGCCGCTGTGAAGAGGTGACGTTTCATCGATGGTGCTCCCGGCTGTTTCCCCATTCGGGTGGCCTAGCGCATGGTTCGCGCTGGAAAAAGACTGTCGTGGCGGGATGGGGAGAAGGCGGACGCGAAAGACGGCTGGACAGCAGGGGCCCCAGCGCCTATATGCCCCCTCGAACCAGTTCTCACATCGAAGCGGCGGCCCCGGGAACTGGGCCGCCGCTTCGCATTTACGGCCCGAATCCCAACGTGTTTTCAGGCCAAACCCGAAGGAAACGCACCCCTTATGCGGGCGCAGAGTGAACTTGAAATCCGTATCCTCGACATGATCGAGCCCGTGGCCACCGGCCTCGGCCTCGATATCGTCCGGGTGCGCATGCTCGGCGGACAGCCGCCGACGCTGCAGATCATGGCGGAACGCCCCGACGGCACGATGTCGGTGGCGGCCTGCGCGAAACTCTCCCGCGCCATCTCGCCCGTGCTCGAGACCGAAGACCCGATCCCCACCGAATACCATCTCGAAGTCTCGAGCCCCGGTATCGACCGTCCGCTGACGCGCACTGGCGAGTTCGCCAACTGGCTCGGCCATGAGATCAAGGTCGAACTCGGTATGCCCGGCCCCGATGGCCGCAAGCGTTTCCACGGCTGGATCGTCAGCGAGACGGATGGGGTGGTGGAGCTGAACCTCAAGGATGGCGGCAGCGCCAGCCTGCCGGTGGTCAACATGGCGAAGGCGACCATGGTGCTCACCGACAAGCTGATTCAGGCCGCACGCGCCAAGGCGCCGCCACCGGGTGAAGCCGAGGAAGAGGACGAGGAGGACGAGATCGTCGGTCTCGGCGAAGAGCTCGAAGAGGACTTCGACGATGTCGAAGTCGAGGACGCGGAAGATTTTGAAGGCGACGAGGATGAGCTCGGCGCCGACGATACCGAACAAGACGACGGCAAGAGGAACTAGGAAAAATGGCAACCGGCGCAATTTCAGCAAACAAGCTGGAAATCCTGCAGATCGCCAACGCGGTCGCGGCTGAGAAGAACATCGACAAGCGCATCGTGCTTGAGGCGATGGA
>CAIMMO010000277.1 GCA_903842595.1 uncultured Alphaproteobacteria bacterium
CCAGCACGCCAAGGGCAAGCTGACCGCGCGTGAGCGGATTGCGCTGCTGCTCGATGAAGCCTCATTCGAAGAGTGGGACATGTTTGTCGAACATCGCTCCCACGATTTCGGCATGGAGAACCAGCGCATCCCGGGCGACGGCGTCGTCACCGGCTGGGGGACGATCAACGGCCGCATCGTCTACGTGTTCTCGAAGGACTTCACCGTTTTCGGCGGCTCGCTCTCGCGCGCGCATGCGGAGAAGATCGTCAAGGTTCAGAAGGCCGCGATCAAGGCCGGCGCTCCAGTGATCGGCCTGTTCGACGCCGGCGGCGCACGCATCCAGGAAGGCGTCGAGGCGCTGGGCGGCTATGCCGACATCTTCCTCGAGAACGTGCTGGCGTCCGGCGTCATCCCGCAGATCAGCGTGATCATGGGACCGTGCGCAGGTGGCGATGTCTACAGCCCTGCGATGACGGACTTCATCTTCATGGTCAAGGACACGTCGTACATGTACGTGACCGGCCCCGACGTGGTGAAGACCGTCACCAACGAGATTGTCACTCATGAGGAGCTGGGCGGCGCGCGCGTGCACGCGCAGAAGTCGGGCGTGGTGGACGGGGCCTACGAGAACGACATCGAGACGCTGACGCAGATGCGACGCCTGATTGGATTTCTGCCACTTTCCAACCGCGAGAAGCCGCCGACCATTCCCACCTTCGACGATCCCGAGCGCGCCGAGCCCAGCCTCGATACCCTGGTGCCTGCAAACCCGAACACGCCTTACGACATGAAGGAGCTGATCCAGAAGGTCGCCGACGAGGGTGACTTCTTCGAGATCGGCAAGGACTTCGGCAAGAACATCCTGACCGGCTTTGGCCGGATGGAAGGGACGACGGTCGGTTTTGTCGCCAATCAGCCGATGAGCCTGGCCGGCGTGCTCGACATCGATTCAAGCCGCAAGGCCGCGCGCTTCGTCCGTTTCTGCGACTGCTTCAACATCCCGATCATCACATTCGTCGACGTGCCGGGCTTCATGCCGGGGACGAAGCAGGAGTATGGCGGCCTCATCAAGCACGGCGCGAAACTCCTGTTCGCCTACGCCGAAGCTACTGTACCGAAGGTGACGGTCATCACGCGCAAGGCATATGGCGGCGCCTATGTCGTCATGAGTTCGAAGCACCTGCGCGGCGACGTAAACTTCGCCTGGCCAACAGCCGAGATCGCCGTGATGGGGGCAAAGGGCGCCGTCGAGATCATCTTCCGCGCCGACGCGGGCGACGCCGAAAAGCTCGCCGCACGCACCAAGGAATACCAGGACGCGTTCGCCAACCCCTATGTCGCCGCGTCCCGCGGCTTCATCGACGACGTGATCATGCCGCACAATACGCGCAAGCGCATTATCCGGGCGCTCCGCACCTTGAAAACGAAGCAACTGTCAAACCCGGCGAAGAAGCATGACAACCTGCCGCTTTAGCCGGCAAGCCCTCCGTCGATGACTCAAGAGAGTGGCATCGCGCCTTGAAGGAATAAATCCCGGTCAGCGGAGCCCGTCACGTGGCAGCGTCTTCTTTTTGCCCTGGGCGTTCATGAGCTCCTTGACCAACGGATTGGGAAATCGGCGTGTTGGCGTAATTGCGTAGAACGTTTCCTTCAACCCGGGCAGGGGCCCGTACTCACGAAGGTCGCCCGCTGCAAGTTCGTCACGTACGACAATCGGGGGCGCGACCGCCATGCCCAGGCCTTCGCGTGCGAGCAGGCGTACCATTGCCATGTCGTCGACTTCGGCAGCGATCAAAGGCGTGACGCCAAGGCGTTGAGCGAAGGCGTCGAACTCGCCGCGAATGTGGTTCTCGATTGTCGGCACAATGAGTGGGACGGTTGCCAGCAGGTGTTTCACCCCGGTTCGCTTTCCACGCCCGAGGGGGCGCCCGACAAGACTGATCGGCTGATCCGCAATGATATGCGGCGTCCAGGCGGTCGTTTCGTCGCGCGGTGGAAGGGTGTTGGTCAGCAGAACATCAATATGATGGGCCTCGAGCATGTGCAGCAGTTCACGCATTGAACCTGAGCGGATCACGATCCTCGCATCGGCCCGGCCCACGATCGGCTGCAGGAAGGTAACCTGAAAGTTTCGCGACAGAGTCGCCATCGCGCCGATCCGAACGGTTGTCCGCTTGGCTGCGTCGAGGCCCTTGACGGCGCTCACCAGCTCATGCCCGGCATCGAAGATTGCTTCGGCGCGCTCAAGGACCAGGCGTCCAGCCTCGGTCAACACCAGTCCTCGACCCTGGCGGTCGAACAGAGCATGTCCAAGCTGCGTTTCGAGCGCCTGCACCTGCACTGACACCGCCGAGGGCGAGACATTGAGCCGCTCGGCCGCCTTGGTGAGCGTGCCTGCCTGCGCAATCGCGAGAAAGTATCTGAGATGGTGGTAGTTCAGGACCGACATGTCAGTACTTATACAAAACAGAACGATACATTTCAATATTTGAACTGGATGCAATTTAGCGCGCCGCCTAAGCCTCGCGTCGATC
The DNA here is from genome assembly GCA_903842595.1 of uncultured Alphaproteobacteria bacterium. GTDB lineage: Bacteria > Pseudomonadota > Alphaproteobacteria > Caulobacterales > Hyphomonadaceae > UBA7672. The sequence goes on from CAIMMO010000277.1 coordinate 2,517, forward strand.
AAGCCATCGGAGCGCCAGTTGTCGATCTTGCCATGCCCGCCTTGTCAGCCGTTTCGTCAACGTAACTGGTCCTGGCATGTTTGATCTGTCCGCCAGTCTGGCGCTCCTGACGTCGCCAGCAGTGCTGTTCTTCTTCGTCGGCGCAGCCGCCGCGTTTGCGGGGTCTGATCTGGCGATTCCCGAGCCGATCTCAAAGACAATTTCGCTCTATCTGATGCTCTGCATCGGCTTCAAGGGCGGAGTGGAGGCGGGGGCTGCCGGCCTCAGCAACGATTTCCTGATTGCAGGCGGCATCGGGCTTGCGCTCAGCGCGCTCATGCCGATCCCAGCCTTCCTTATCCTCAAGCTGATGCCGAGACTCGATCGGTCGACCGCATGCGCTTTGGCGGCGACCTACGGTTCGGTGTCAGTCGTTACCTTCGCCGCAGGTCAGCAGCATTTGGTCAGCCTCGGTCTTGCTCCGGACGGCTTCATGGCAGCGGTGCTCGCCTTGATGGAGGCGCCAGCGATCCTGACTGCGATCCTGCTACTCAACCGCTCTGGCGAGATAAAGTCGGGGCAAGGCGGACACGTGTTGAAGGACGCCTTTTTCGGGGCCGCTACCGTCATGCTGCTGGGCAGCTTTCTGGTGGGGGTATTGTCCGGGAAGCCCGGCATGGCCAAGATCGAACTTTTCGTCGGCCCGCTTTTCCAGGGCGTCCTTTGCTTCTTCCTGCTCGACCTCGGGCTCGTCGCTGCCCGAAGGCTCATGGAGGGAGGGCGCAAGCTGACCGCGGGCGTGGTTGCTTTCGCCCTGGGCTTTCCCGTGCTGTCGGCCAGCCTGGCGCTGGGTGTGAGCTATCTCGCCGGGCTTGGGCCTGCCAATGCCGCGTTGCTCACCATTCTGGCCGGCTCCGCATCATACATCGCGGTGCCCGCGGCCATGCGGCTCGCCGTCCCCAACGCGGACCCCGGCGTATTCGTGACAGCGTCGCTGGCCATCACTTTCCCCTTCAACCTGACGATCGGCATCGCGCTCTACACGGCAGCAGCACAGTGGCTTTGGAGCTAGAGAAAAACCGCACGTACCCTGAACCGATCCTCAATACCCATCGTTCGCTCAATCTCTCAAAACTGCCAACTTCAAGGAGCCTTCATGAAAAGCCTTCTTCTCTTGCCAGCTTTGACCGTGATCTCGAGCCTCGCGGCCGGCCCGGCTATGGCACAGCCCGCGAACCAGACAACCAAAGTCTGCCCGGTGGTGACCAGCCGCGACATCGAAAGCCAATTCAGCCGCTTCTCTGCAGCATGGGCGACGCTTGACCCAGGCGTTGTGACGGGCCTGTTCACCGCTGAACCGGTCCTGCTGGCGACGGTCTCGAACACGCCCCGCACGACACCCGCAAGCGTTCGCGACTACTTCGTGAGCTTCCTGAAGAACAAGCCCGTCGGCAAGATCGACAGCAGCACAATCGAGATCGATTGCAACACAGCGTCTCGGGTGGGCACCTGGACCGTAACGTTGACAGATCCGGCCACTGGAAAGGCGCGTGACGTTCGGGCGCGCTACTCGTTCATCTACCGGTTCGAGGGGAATGACTGGAAAATCGACCACTTGCATTCCTCGGCCATGCCGGAACCCACGTCCGCTGGCCAATAGCAAGGGCGAGCCTTCGGAGTTGCCCACGCGCGTAAGCGCGAATGGGCCTGATCGGAGGGTGCCCAGGCAGATCGTGGGGCAGGATGACTGCTCAGCGATGGCCTGGCGCCCGCAAGCGGGGGGATTCCCTTAGATGTTCGAAGGCTATCGTGGTGAAACTGCAGCTCTTGCAACCATGCATGGCAAGGAGACCGTGATCGCGCCAGCGATGCTGGCGCATCTTGGACTGAACGTCATGACGCCAGCAGGTATCGATACCGATGCGTTGGGAACATTCACAGGCGAAATCTTACGGGTCGGAACGATGCGGGACGTCGCGATCCGCAAGGCTCGCATCGGAATGCGTGCGAGCGGTCTTCGTCTCGGGATCGCCAGCGAAGGATCATTCGGTCCGCATCCGCAAATCCCGTTCTTCCGCGCCGGGCTGGAGTTGATGGTTTTCGTTGACGATGAGCGCCATCTGATCATCACGGAGGCCCTGATCGCTGAAGAGATCAGTCACGATGAAGCGGTGGTCGTGAGCGCCTCCGAGCTGGAGCCATTCTTGCCGCGCGTCAGTTTTCCGAACCATGCTCTCGTGGTGGCGCCAAACCTGACAGCGAGCCCGTGGTGGAAGCTTCACCCGGAGCGTGCACGGTCCCGCAAAGGCATCGTTTCATACGACGAGCTTGTCGACGCAGTGGATCGGGCTGGCCGCATATCAGAGGATGGGCGCGCTCGCATCACGACCGACCTGCGCGCTCACATGAATCCAACGCGCATGCGGGCGATTGCCCGTCTGGCATCGCTGCTGGCCGTCAGAATCGCGACTGAATGCCCGCAGTGCCATGCGCCAGGCTTTGGAAGAGTGAGGCCTGCTCTAGGATTGCCGTGCAGAGACTGCGGTGAAGAAAGCACTATTCCAAGCGGCGATATACTGAGGTGCGTCGCGTGTGAGCATGAGCGCGAACAGAGACGACTGCCGATCTGCGAGTTCGCCGAGCCCGGTGAATGCCCTCGTTGTAACCCGTAGGACATTTAAGAAGGCCGGTTACGGTGCTGTCTTGCCCGCGTCGTTCGATCTGAACACAGGTCCCGTCGACGCCCGCACCACAAGCCGCGGATCCACCTCGCCCTGGCGGTCCTCATCCAGCGGCTCCTTCGTAAGCCTCTCGCCCAGCAGCCGCACAGACGCCATTCGCCCGGCCGCCTTCACCGGCAACAACACAGTCGTCAGCGCCGGCCACATCCGCGATGCGAGTGGGCTGTTATCGAACCCAACCACCGACACGTCGTTGCCGATCTCCAGCCCCGTCTCGCGAATGGCCTGGCAGACGCCCGCCGCCATCTCGTCATTGCTGCAGAACATAGCCGTTGGCTTCACGGCCTGGCCCATCAGCTTCCGCCCGGCATCTATGCCAGACTGGAAGGTGTAGGCACCCCGCAGGTCCAGCTTCTTGTCGAGCGACAACCCCTCTGCCTTCAATCCCCCCACAAATCCCGGTCGCGCCGGTTGCACGGATGAACCACCAGTTCCAGCCCCGAACCACGTATGATGTCGAGAATGCCCTGCTGCGTGTCGACCACATGCTGCGGGTGCGGGTTGTCGTAGATCAGCCCCACCAGATAGGAGCGCCCTGACGCCAGGCCGCGAGCCACCGGATCGGGCGCATAGCCCAGATCCTTGATGACCGCGTCGATGCGCTCGCGCGTTTCCTTGTTGACGAACAGGCTCTGGTTGATGACCCGCGACACCGTCTTCTTCGACACATCGGCCAGCCGCGCCACATCGTTGATCGTCGGCCTGCGACGCGGTTCGGCCGCGGGAGGCGGCACGGCTTTTGTTGCGTGCGCTGGCTTCATTGTCTTCTTCATGTCCCATGCTTGCGCGCGAGCGAGTCAGCCCGTCAAGCGGGACAACAAAACGGAAAGAAAGGACAGAAAGACTCCGCTGCGCAGGCGCCATCAAGCGACCTCCAGGCTAGTCAGCCTTTCGATTGTGGCCAAGTGGCCGCCGTAGCAGGCGGCGCCAATCGTCCGGTAGGCGGTCTCTCCAACTGAGGGCTGGGCATGCGCGGCAGGACCGTCGGCAGCGAGATCGTGCTGTCCGCCTGGCATGCAGCTAGATCGGTACTTCTGGCGGGGAGCGTCACGCCCGGCCTGTGCATTCCGTCAGGCTCGCGCGTCGTCGACGCGACCATCAAACAGCGTTATGCGACGTGCGCAGCCTGCGGCTACTTTCTCATCATGGGTACAAATGAGAAACGTCGTCCTGTCCTCGCGATTGATCTCGCGCATGAGTGCCAGAACCTGATCGGCCGCGGCCCTGTCGAGACTGCCGGTTGGCTCATCTGCCAGAACGAGTTCCGGGCGATTCATCAGGGCCCTGGCAATTGACACGCGTTGCTTCTGTCCGCCTGAAAGGCGCGTTGCAAGGAAGTCGATCCTGTCCGACAGGCCGACGCGGTCAAGGAGTTCGGAGGCTCGCTTGCGCATGACTCCCGTGATGCCACCGCTGGTCGCAGCCGCCGGGAAGGCTACATTCTCGATAGCCGTGAAATCCGGCAGCAGGTTGTGAAACTGGAAAATGAAGCCAAGGCGCTGGTTACGAAACAGGGAACTCTTGGCGTCGGAAAGGATGTCGACGCGCTCGCCCCCAATTGTGATTACGCCCGCAGTCGGACGCAGAAGCAGCCCGACAATAGATAGGAGCGTCGACTTGCCTGATCCGGAGGCGCCAAGAAGGGCAACCAGTTCCCCAGGTTGAAGCGCGAGATCGACGTCGGACAGGACTGGTGTCAGTTCATCGCCATTCCGGAAGGTCATGCCGATGCCGCGAGCATCCAGAACCGCCGTCATTGCTGTATTGCCTCCAGCGCGTCGAGGCGGGCAGCCGACCGCGCCGGGATGACGGAGGCGAGAACAGCGCCTGCTGTCGTCAGAACGATTACCAGCACGTAGCCGCCCTCGGCTGGTGCAATCGGCAGCGCGAGCGATCCGTCCGGCTTGCTGAACGTGGCCAGCCAGCTGCAGAGACCATAGCCGAGGCAACACCCCAGCGATGCTCCGATGATTCCGATCAACAGTCCCTGCACAACGAAGACTGATGCGATGAACGGGCGCGAGACGCCGAAGGCGCGCATGATGCCGATTTCGCTGCGGCGACGAGCGGCCGACAGGCTGAGGGCGCTGGCGATGCCGATCAGGACGGATATCAGTGAGAACATCTGAATCAGTGTTCCGGTCTGTGCCTGGGCAGTCAGGGCGTCCGCCAGGCTGGAGTTCCTGTCCTGCCAGGGGATCGCCCGCAATCCCGTCGCACCACTCAGGAATTGTGCAAAGGCGCGTGCCTGACCTGTGTCATTGAGCTTGATCTCGATATTGGTGACGCCTGCGGGAAGTACGAAGAGGGCGCGCGCGGTCTCCAATGAGATATAGGCCACACGCTCGTCGAGGCTTTGAACGCCGGACCTGAAGATCCCTTCGATGACAAGAAGGCGCTCAACGCCGCGATCGGTCCGGAACATGACAGGCTGGCCGACAGAAAGACCCATCGCCTCCGCCAGCCGGTACCCGATCAGAATGCCGTTTGCGTTGAGTCGCGCATCACCAGCCACAATCTCGCGGCTGACAGGTGAGATGGCGTCGAGGTTCCCCGGATCGATCGCGGTGACGGCGACGGGCGCTGCGGCCTCTCCTCTCACAAGAACGGCGCTTCCGGTGATCTGGGGGCTGATCGCGGCGACGCCAGCCTGACTTTCCAGTAGCGCGACCGTGGCAGCCCAGGTCCTGATCTGCTTGCGCTGAAGCATCGATACGAGCGCTACAGCCTCAGTCTTCAGATACGGGTTGGGGTTGGGCAGGATGCGGGCGACGCGGTCCGCCGGCTCCAGCGAAACGTGAGAGCTTCGGGCGGTGACGTCGTCTGTCAGTCTGGTCGCAAGGCCGTTTATGAGCGCCGTGATGAACACGAAGGCGGTAACGCCGAGCGCAACGCCAGCGATAAGCAGCGCAGTCTGCCAGGGATTGGAGCCGAGATAGCGGCGGGCGACCAAAAAGGAAAACACGGGCTAGTCTTCGGGATCAGAGGTGAGGGAGCTCGTCTCTCGCGCGCGCACCCGCGCAGACACGTGGGTAAGAGCAGGCGTCAGTACGATCACGTCGCCAGGCCCGGCCCCGTCTGCAATGATGGCGTCGAGCGATGGCCAGGGATCGAGCTTGACCTGTCGCTCATCGACCCTGCCATTCGCATTTACCACGTAGATGCGCGGATCCTTGCCGGCGTCAATGATGGCGCCACGTGGAACCAGGAGGGCATTGTCACGGACGGCGATCACGATGGTCACATCGACTGTCCTTCCAGGAGGCAGGGGCATATCGGCATTAGGGACGAGCTTGATTGATCTCCCGCCGGTGGATAGATCGACGCGCGGCGATATCTCCGTGATGTGAGCCGCGAAGATGACATTCGAGCCCGAGGCTGCTGCGCGCACCTTCATGCCCGGCCTCAGATCATCAGCATAGGCTTCGTCCACCTCGGCGTTGATCTCGCGCGCATCGACCGAGCCGAGCTGAAACAACATGGTTGCCGGTGTTATGACCTGGCCGGCGTCAACAGGCCTCAGCAGGACAATGCCGGCCATGGGAGCGTTCACTGTAAACTCGCTCAGCCGTGCCGACGCGGCGCGATGCTCCGAAGTTGCGGCTGCCAGCATGGCTCCTGCTGACTTTTTGGCAGCACGCGCGTTGTCGAGCGCGGCGCGTGAAGCAAAGCCCTTTGCTGCAAGCGTCTCTGTTCGCATCAGGATCTGCTCGGTCCTGACAACCTCCGCCCGCGCTGCCTGCTCGCGAGAGCGGGCGCCGTTTGCCTCGGCCGCCTCGACATCTGAGCTGATGACAGCAAGGTTGGAGCCCCTGGCGACCACGTCACCTTCGTCGTGCAGAAGTCGGACAACCTTTCCGGCGTTCTGCGATCGGACATCTAGCGTGTTCTGAGGCTGCACCCGACCCACGACCGAGAGCGCGATTTCAACGGGTCTTGCGGCCAGTGTCTGCGCGGCGACCTCCGCCGGTTGCAGGGCAAGCCAGCCAGCCAGGAGGGCTATGGCCGCCGCAAGAAGGACGCCGACCAGCAGCACTCGCCTTTTTGTGTGCGGAACTGGCCGCGCAATGCTCCCAGCCTTAGCGGGACGGGTCTGCATGGGCGCAGGGTCCGCCGCGGCAATCGACGTGGCGACTAAGCCGGATACATCGTCCATATTGGCCCACAGGTGGAGTATCCGCCGCTGGTGACGCGGGGAGAGGTCAGGTTGTAACGCCGCGCTCCTCGAAAGGGTCCTCCGTGCCGCCATCAATTGTCCCGCTACCGAGGGCGCGAACCACCAGCACCTGTATGGAGCACCCGCCGATCCTGATCAGCGGCGTTTGCATGTTGCCAATTGGCGACGCAGATCTTTCGGGGAGTCGCTCCGGCGCGATGTGTGGGCTGGGACGGGGTCTTCCGCAGTCGCAAATCGCGGTTCATCACTGCGAGGATGCCCCTGGAGGCCGAAGTGAAGATCAAATCCGTCCCTCATGCTCGAGGACGACGACACGCAACGCACCGGGCACAAATGGGGCTATGGCTTCTGGCGCAGACGGGTAGGTTGGTGCGGGCTGAATCTGTGGAGACTGCGATGAGCGTCCAGCGTCCGGGATACTGGCGGTTGAGGCTTCTGGCTGCGGCCATTGCCAGCGGACTTGTCAGCTGCCATGGCGCTCCCGCCGCCCGGGAGAGTGGGCAAGCGCCCGCATCAGAACCCGACATCACGATCGTGCTAACCGAAGGCACCAACATGTCAGCGGCGGTATCGCCAGACGGCAAGTTGATCGTGGCCAGCATCCAGGGAACGCTATGGTCGCTGCCGGCCGGTGGGGGCAAGGCGAAAGCACTTACGGTGCCGGAACTCGACGCCCAGGAACCAGCCTGGTCGCCGGATGGAAAGCTGATCGCATTTTATGCATTCGTGAACGACGCGTGGTCGGTGTGGACGATTACGTCGGACGGCGGCGCGCTCACGAAGCGCAGCACGGGCCCGAACGATGCCCGCTATCCCGTCTTCTCGCCGGATGGAAAGTCGCTTCTCTATTCTGTCGACGGAGACGGCTACTCGGTCATCAGCCTCGATCTGACGACTGGCGCGACAACTCAGCTTGTCGAGGCGCGGCAGGCCGGCTACGTCGCCCCGACCACAGCCTACTTCCAGAAAGCGGGCAACGTCGTTTATCCGGCGCTCGCGCCAGATGGGACGCAGCTGGCCTACGTGGTGGATGGGTCCGAAGACACACTCTATGTGCGTCCGCTCGGCGGCGGCGCGCCGCGCGCCCTGCATTCTTCCGAAACGCTCGGTGCGCCGGCCTGGGCTCCTGATGGCCGTGGCCTCTACATCGTCGGCCTTCGCCAGAACGCGTCGAGCCTTGTGTTCGCAGATGTGGACGGCGCAAGGCCCGTGGAGATCAGCGGCGCTGGCGATATCTTTCCGTTCCGGCCGAGTGTGACCGCCGACGGCGTCACGGTGACAGCTGACGGCCGCATCAAGACATTCCCGGCAAAGGGTGGCGTCGCCCGCGAGACGCCGTTCGAGGCAGCGGTGACGGTCAGCCGCCCGGCCTACAAGCGGCGGACCTACGACTTCGAGGACACAAGCGTGCAGAAGGCGCTCGGGGTTTTCGATCCTGCACTGTCGCCGGACGGATCGCAGGCGGTATTCACTGCTGTCGGTGATCTTTGGCTGGCCAACGTCGCCACCGGCGCTGTCTCGAAGCTCACGGACGACGCGGCAATAGATCTGTCGCCCAGCTGGTCGCCGGACGGATTGCAGATTGCGTTCGCCTCGGATCGGGGAGGCAAGACCGACCTCTGGGCGATACAGTTGAGCGACCGAAGCCTGGCCCAGCTGACTGACCTCGACCGTCCAGCCAACGCGCCCGCGTGGTCGCCTGATGGGAGCAAGATCGCATTCCTGAAGGATAGCCGGGCTTCCATCTTTCTGGCTGGTACAGTCGAGGTGCTCGATCTTGCATCAGGCAAGATCACACGGGCCGTTGAAGAGATATTCGGACCGAGCGCGCCAAGCTGGTCGCCCAGCGGAGCAACGATCGCCATCCTGGCGCGCAAGCCCCTGACCAGCCGGTTCCGGGAGGGGCACAATGCTTTGTTGCTCACGCCCGTAGCCGGCGGCGAGACAAGATGGGTGTCACCTGTAGAGGGCAGGTCGCTGGGTCGCCGACAATGGAACCGTCCCGCATGGAGCAGCCGAGGCGACATCGTCTACCGCATCGATGACCAGCTCTGGACTGTGCGCCTCAACGATCAGGGTGAGCTTCGTGGCGCGCCCTTCAAGATCACCAACTCCGGAGAAAACCCAAGCTGGTCGGCCGATGGGTCGAAGCTCATTTTCCTCAACGGCGACCAACTCAATGTCTGGGACGCAGGAAGCCGCACGCTCCGCGAGGACGTGGTATCGGCAAGCTGGACCCGGGCCATACCGTCAACCAGCTACACCATCCGCGCCGGACGGCTCTTCGATGCAACCAGCCTCGCCTACCGCACCGACATGGATATTGTGGTTGAGCGCAATGTCATCACCGACATTCGTCCCGCGGGTTCCAGGCCGCCAGCCGGAACACTGATTGATGCCTCGACGCAGACGCTGATCCCGGGCCTCATCGAAAGCCACACACACCAGTCCACCAGCCTGGGCCGGGTTCTTGGCCAGCGATGGCTCAGCTATGGCATCACGTCCGTGCGCGAGACTGGCGCCGACCCGTACGAAGTGGTCGAGCGCCGCGAGGCTGAAGCTGCAGGTCGCCGTTCCGGGCCCCGCGTGTTTGCAGCCGGACCGCTCAATGAGGGCGGCCGGGTCTCGTACGGAATTTCCGAAACTGTCGGCTCGATCGAACTCGCCCGCGCCGCCGTTGCGCGGTCGACTGCGCTCAAGCTTGACATGCTGAAGAGCTATGTGCGCGAGGACTACATGGTTCAGAAGGCGATCATCGCCGAGGCGCATGCGTCGGGGATTCCGATATCAGGACATGAACTTTACCCGGCGCTGGCCAATGGCGCTGATCAGATGGAGCATGTCGGCGGCACCAGCCGGCGCGGCTTCTCGACCAAGATCTCCCGCCTCAACAACATCTACCAGGATGTGATCGCGTTGATCTCGCAGTCCGGCTTCGTGTTGACGCCAACGCTGGCCCTTCAATCGCGCAACGGCACAGAGCCAATCCCGGCCGTCCAGAAGGCCGTCAAGGCCATTGTGGATGCAGGCGGCCGCGTCGTGGCCGGCGTCGACTCCCCGTTCGTGACCTTTGCAGATTCCCTGCATGTCGAACTGCGGCTTTATGTCGAGGCTGGGATTTCACCTGCGCGCGTTCTGCAACTTGCGACCAGTGAGGCCGCCAGGGCCATCGGTGTCGACTCTGAGATCGGCACCATCGAGATTGGCAAGATCGCGGACCTGGTTCTGATCGACGGCGACCCGCTCGCCGACATCGCCGACACCACAAATGTGGTCTGGGTCATGAAAAACGGCGCCGTCGTCTGGGAGAAGAAATAGCGCAGGGGTACATCGGGGGGCAGTCGTCCGACAGGCGGTCTCTTGAGCTGAGGCGTGGCATGGGCAGCAGGACCATCGGAAGCGAGCTCGTGCTCCCTGCCTGCCATGCGGTGTTCGGCTCGTTTATCTCTCGATCGGGGGAGGGCTTTGTTGTTCGGGGGCTGCCGGATCCAGCTGGATTACTGGTCAAGCGAGCTTTGGTGCGGGCCGGCAGTGTCGGATCTCAGCCTGGATTTTGATCTTGCAAGTCGGCCGCGCACACTTGAAAGCGGCCTCTACCTGTTTGTCTTGATGGTGCCCGCTGTCGGTGTCGTAGCCGCTGGCGGTTTCAGCCGGCGGACAGCACCGAACCAGCCACCTGCGCCAACCGCGATCAGGATTGCCATCGCGATGAAGAACCCGTCTGGTGGGGCCATCCGGAAAACGTCCGACAGGTAGGGAATGGTCAGGGTACCAACGAGAATGGCTGCGGCAATCGCGGATACGATCCAGAAGACGTTGTGCCGAGGATCGAAGAGGCGAGTTGAAGAGTCCGAGGCGTCGGCGAGGGCAAGTGCAAGGTTGCCGACGACGAGCACGATGAACCCGGCAGCGCGCGCCTGATTCTCGCCGAGACCGGTGTTCAGGCACCACACGTAGATACCGAGAACCGCCGCGAGCAGGACCCCGCCCTGCATGGCGGCGAGCAAGATTTGCGGGCGACCGAACAGCGGTTCGTTGATTGATCTCGGTGGTCGGAGCATGGCTTTGCGATCGCTTGGTTCGGATTCGAACACCAGTGAGCACACCGGATCAATGATCAGTTCCAGCATGACGACGTGCATCGGATAGAGCAGGGGCGGCATGCCCAGGAGGATTGGCAGCAAGGCGACACCCGCAATTGGTACGTGTACCGCCATCACATAGGTCAGCGCCCTGCGCAGATTGGTGAAGATACGGCGGCCGAGCCGAACGCCTCCGACGATTGCTGGAAAGCTGTCGTCGAGAAGAACGAGATCGGCCGCTTCGCGCGCGACATCAGTCCCGCGCTTGCCCATGGCGATGCCGATGTGCGCGCGTTCCAGCGCCGGCGCATCGTTGATGCCATCGCCGGTCATTGCGACGACCTCGCCGCGCGCCTTGAAGGCCTCGACCAGCGCCAGCTTCTGGTCCGGCGTGACGCGCGCAAAGATGCGAACCGTCGCGAGTCGCTTTGAAAGCTCCTCAGAACTGAGCAAGGCGATCTCGGAACCGGTCAGGACGCCACCAGAGACATCAAGGCCCGCCTGCCGCGCTATCTCCAGGGCAGTCGCAGGATAGTCACCTGTGATCATTGAGACGTCGATGCCGGCCGCCCGGGCCTCGGCGAGCGCGGCTGGAACATCTGTTCGCAGCGGGTCAAGAAATCCGATCAGCCCGACAAACTCGAACGGCACATCATTTGGTTCGCTGATCGCCTTTGCCTCGTCTTCGGCTCTCGCAACACCAAGAACACGCAATCCGTTGGCCGCCATCCCAGCCAGCGCACTATCTACGGTTCGCTTTTCGGCTGGCGTTGACTTGCAGAGCCGCAAGATTGCTTCAGGAGCGCCCTTCGCGGCCCATACCGCCCCAGCTTCGGTATGCCAGGACTGGATGACAGCAAGCCGATCGGGCCTCAGCGGAAAGTTTCTCACAGGTTCACCATCGGCGCTGGTCAGTGCCGATCCCGGGTGACCTTCCAGCGCCTCATGAATAGCTTGGTCCATGGGGTCGACGGGGTGGACAGCACACGCAAGACGAGCGACCCGAGCGACATCCCCTGCGGTGCTGTCCATATCGGCGCCAAGCTGCCTTGCATCGGCCCAGACGGCTGCGACTTTCATCCGGTTTTCGGTAAGCGTGCCGGTCTTGTCGACACACAGCATCGTCACCGCACCCAGGGTTTCAACCACCGCCGCGCGGCGCACCAGCACTTGATGACGCGCAAGTCGCCACGATCCAATGGCGAGAAAAACGGCCAGCACCATGGGAAATTCTTCGGGAAGCAGGGAAATTGCGACGGTGAGCCCAGCAAGGCCTCCAGCAAACCAATCGCCCCGAACAAAGCCGTAAGCAGCGGCTACAAGCAGGCAGAAAACGACCGCAATCGCGCTCAGCAGCAAGACAAGCCGGCCGGTCGTTTCCTGAAGAGGCGTGCGTTCCATTTCGCCAGACAGCGCGGAGCCGATTGCTCCAATTCGTGTTCGAGCTCCGGTCTGTGTGACCTGCGCCAAACCCTGTCCCGCGAGTAGCATCGTTCCGGCGTGCAGAGCGTTTGTTGCCTCGGGATGGTCGTTGTCGGCTGCATTGGCGTGCCTGGGCCCTGCCTGCTTGATGACGGGGACCGACTCGCCTGTCAGGGCGGACTCGTCGACTGTGAGGATGTCGCCTTTACGAAAGACCGCATCAGCAGAGATTCGCTCGCCCTCCGCGACAACGAAGATGTCCCCCGGAACGAGATCGCGAGCGGGGACTCGTGCCTGGCTCCCGTCGCGGACAACATCTGCAAATGGCTCGGCCAGTTCTCGCAAGGCAGCAAGCGCGCGTTCACTGCGTGCATCCTGAAACGCGACCAGCCCGACCGAAACGGCTGCGCCACCAAGCAGAAACAGACCTTCGCCGAGATCGCCGACGACCAGATAGAGTGAAGCAGCCACGAGCAAGAAGACGAACATCGGCTCGCGAAGTGTCCCAAGCGCGATTGTCAGAAGGCTGCGAGACCTCATGGTCCTCAGCGTATTCGGGCCGTGCGTCTTCAGAAGCGCCGCGGCCTCTGCCGCGCTCAATCCGGCAAGCGGTTCCTCGGCCATGCAGTCTCGCTTCGCTATCTTGGCTGAACCGAATGTCGGCGCGACATGAAGAGCGGGATGGTGGACTGGGCGAGCAGTTTTCTCTTAGCGCCGCCAAGCAGGAATTCGAGAAATTGCGAATGTCCGATCGTCCGTTTGCCAATCGCAACCTCTTCAGCCTCGACCTTGACGCCGTGATCCGCCAGGAAAGCGACGAGGGGTGTCGTTGGGGCGGCGACCAGGATGTCCTTCTCGCCCCGAAACTCAGCTACGCGAACGCGCTTCGCATTGGGTAGCAATGGGAGCGCGTCGCTGACGGTGCGAGCGGCGGACCTGCTGACGTCCCAGCAGAGCAGGATATTCTCCGCCGGAAATGATTGCATCGAACTTTTTGGGTAAAGAATGCAAGGACGGCCCGATCCAAACAGCCAATCCTCAACATCGAGGCGGGACTCGGCCTCACCCGGCGACGGCCGCGGAATGCACAGGCCGCTCGCACGGCCGAGCCACGCAGTGTCCTTCAGTCCTGCGGACCCGTGCTCGTCCATGTATGAAAGCTGCAAGGGGATCCCTGACACCTGGCCCTGGTTCGGGACGTGGAACTCAAGAACTTGAGTTGTCGTGTTCGCTATCGTCTCGGGTTCGCGCGCCATCGTCGACATCATCGCGCCGACGATCCGGTTCGGTGGCGCGCGAATGGCCATCCGAGAGCTCGAAACTTTGAGCTTTGCTTCAACCAGTTTCGCCGGGGCGCTGCGTAATCGAGAGCGCCAATGGAGGAGGGTACAGGATAGGGCGCCAGCTGAAGATAGATCGTGGTACAAGTCATTGTCCGGTTCCTGCGAAGGGGTTGGTGCTTGCGAGACGCTCAGGAGCGTCCGCTTCAGCACAATTGGACGCAAGCGGTTGGCCAGACCTGCGGGCGGGACCGTCTTCAACCATTTGTTGCTTGGCGTTCACCGCTTCAGCGTATGGAGATACGCCGAAAGGTCTTCGATCCGCCCTGACTCGATGATCAGGTTGGGCATCGTCTCGTGCGATGTGTGAAGCACAACGTTGAGCGCCATCAGCGTCATGCCCGGTAGGTTGGCGATCATGTCGAACGTTGGCGCCTTGGGATTGGGGGAGCGCGTCTGACCTGCGATCACAGCGTGGCACGAGGCGCAGGCAGCCTCCGCGTAAGTCCGACCCGGCGATGGACTAGGAGCATCCGCCGCCACTTGCTGATCGCCGAGTGGCGAGCTATCTGATCGTGGCGCGCATGCTGCTGCGAATATGCAAGCCGTTGCGACCATGCCGACAGCGGGCAGGACGCGACCAAGCGCACCTCGCACTAAACGCAACTGACTTCGCTTGACGACGAAAGCACCAGGGGCCTTGCAGTGTGACATTGCGCGAAGCTTCCACTCTCGGCGGGAGCCAATGGATATCGGCTGCAAACCGACATAGGTCATTCAGCCCTCAAGCACAGCCGGTTGCCATCTATTTGCCGAGAGGCACATTCTGCACTCGTCTGGCGCCGCGCTGCGTGACAAAGCCAGCATGCCTTTGCGACGCACCTCCGCTCATCCCGAGACTCTGACATGTCCAGTACCGCCAGACTGTGCGCCAGCTGGCTGATCGCTAAAGGCCTTCGGAGCGACTGGCAGAAGCGGTCCGACATTGCTTGTCGACATGCCGAATGTGACTAAGAGCGATGCCGCGAATGTTTTGGGGGAGCTGATCGCAGCCGCGGCTCCTGCCGGGGCTGATCCGGGATTGCCGACGATCGGCGCGAGATCATCCGCCTGCTCGGTCTGGTTCTCGCAGGCAACAGCGCGCCCAGACCGACGATGCATGGCTGCCAACTTCTCCGCCAGCGACGCCGCACTCGGAGCAGTAGCATTGTGTGATGGAACCAGTTTCCGCTTGCGCTACGTCAAATCTGTCCGGCAGCGGGCAGAGAAAGGTAGAGCGTAGGGTCAGGCCTGCGTCTGCGCCCGCACGCTGGCTGGTTCCAGGCCGCAAGTTTAGAGATCGGATGGGTGCCCCGGCGATTCGACTGGAGATGAGCATGGCGGTAGCGGCCACGATGCTGCTTCACCGAAGCCCTGGTGAAGAGTGACCGCGCTACAACTTCTGTTGTGCATTGTTCTCGCTGTTGCGTTCCAGCTCGCGATCGCTTTTGGCCTAGCTTTTCGAGGCTGGCGAAAAGCCAAAGCCGACAACGCGATCGCTAAAGGCAAATCCGGATCGGCAGCGGCGCCCGCGTGGCCTGGTTGGCGAGATTTTCGAGTCACGCGCCGTGTCGTGGAGGATGCCTCCCATTCTCAATGTTCGTTTTACCTCGAGCTTACAGATCGTGCGGCTCCCCCAGCCTACTTGCCCGGTCAGTTTCTGACATTCGATGTACCTGTTGCCGCCGCATCCGGCCTGCCGGGATCGAGAGCCGGGGCTGTAACGCGATGCTATTCACTTTCGGACAGACCCACCGCAGACGCATACCGTATAACGATCAAGAGAGCGCTTTCCCCGGCCAATTTTGCCGATGCGCCGCCCGGTGTCGCATCAGCATACTTTCATGATGTGGTTCAAGAGGGCGACATCCTGAGCGTGAAGGCGCCATCGGGGCAATTCTATCTGGGTCGCGATCCAACCGTCCCGTCAGTACTCATCGCGGGAGGTATAGGGATCACCCCTATGCTGAGCATGTTGCTCTGGGCCGATGCGGAGCAACCTGATCGGAGTATTCACCTCTATTACGGTGTCCGAAGCAGCGCCGATCACGCATTTCGGTATACCCTTCAAGGCCTGGCCGCGAAGAACCCCAACATTCATGTGACGGTCGTGTACGAACGGCCACTCCCGGACGACGTTGAAGGCAGGGACTTCCAGTATTCAGGCTACATCGACCTCAACTTGCTTAAGCGAACATTGCCTGCTGGCGTCAGGCACAGATTCTATGTGTGCGGCCCGCCGCCCATGATGGCCAGCCTCGTTCCTGCGCTCCGCTCCTCTGGCATCGCTGAAGCGGACATTCGCTTCGAGGCATTTGGCCCGGCTTCGTTCGAGCCAGCGAAGCGGAGCGTTCGAGCAGGAGTTGCTGACCCTATTGATGTGCGGTTCGAGCGTTCGAAGCGGTCGCTGAGTTGGGACGGCTCTGACGCCACGCTGCTGGATTTTGCCGAGAGGAAGGGCATCATCATCGAGTCTGGCTGCCGTTCCGGCAGCTGCGGGACCTGCGAGACCCGGATTCTGTCGGGAACGGTCAGCAGTTCTCGCGCCAGCACGTATGAGGTGGGTAGCGTCCACGGAGATGGTGTAAATTCGCTGACGGAGCGCTTCGGGCGCGCGGACCGCAAGAGTCAGCGCGCGCCCGGGGCGCGGCCGGCGGGAGGGGTGGTCATCGGAGAATCCCGGCAGGGTGGCGTTGCAACAC